>DIFE01000064.1:0-17365 GCA_002418985.1 Deltaproteobacteria bacterium UBA5756
AAACTATGTAACCGGTTTGTACCCACCCCAACCCTCTCCCTCGGAGGGGAGAGGGAGATCAGGGAAGTGATTTTTCACAGGCCTGTAGATAAAAAACCGGGCATCCGCGTGGATGCCCGGTTTTTCTGACAGCCTAGTTCCTGTTCTGTGACTACTTCTTAACCGGAGCCGGAGCCGGAGCCGGGGCCGGGGCCGGAGCTGCTGCCTTCTCAGGAGCCTTCTCGGGTGCCGGAGCAGGTGCCGCTGCGGGCGCGGGCGCGGGCTTCTTCTCCTCCTGCTTCGCGCAACCTACGAACGAGAAAGAAACGGCGAGCAAAAGGGCGAGTACCAGTACGAGTGCCTTCTTCATTAGTTGTTTCACCTCCTTTTGACTTTTTACCCTTGCGGGCAGTTGTTCTCAAGGGTCGGTTTTTACTATATCGAAGGGGGCTTGTCAATAAAAAATATTATGCTTTAAGGGCGTGAAATTACACGTTGAACCTGAAATAAACAATGTCGCCGTCGGCGATTTCATACTCTTTTCCCTGGAAATGAAGCAGCCCCTTCTCCTTGGCCTGTACGATGCTGCCGGCACGGATGAAGTCCTCGTAACGGAGCACCTCGGCCCGTATGAAGCCTCTCTCCATGTCGGTATGAATTTTCCCTGCCGCCTGGGGCGCCTTCGTTCCCCTGCGGATGGTCCAGGCCCGAAGCTCCGGGCCCACGGTGGTGTAGAAGGTGATGAGATCGAGAAGCGCGTACCCCTCGCGGATGAGCTGCTGAAGCCCTGACTCCTTCAGTCCGAGATCTTCCAGAAAATCCTTGCGTTCTGCGCGGTCGAGCTTGGCGATTTCCATCTCGAGGTCGCCGCAGATCGCCACGACGCCGGAACCTTCCTTGGCCGCCACTTCGCGAACTTTCGCGATGTACGGCCCATCCTCCTTGAGGACCTTTTCGCTCACGTTGGCCACGTAGAGGACCTTCTTGGACGTCAGCAGATGGGCTTCATCGAGGATCGCCTGCTCATCATCCTGCACGGGCACGTTTCTCGCCGGAATTCCCTTATAGAGGGCTTCTGTAAACTGCCGGTAGACTTCCAGGGCCTTCCGGGCGGTCTTGTCCCCGGTCTTGACAATCTTGTCTGTCTTGGAAATGCGCTTTCCCAGTGTGTCGAGGTCCGCCAGGATGAGTTCCATGTTGATGATCTCGATGTCCCGGGCAGGGTCGATGGGCCCGTAGATGTGGGCAATGTCCGGGTTGTCGAAGCAGCGGATGACATGGACAATGGCGTCCACCTCGCGGATGTGGCCGAGGAACTGGTTGCCGAGGCCCTCGCCCTTGCTTGCGCCCTTCACAAGACCGGCGATGTCGATGAATTCCATGGTCGTGTAGGTGACCTTGGGGGGCTTGATGACCGAAGCGATCTTCTCGAGCCGCTCGTCGGGCACGTGGACGATTCCCGCATTGGGGTCGATCGTGCAGAAGGGGTAATTGGCCACCTCGGCACCGGCGCAGGTCAGTGCGTTGAAGATGGTCGATTTCCCGACATTGGGAAGGCCGATAACGCCGCAGTTGAAGCCCATGAAAGTTGCCCTGAAGGGTTGGTGTGTCTGCCAGGATCGGCAGGTTGGGGCTTCCTGAAAGTATTGAGTTTGTCCCGGGCTGTCAAGGCTTATTTCAATAAGGCTTGTACCCTTTCAGGTTCCCTCTCCCTTGAGGGGAGAGGGAAAGGGTGAGGGTGAATGCTCCCTTTCCTCTAGCTGCTCCATGTCAGAGTGAGGATGGGCGTTGTGCGTATAAAAAAAGGGGCCGGCATGGCTGCCGGCCCCTTTTGTCAGGCGGGTTGTTTCCTTACTTCTCCAGGGGGATTCTCATGGAGTAGAAGGACCTGTAGACGAAGAAGATGGCGATGATCAGGAAGATGCCCCCGACAACGATCGCCGAGCCCCTCATATCCGGCGCGATGGCGATTTCCATCGCCAGGATGCCGAACAGGGTGGTGAACTTGATGATCGGGTTCAGGGCAACCGAGGAGGTGTCCTTGAAGGGGTCGCCGACGGTGTCGCCGATGACGGCAGCCGCGTGCAGGGGCGTTCCCTTCTCCTTCAGGTCGACTTCGATGACCTTCTTCGCGTTGTCCCAGCAGCCGCCGGCGTTGGCCATGAAGAGGGCCTGGTAGAGACCGAAGAGGGCGATGGCGATCAGGTAGCTGATGAAGAAGGCTGCCGATTCCGGTCCCTTCACGGGTGCGGACAGGAACGCGAAAGCCAGGGCGAAGAAGAAGATCGCGATGAAGATGTTGAACATGCCCTTCTGGGCGTAGACCGTACAGATCTTCACGACTTCCTTGGAGTTCTCCGTGGAGGCGCTCAGGCTGGCCGCATCGTCGAGCTTGATGTGATCCTTGATGTACTGGACGGCCCGGTAGGAGCCCGTCACGACGGCCTGGGTGGAAGCACCGGTGAACCAGTAGATGACGGCGCCGCCGCAGAGCATCCCCAGCAGGGTCCAGGGGTTGAGCAGGTTGAGGATCATCTCGGGCTGGATCCCCAGGGCCTTCCGGAGAAGCAGGATCAACGAGAAGATCATCGTTGTGGCGCCGACGACGGCCGTGCCGATGAGCACGGGCTTCGCGGTTGCCTTGAAGGTGTTGCCGCAGCTGTCGTTCTCTTCGAGGTAGTGCTTGGCAACGTCCAGGCGGGGCTTGAAGCCGTAGTCCTTCTCGATTTCCTTCTCCAGGTTGGGGATGGTCTCGATGAGGGACAGCTCGTAGATCGACTGGGCGTTGTCCGTCACGGGGCCGTAGCTGTCGACGGCGATGGTCACGGGGCCCATGCCGAGCATACCGAAGGCCACCAGGCCGAAGGCGAACACGGAAGAGTATTCCATGAAGGCCGACAGCCCGAGGGTGCTGGTGTAGTAGGCGATGTACATCAGGCCGGTGATGGCAATGCCGATCCAGAAGCCGGCGAAATTGCCCGCCACGAAACCGGAGAGGATGTTCAGCGAGGGACCGCCTTCGCGGGAGGCCGTGACGACCTCGGCCACGTGCCGGGAGTTGGAGCTCGTAAAGACCTTGACCAGCTCGGGGATGAGGGCGGCGGCAAGCGTTCCGCAGCTGATGATTACGGAGAGCTTGATCCACAGGTCATTCGGGTAAGATCCGAGCTGCCATTTGCTGATGACGAAGGTCACGACGATGGAAATGATCGAGGTAATCCAGACCAGCGACGTGAGAGCCGCTTCGAAGTTGACCTTTTCCTTGCCGCCCCAGAGGGAATCGACCAGCATCTTGTTGATGAAGTAGGAGCCGATGGAGGTGATGATCATGAGAATGCGCATGACGAAGATCCACACGAGCAGCTCCGCCTGGTACTGGGGCAGGCAAGCCAGGACGATGAAGCTGATCAGCGCGACACCCGTGACACCGTAGGTCTCGAAGCCGTCGGCCGTGGGGCCCACGCTGTCGCCGGCATTGTCGCCGGTGCAGTCGGCGATGACGCCGGGGTTGCGGGGGTCGTCTTCCTTGATCGTGAAGACGATCTTCATGAGGTCGGAGCCGATGTCGGCGATCTTGGTGAAGATACCGCCGCAGATACGGAGGGCGCTCGCACCGAGGGATTCACCGATGGCAAACCCGACGAAAGATGCTCCCGCTACGTCGCGGGGCATGAAGACAAGGATGATCAGCATCATGATGAGCTCTACGCACACCAAGAGGACCCCTATGCTCATGCCGGCCGTCAGAGGAATGTTTAAGAGCTTGATGGGCTTGCCTTCCAGGGAGGCGAAGGCCATGCGGGCGTTGGCCAGGGTGTTCATACGGATACCGAACCAGGCGACGCCGTAAGAACCGAGGATCCCGATCACCGTCCAACTGAGGATCAGCAGGACGTCGCCCATGCTCATGTGCTGTAGGGCACCGAAATAGTAGAGAACACAGCAGCCGATGAAAACAAACAGGATCAACAAAAACTTGCCCTGCTGAACAAGGTAGGTCTTGCAGGTCTGGAAGATGACTTCAGCTACGTCCAGCATGCATTTGTGAGCAGGTAATTTCTTTACTTTTACGTATTCAAGATAGCCGAATACTATGCCCCCGAAACAAACGAGAAAACCGATCATCAGTAGATTGTTCTGAGCTGAGCTCAGAACGGGGATAGCTAGTTCCGCTTCGCTCGCAAAAAGCGGCGTTGCGAGGAACAGTAATAGAAGCGCCATTGTGACGGCGCCCAAAACACGTTTAAACCGCTCGCTCATCATCTTGTCTCCTTCTTTAGTATTATTCGTACCATAAAAAAACGGTGACGCCCCGTAAAAAGCCGAAAAAGTCATTCCGGCATCGAAAGGGGGACATCAGCATAGATCCGACTGTGCCTGATGCCGACTTTTTTACGAAGTTGTCAACGGTTACGTATCTAAGACAGCCTGTTTTAAGACCGGTGGGGGGATTAGCATAGCAACCTGTAATTGTCAAGGTTTTTTGTTCCCGCAAAAAATTCTTGACAATACGGCGAGACCGAATTAGATAAGTACCCATCAGGTCGAGTGTGGTCATTATGATGAAGAAGTTTACAGGCGGATTTGGTGAGGCTGCCGGCTTTTTCGGCTTTAGCGGGCTGGTTTGCCTGATGAGCTCTCGACCATAAAGATTGGAACAGGGCCGTGGGCAGGCCAGGTTGCCCACGGCTTTTTTATTCGTGGCCGTGGATTATCCGCGGCCTTTTTTATGTGCGGCCGGTCTGGACTGAAGAGGAACCGAAAAGGTCCATGATGGTCGCAAGGACGAAGCAACACGGGGAAAAGAGAGGGGGAAGAGGAATGAAAGGTGCCAAGTTCATCTCGGTTTGGGTCGCGGTAGCCCTGCTGGGTTTCTGCTGCGTGGCGGATACCCAGGCAGCAAACATCAAGGTAGGGGCGGCGATCAATCTGACGGGACCGGCTTCGACGTGGGGACAATACCACGCAAAGGGACAGCAGGATTACTTTCGGTATGTAAACGAAGTAAAAGGGGGTGTCGCCGGGCGGTATATCGAGATGGTCCTTGTGGACACAGCTTATAAGGTCCCGGAGGCCGTTTCGGCCGTCAGAAGGTTTGCCGTTCAGGACAATGTCGACATGATCGCTACCTGGGGAACGGGCGAAGGATTGGCGGCGAAACCGATCGTTCAAAAGTACATGATCCCTACGCTCAATTATTCGACAGGCTGGGAAATCCTCGAACCGCCGGTCGGCTACATGTATCTGCCGTTCGGGAGTTACCGGATGGACTGTTTTGCGATCCTCGACTACATCCGCTCGGTTCACAGGGGTAAGGTGCCGCCGAAAGTCGGGCTTCTCACGTACAACAACGCTTACGGTCGGTCAATCCACAAGCCCAGCCGGGATTACGCAGCGAAGGTCGGGGTAGACATCGTAGCCGTCGAAGAATTCCCGCCGAAGACGGTCGACCTGACCACCGAACTTCTTCGCTTACAGAGAAAAGGTGCAGAATACGTCTTCATGCAGATGCTCCCAGCCGCCATCATCAGCGTCTTAAAAGGGGCGGACCGCATCAATTATAATCCTTTATTTCTCGGTACTTGGACCTCTACGGACCCGGATTTTTTCAGGATGGGAAAAGGTCTCATCCGGGACCGGCTTGTGATTCAGTTTCCCGGAGGATTGCCGACGGACAAGTCCCCCGGCATTAAGATAATGCAGGAATTGTGGAAACGTTACAGGACTGTCAACCAGTTCGACGCATCGTACTGGGAAGGGGTGGTCGTCGGCATGATCATGGAACGGTCCTTCATAAGGGCACACCAAAAATACGGACGCATCGACCGTGCCACTGTCAACAAAGCGATGGAGTCTTTCAGGAATGAGGATTTTGGAGGTTTAGTCCCTGCCGTGACTTATACGTCCACCAACCATGAGGCCTCATTCAAGGCAAGAATCGTTCAAGTCCATGATGATGGAACATACCGGCCGCTCACCAATTTTTTCACTCCCGGCAGAGAGAGGCCGAAGCTGAGGTAGTCCGGCATGAAATCGTATCGCGGAACACCGTCGATATTCGAGAAGACGGCAGGGGAGAAGAGGGCCGAACTCGAGGTTCGGAATCTTTCGCTGAGTTTCGGCGGGGTTACGGCGCTTCAGGGGGTTGATCTCGACGTCAAGACGGGGGAGCTGGTCGCCGTCATCGGCCCTAACGGCGCCGGCAAGACCAGCCTGCTCAACACGATAACCGGTTATTATCGGGCGGGTGACGGGACCATCCGGTTCAACGGACGGGATATTACCCGGATCGCGACGCACGATGCCGTTCGCCTTGGTATAGGCCGGACTTTTCAGAATATCGAGCTCTTCCCCGGGATGACCGTGCTCTCTAATCTCATGCTTGCGCGGCACCTCCACTGCCGCTATCGGTTCGACTCGGCCTGTTGTTTTACCCGGGCGGCGAGAGACGAGGAGGTCCGGCATCGCCACATCCTCGAAGAAATAATAGATTTTCTCGAGATTCAGCCGATCAGGAAGACCCTTGTCGGCTCTCTTCCCTACGGGATGAGGAAGCGCGTGGAACTCGGACGAGCGGTCGCGCTTGAGCCGAGCCTGTTGGTTCTTGACGAACCCTTTGCCGGGATGAACATGGAGGAAAAGGAGGATATGACCCGGTTTCTCATCGAAATGAACGAGGGATGGGGCCAGACGATGATCTTGGTAGAGCACGATATGTCGATTGTCATGAGCATATCTCGACGGGTGGTCGTCTTGAATTTCGGCGAGAAGCTCGCGGAAGGTTCGCCTGAAGAAATTCAAAACCATCCTGAGGTCATCAAGGCGTATCTGGGAGAGGATGTCGATGTGTGACGGGGTGAAGGCGCCGCCCGGCCTTGATAGAGGAATGATTGCAAGGTTGACCTTGCCGCAGCTGCTCCATGTGCAGGCCGAACGCCTGGGGAAGAAAGGCGTCGCCCTTCGCGAAAAGGCTTACGGTATATGGCAACCGTATACCTGGCACGACTATGCCGAATACGTAAAGAATACCGCCCTTGGGTTGATCGCCGTCGGTCTGAAGCGCGGTGACCGAATCGGCATCATAACGAACAACCACGTAGAGTGGCTGTTCAGCGAATTCGGCGGTCAAGCGGCAGGGGCTGTTACACTTAACCTATTCACGACAGCCGTCGCGGAGGAATTGGTTCACTCCCTGAACCGGGTCAGCGCAACCTATGTCATCGTACAGGACCAGGAGCAGGCGGATAAGATATTAGATTCCCGGAAGAAACTGTCCCATGTTCGTCGGGTCATCTACATCGACCCCACGGGGATGCGCTCTTACAGGAGCGACCCGTGGCTCCTGAGTTTCCGCGAGCTTCTTGAAATCGGTCGCGCCTACGACTCGGAAAACGGAGGTCGTTTCGTCGAAGAACTCAGCAAGGGCCGCTCGCAGGAAGTGGCAGTCATGATCCAGACATCGGGAACGACGGGCATTCCGAAAATAGCCATGCTCTCTCATAGGAACTTCACGGCCATAGCCGAGAAATGGCTTGAGGCCGAGCCGTTTTCGGTAGGGGCGAGATGGATATCCATAACCCCGCCTGCATGGATCGTGGACCAGATGTGGGGTGTCGGCGTCGCCCTTCTCGGAGGGTTGACGATGAACTTTCCCGAAACTCCGGAGACGGTGGCCGAGGATTTCAGGGAGATCGGCCCGGATGTCATAATCACGTCGTCGAGGTTCTGGGAAGACTTGGCGTCGAAGATACGGGTGAAGATGGCCGACGCCGGCTGGATGAAGCGGATGTTTTTTACCGCCGCTTCACGCATCGGCGGTGAGATCGTCGAGATGAAGACGCGAAGGAAGTCCGTTCCGTTCTATTTGCGGCTCTTGAACCGGCTGGCCTCCGTCATGGTCTTCCGGCCCCTGCTCGACAGGGTCGGGTGCTCGCTGTTTAAAAGCGCGTTCACGGGCGGTCACCCAATCAGTCCCGAGGTTATAGGTTTTTTCCGGGCGGCTGGTCTAAATCTCAAGCAATGCTACGGTTTGACGGAAGCTGGGGGAATATTCCAGGTGCAGCCGGACGGCGAGGTCCGTCTCGAAACGGTCGGCAAACCTCTCCCGGGAATCGAGGTGCGGCTCTCTGAGGAGCAGGAGGTTCTTGTGAGGAGCGAATCGAATTTTGTGGGATATTACGACGACTACAAATCGAGTTCGGAATCCTTTCTCGACGGCTGGTTGAAGACCGGGGACGCCGGATACATAGACGCCGACGGTCATCTTCTGATCATCGGCCGGAAAGAGGAGATCATACGCAACAAAGAAGGAGAGGCCTTTTCGCCTGACTTTATCGAGACGAGGTTGAAATTCAGCCCCTACATAAAGGAGGCGGTGGTCTTCGGCGAAGGTAGGCCTTTCATCGCGGCGCTTCTCAACATCGACATGGGGAACGTCGGTAACTGGGCGGAAGAGCGCATGATTCCCTATACGACTTACAGCGACCTGTCGCAGCAGGAAGCCGTTCAGGAATTGATAAAAGCGGAAGTTGAAAAAGTAAACAGGCAGCTTCCGGACTTCATGAAGGTCAGAAAATTCATCCTTCTCTACAAACTCCTGGACGCGGACGACGATGAACTGACGAGGACGGGCAAGGTGCGCAGACGTTTCGTCTACGGCCTTTACATAAAACTCATAGAAGCGATGTACGGCAAGGAAAGAGAAGTCGACGTCAAAAGTAGGATTCGCTATCGCGACGGCCAGGTCGGCAGCATCGATGCACGTATCCGAATCATCGAGATGTAGCTCTCAGGCGTTCGGGGACTCAGGATAAACGGAGGGGGACTGAATGGAATTTTTTCTACAATTGATGGTGAACGGCGTCTGTATCGGGCTCATCTACGGCATCTCCGCGATGGGTTTCGTTATGATATTCAAGGCGTCGAGCGTGATCAACTTCGCCCACGGTGAGCTATTGGCGGCCGGCGCCTTCTTTTTCTTTACGCTCACGGCCTGGGGGGGGTTGCCCGTGTACGCGGCTTTTATTCTGACGCTGGCGGCTTCCTTCATCCTGGGTTTCATCGTGGAGCGGTTGTTTCTCCGTCCGCTCATAGGAGAACCTCTGATCGAGGTCATCATGTTGACGATCGGCCTTTCGTCTATGTTCAAGGGTATGATGCTTCTTCTCTGGGGTGGGAATCTCTATACCTTCCCCGACTTTCTGCCGGAGAGCCTATCCCTCCGGTTTGGAGCCATCACGATCCCCCCCGTCTATACGGGTGCCCTCATCATCGGGGCGTTTTTCCTTGCTCTTTTCGGCCTTTTTTTCAAGTATTCTTCCCAGGGTATCTTTATGAGGTCCGTGGCGGACAACCAAACGGCCGCGTTGTCCCTGGGCGTCCATGTGAAACGTGTCTTCGCCCTTTCCTGGGGTATCGCCGCGTTGGTCGCGGCGATAAGCGGAATCGTATTGGGGATCATAAACGGGATCAACGTCCATGAGTTGAGTTCGATAGGGCTCAAGGTCTTCCCGGTCGTGATACTGGGAGGTCTCGATTCGATAACCGGTGCCGTGATAGGCGGGATTCTCATCGGTCTTTTGGAGACGTTCACCGGAGGTTATCTGTCCACGTCACTCAAGGATGTGATTCCCTTTATCGTGCTCGTCATCGTCCTGCTGATCAAGCCTTACGGTCTTTTCGGACTTGTTGAAATCGAAAGGGTCTGAGAGATGAGAAGGCCGACCTTTCATCCCTGCGGGAATTTCAAGGAGCGGTACGAAGAGGAGCTCAAGGTATTCTCGACCGATTTCGGCCGATTATGGTCGGCCGTCGGGGTCGCAATCCTGTTTGCGGTAGTACCGTTCGTGAGCGGACCGTATACGCTCTACATTTTGAACATGGTCGGGATAGCCTCCATCGCCGCCGTCGGGTTGAACATCCTGATCGGGTTCACCGGCCAGATTTCGCTGGGTCACGGTGCATTCCTCGGTGTCGGGGCTTATTCGGCGGCAATCCTGTCGACGAACCTCAACATGCCTTGCTGGATTTCCGTACCGTCCGCGGCCTTGATTACCGCCATCGTCGGCATGATTTTCGGGGTACCGTCGGTCCGACTCAAAGGGCTTTATCTCACCATAGCGACACTCGCCGGTCAGTTCATCATCGAGTATCTCCTGGTCCACTGGGAAGGCCTTACAAGGGGTACTATGGGCATCACGCTGCCTCCGGCCAGTCTTCTGGGAATCGACGTCGCGGGCGACCGCAATTTCTTCTTTCTGATCTATGTTTCACTCGGCTTGACTGTCTGGACGGCCGTCAACCTCATCCGTACGAAGTTCGGAAGGGCTTTCATCGCCATCCGCGACAACGACAGGGCTGCGGAGGGCATGGGCATCCCCGTATTCCGGTATAAATTGCTTTCCTTTGCCGTCAGCTCATTCTACGCCGGTTTTGCCGGAGGGCTCTGGGCCTATTACATGGTAAGCGTAACGAGTGAACCGTTCAACTTGCTGCTGTCGGTGGAATACATCGCCATGGTGATAATAGGCGGCCTGGGCAGCATAGCCGGGTCTATCTACGGGGCGGTGTTCATAACGTTACTGAACGAGGGTCTGAGGTTGGGAACGGACCTCCTGATGAACATGAACCTCTTCCCGGAGGTCGGGTTGAACATAGCGCCGATCCGCGAGCTGGTTTTCGGCCTCGCCATCATCCTCTTTGTCCTCTTCGAACCCAAAGGGATTGCCGAGGTCTGGAGGATTATACGGTCCAGTTTCCGGTTGTGGCCTTTTTCGTACTGACAACTGACAGGCTTTAACTATGTTGCTTGAGATAAACAATATCAGTGTCGTCTATGCAGACGTACTCCAGGTGTTGAAGGGCGTTTCGTTGAGTGTCGAAGAAGGCAGGGTCGTTTCGCTGCTCGGGAGCAACGGCGCCGGCAAAACGACCACCCTAAAGGCCGTTTCGGGGCTTCTAAAACCAGAGAACGGAAAGGTGACCGACGGCACCATCGTCTATGACGGATGTCCTATACATAACCTGTCGCCCGAGGAAATCACCCGGAAGGGTATCATCCAAGTCCTCGAAGGACGCCAGCCGTTCAAGTATCTCACTGTCGAAGAAAACCTACGCGTGGGCACGGCAACCCGGTGGACGCAGCCCTATCAGGAGGACCTGGAGTTGGTCTACCGGTATTTCCCCGTATTGTTGAAAAGGCGCAAAAGCCTTGCGGGCTACTGCAGCGGGGGGGAGTTGCAGATGCTCGTCATGGGTCGGGCACTGATGGCCCGGCCAAGGCTTCTGCTTCTCGACGAGCCTTCCCTCGGGTTGGCGCCGCTCGTCGTCAGGGAGATTTTTCAGATCATCGAGAGGATAAACGAAGAGCAGGGCACCACCATTGTACTTGTCGAGCAGAATTCTAAGATGGCTCTCCAGATAGCCCATTACGGATACGTCATGGAAAACGGCAAGATCGTCATGGAAGGCACCGCCGAGGACCTTAGGAAAAACCCGGATATAAAGGAGTTCTACCTGGGTATGGGGTCTGCGGAAACTATCAGGTCTTACCGAAATGTAAAGTCTTACCGGCGGCGTAAAAGGTGGTTGTAAGCACGCCGTTAAACCTTCAAACTGAAAGTGCCAGGTCTTTCACTTTAAGCCTGATGGATTCCGTCCCATTCCACCGGTTTAGTTGCGGCGTGAATGCGATGTCGAGGCGGGATGCGGGCAAGAAATTGAGGTACTGCCCTTTCCTGAACCAGATGGAGTTGCGGGAGGCGGCTTCGCTCTTGATCAGCATTCTGAGGTGATTGTTTCCCACTACCGAAGGCGACGACACGGAGACGTTTTTCGTACAGAGAACGGGTTCGGGGTTGCTGTGGCCGAATGGGGCGAGTAATTCAAGGTCGGCGATCAACTTGAATGTGATATCCCGGAGCTCACACCAGGAGTCTATCTTCAACTGTGGCACGAACGCCGACGGGTCGATTTCGGCAAGAACGGTTCGGTCGAACATCTCGGCAAAACGTGCGATGTCCTTTTCCCTCAAAGAGACACCCGCTGCGAACCGATGGCCGCCGTGGCTTAGGAGAAGAGGGCTGCAGGATGTCAGACCCTGGTGTATGTTGAACGTCGGTATGCTCCGGCCCGATCCCTTGCCGATGCCGTCTTTGACACTGATCAAAATGACCGGCCTGTAGTAGAGGTCCGTCAACTTGGAAGCGACGATACCCAGGACGCCGGGATGCCATGTGTTGGATGAAAGCACGATGGCGCCGATTTTTTTTAGGTCGAGGACGCAGTCAACGTACTCGACGATCTCCCTCAAGGTCGATTGCTCCAATTCCTGCCGTAATTTATTGAATTCATCGAGTTTTTTTGCGAGAGCGAGAGCCTCATCCCTGTCTTCGGTCAAGAGCAACCGCACGGCGTAGCCGGCGGAGGCAACGCGTCCGGCAGCGTTCAGCCTCGGGATTATCGAGAAAGAGAGTGCAGTGGAATCTACCGGGCTTTCACCGAGACCGCATATTTCTCTGAGGGCCTTGAGGCCGACCCTTTTCCCACTGTTGATGAGTTCAACGCCGACCTTTGAAAAAATCCTGTTTTCATCGACGAGCGGGCAGATATCTCCGACCGTCCCGATGGCGACAAGGTCCAGGTATTCTTTTAGGTTTGGGTATGTCTTGTTTTTCCAGAACCCGGTGTCTTTCAGCCTGGCCCGTAAGGCGATGAGAAAATTGAAAACGATGCCGACGCCGGCTAACTGCTTGAAAGGAAAAGGGCAGTCGCCTCTGTTTGTGTTGATCACCGCTACTGCCTTCGGGAGGAATCCGGCTACTTCATGGTGGTCCAAGACGACGGTTTCCAGGCCGATAGAAGAAGCGAAGCTGATTTCTTCATGGTTGGCTATGCCGCAATCCACAGTGATGAGCAAGCCAGCCCCGTCGGCCCGAATCTTTTCAACAGCCCCTTTTGTGAGGCCGTAGCCTTCTTTAATCCTGTCGGGAACATAGTAGCTTACGAGCGCCCCGAGGTCGCGCAAAAACTTGTAAAGAATGACGAGGGAAGTGATCCCGTCGGCATCGTAATCACCGAAGATGACTATTTTTTTCTTTGAATGGAGGGAACTGATGACGTGGTCGACCCCTACCTTCATATCCTTCATGAGGAAAGGGTTGTGGAGGTCTATCAACCGTGGGAACAGATGCTTCGAGGCACTTTCCGGGTCCTGGAAAGACCGGCAGGCAAGCACGCGGCCGACAACGGGATGAAGTCCCAGTTCAGCCGACAGGACCACCGAAATCTTGTCGTCGACGTCCGTGTGTTCCCATCGAGTTGTCGGCAGGGGTTTTATGTTGTCACCTATCACCTGATTCGCTTTCGAAAAAGCCACTCGTGTGGGTCGGACGTAGCGAGAACCGATGACGGTTACGACCGCTCGCTCACATAACGGTCCTCTGCAGTGTCATGACGACACTGCTACACCGCTTTCTTGTGCGAACCGGAGCGAAGGCAGCCGGCGCAGATTTTCATGCTCTTCCGTTTGCCGGTTTTCGGGTCGGTTACCTTCGTCTTGTGCAGGTTGGGGTACCAGACCTTTTTCGTTTTGTTGTTTGCGTGGCTTACATTGTGACCGACCACAGGGCCTTTGCCGCATATCTCGCAGACTCGTGACAATGTCTTTTACCTCCGTGACAGAAAAGTTACTTATGTTTGCAGCGGTATACCTAACCAATATCAAGTTGAATTTCAAGTATTTTTTGTTCCGCCTCAGTCGTTCTTCAAGGATGCCGGTTGACCTGTCGATTCGAGGACATTCATCCAGATGTTGCCGTTGGGGTCGACCATTTTGCGTCTCGAAGCCACGGCCCTTAAAGGCAGATGAACGTAGGTGTTGTTAACGAGCCCCACGACCATGCCCGTTTTTCCGGCCATCGCCGCATGGACGGCGTACTTGGCAAGCATTCCGCAGTAGAGGCCGTCGCTGGCATTGGCGACGACGCTCCGGATGGTGTACCCCGGGTCGATGTACTTAAGGTTGACCTCCATGCCCCGCTGCTTGGAATATTCCTCGATCCTTTCTTTGAGGAATAGGCCTATATCGGCGAGTCGAACGTTGCCGGAAGGGTCGGTTCTTATAGGCACGCCATTACGGTGCAGCAAATCCTGGCCGGCCCCTTCAGCCGCGAGTATAACCGCATGGTGCCTGTCTCGCAGCCTTCGTTCCAAGGTAGGCAGGAACCCCTTTTTCCCCTCAAGGTCGAAGGGGATCTCGGGAATGAGGACAAAATTTGCGTCCCCTTGGGCTAAGGCTGCACTGGCCGCGATATGACCGGATTGCCTGCCCATCAATTTGACGAGGCCGACGCCGTTGGGTGCCCCTTTCGCCTCCACGTGGGCGCACTGGATTACCTTGACGGCCTCCTGAATGGCCGTATCGAAGCCGAAACTTTTTTCTACGATCATGATGTCATTGTCTATCGTCTTCGGAATCCCGACAACGCCGATCCTTTTTTGTCTTTTGCCGATTTCGTCTGTGATCAACTCGGCTCCCCTCATGGTCCCGTCGCCGCCGATGCAGAAAAGGATTGATATGTTCATCCGTTCGAGGGCGTCCACCATGGCACCTACATCCTGATTTCCTCTCGAACATGACAGGAAGCTTCCGCCGAGCATATGGATATCCTTAACGATTTCGGGGTCCAACTCAATGACGTCATGGCCGTAGTCCGGGACGAGTCCTTGAAAACCGTATCTGATGCCGATTATATTCCTGACGCCGTAGCGGTAGTAAAGCTCCATGACAAGGGCCCTGATGACATCGTTGATACCCGGACACAGTCCCCCGCACGTCACTATCGCGGCTTTGACTTTTGAGGGGTCGAAAAAAACCTTCCGACGAGGTCCCGCGACCTCAAAGGACGTGATCTGAGTATCCTTAAGGACATGGCCTTCGATGCTCTTGACTGATATATCATGCAGGATGCGCTCGTCGTCGGATTTGAAATAACCGACTGTGAGAGGAGCGGGTATCGTGCACTCACCGAGAGTCTTTATAGAAAAATCAATCGTCGTTTCTCTTTTCATCTCTACCTCCTGCTGCCGGAGATGCCCCTGCGAGGCTGGCGGCGTTTATGCCTGAAAGGACTTCACCGATAAAACCCATGCCTAACAGTTCGTCACCCGTCAAAAAGACATTCTCGAAGGGTGTTCTATTCGGGAGGCAATCGAGAACACTCAGTATGTTCCGTTCCGCCGGAATCTTGCATCCTGTCAATTCACCACAACTTCTTGAAAGAGTAAGGCATTTTTCGGTATCCAGGTAGTCGACGTTTTCCCTTAAAAAAGGAAAAAACACCTCGAGGTCGCCCAGAAGGTCCGCGGCCACCCTGCGCAAGTCCTCGTCTCCCAGTCGTTCAGGGGGTTCTTCGATGTAACGAGTCGCACTCAACGCCCTTCTACCTTCCGGCGCCCGCCCTGTATCTCCTCGTTGACTCAGTTCCAGGAAGATAACCTCCTGAATCCTGAATTCGCCTGTCTCCTTGCAGAGGATTACGGCGTACTCGGCTAATCTTTCAGGAATTCCTTTGTCGAAGAGGCCCATGTGGACGGTAAAAGGATAGAAGGCCTTCGCCCGACGCCTGTTCAGGCGTTGCGAAAACCTCCGTCCTTTCCGGTCGTTGAGAAGACAATCGCAAAGTTTCTTCCATTTGGAACTGACGATAAGGCGTTCCCCCAGACTTTCTCCGACGGTGCCCTCTGCGGCCCAAGCGACGCGGCAATACCCTTCATCGACGTCGACCCCGGCGATTTCGCAGCCGCTGGTGCATTCAGCACCTTGACGCAAAAACCGTTCCGTTAGGGACTCGGCAATCAGGTGTTTTCCTCCAGCACAATAGAACAGGCCTTTCAGCGGAAGGTTCAGGAAGTAAGGGGTTGCGGGGGTCAGGTATCCGTCGCCGCAGCGATGGAGCCTGTCGGAAAGGCCGGATGCCTGGGCGTCGAGGAGACAAATGAGCGTGTCGTCGAGGCCTTCGAGTCTACGGACGAACTTCAAATGCTCCCTGCGAAGCGGTATAAACGCCTTTACGAAGCGTGTCATCGTCTTCAGGGAGCGCCACGGGATGCACAGAAAGGGGTTTTCGAGGGTGAAGCGAGAAAAGACGAGGGCCATCGTTTCCGCGGCATCGTACAATTCATTCACTCGGGACGAGCTACCCGGGAATTCTCTTTCTATGTCGCGTATCAAACCTTCTCTCTCTCGCCCGACATCCACCCGATGGGATGGTGTGATGATCTGGAGACCGGGATTCAGCATCTTCAAGGCCGCCCGGTTCATTTGATATAGGTCGTTTTCAAGGTAAGGATGAACGACGGCGTCAAGGGTTCCAAGGCCGGCCGGTATGGAAGTATCCAGGTTAAACGTATATCCCGATTCAGAATAGACATCCGGTACCTTGCCTTCCTTGATGAGGAGCGTTTTCTTGCCGGAACGGGACACAAGCTCGGTTGCGACCAGGGAACTGAGGTCGTTTCCGATAACGATCACATCGTAGCTTTTCGTCATGACCCGCGGGTAAGCTCCCTGATGAGTAATGGGGGGTTGTGGATGGGTTTATCCGGGGCCTTCGGGTGTTTTTCTGCTCTTACCTTCCGGCCTGAGACAGCCAGCTTCCCCTCGGAAAAGAGCTGGATTGCCTGCGGGTATATCCTGTGCTCCTCTTTCAAGATCCTTTCCGCCAGACTATCTGCGGTATCGTCATCATAGACGGGGACGACGGCCTGGATGATTATCGGTCCCATGTCGACGCCGGAATCGGCGAAGTGTACGGTACAACCGGAGAATTTTACACCGTAATCAAAGGCATTTTGCTGTCCGTGGAGACCTGGGAATGAAGGAAGAAGGGCGGGATGGATGTTCATCACCCTCATAGGAAAGGCCTGGAGGAAAAGGTCCGTCAAAACCCGCATAAAACCCGCCATCACGACCAGTTCGACATTGTGAACCCGCAGGATATCGATCATTTTTCGGTCGAAATCTTCCCTGTTGGGGTAATCCTGATGACGGACAACTGCGGACGGGAGATTGTGTTTTCTCGCTCTTTGCAGGGCATAGGCGTCCGGGTTGTTGCTTATGACCACCTGTATTTTCGCATCAAGGCAGCCTTGTTCGATATGGTCTATGATTGATTGCAGGTTCGAACCGCTCCCGGAGACAAGTATGCCCACGTTGACCATTTTCCCGCCCCAAATTGCTCCGGATGAAATCAGATAAAAGATACGGGTTCTTGACCTTTATCCCGCTTGTCTATCATGCCGATGACGTATGCCTGCTCACCCAATCCGGCCAAACGTTCGATGATTTCGGGGGCATCTTTTTCCGAGACTATCATCATCATGCCGA
>DIFE01000064.1:17416-40100 GCA_002418985.1 Deltaproteobacteria bacterium UBA5756
CCAGCTTCCCTTTGTGATCAAAGCCCGGCATGGCTCCGGTAATGTTCTTGGGATGTTGTCGATGAAGCCGCCGCCCGTGATATGCACCATGCCCTTTATCGCAAAATTTTTGAAAATATTCAGTATTGTTTTCACATAAATCTTTGTCGGTTTGAGAAGTTCATGGCCGATTGAATGGTCAAGGTTGCCGACTGTGTCCTCGATATGCAGACGGGCATCCTCGAAGAATATCTTTCGGGCCAGGGAGAAGCCGTTACTGTGAAGGCCGCTCGACGCCAGGCCTATGATCCTGTCTCCGACACTGATGACAGAACCGTCTATCAGACGGTCTGATTCGACGATCCCGACGCAAAATCCCGCGAGGTCATACTCACCATCCTGATACATCCCGGGCATTTCGGCTGTTTCGCCGCCGATCAACGCGCACCCGGCCTCGCTGCAGCCTTTTGCTATGCCTTCTACGATGGCAACGCCGATGTCAAGGCTCAGCTTGCCGGTCGCAAGATAGTCGAGAAAAAAAAGAGGCTCTGCTCCTTTGACAACGACGTCGTTGACCGACATCGCGACCAGATCCACGCCTATGGTCTCATGCCTGTTCATCATCTGTGCGATTTTCAGCTTTGTACCGACGCCGTCCGTTGAAGATACCAGGATAGGCATCTTGTATTTTGCGGCGTCCAGGTGAAAAAGCCCAGCAAAATCGCCGATAGTCCCTTTGACTTCTTTGCGGAAAGTGTTCCGCACGATCGGCTTTATTTTCTGGACGAAAAGATTAGCATTATCTATGTCGACGCCGGCCTGTTTGTACGAGTCTTTATCTTTCATGCATTTCCTGTCGTAGATTTCCAGAGTGACTGTAACGTTGCAGAGGAATATAGAGCAACACCGGGGAATTGTCAATCATCCACATGCCTGCGCGAGGGATTTAGGTTGACATAATAATTTGCATATGTTACGGAAAATCGCCTTTGTATTTTAAGGACCGCTGGATGAGGCGGACAAGGCCTGCAGCAATCAATCCGGACCTTTTTGTGGTATAAGACCGTAAGTACTTTGTGCAAAGGAGGTCGAAGTGACCCTTCGCGAAGTAAAAGAGATTCTTGAAGCTGAGGTAATTGTAGGTGAGGAACAGCTGGAAAAAGAAGTGAAGACCGCCTTCAGCGCCGATTTGATGAGCGACGTTCTTGCCTTCGCGACTGCAGGAAGTCTTCTTCTGACGGGGGTGACGAACCCGCAGGTTGTCCGGACGGCCGAAATCCTCGATATAGCGGCGATCGTGATGGTCAGGGGGAAAAGGCCTTCTCAGGAGACGATACAACTTGCCCGGGAGTTGAGGATCCCGATTCTCTCGACGAGATACATTCTTTTCGAAGCCTCAGGCAAACTGCACGCCAGGGGGATTAGCGGCTGCATTGAGAAGGTTGGTGAAAAAACCGATGCCGGCAGAACGATATGACGGCAGCTTTGACGTCGAGGGTGGTAATTTCAGGAATGCCGGTCAGGTCTCAAGTAAGGTAAAGAATATCCTCAAAGACATCGGATGCAGCACTGACATTGTCAGAAGGGCCGCCA
This sequence comes from Deltaproteobacteria bacterium UBA5756, assembly GCA_002418985.1. GTDB lineage: Bacteria > Desulfobacterota > Syntrophorhabdia > Syntrophorhabdales > Syntrophorhabdaceae > Delta-02. The sequence goes on from DIFE01000064.1 coordinate 18,989, forward strand.
TCGTAACCTACGAGGCGGAAATCAACATCGTCTCTTACGCCAGAAGAGGGCAGATACATCTTCTTGCGGAACCGGATCTTGTCAGAATCTGCGTCGATGACGAGGGTCTGGGTATTGCCGACATTGAGCTCGCGATGCAGGAAGGGTACTCGACGGCCCCGGCGTTCGTACGGGAGATGGGTTTCGGTGCCGGAATGGGGCTTGCGAACATGAAAAAATATTCGAATGAATTCGAAATATCCTCCGTCGTCGACGTCGGGACGCAAGTCAAGATGACTATCAATCGGTCGGAGGGATAGCCGGAGAGATGGCGGTCGAACTGGAAAAAATCGTGAAGGAATTAAAATTGGAAGTCCGTTGTTGCAAAGACAGGCTGTCGAGGCCGGTTTCCGGCGGCTATGTGGGAGACCTTTTGAGCGACGTTATGGCAAACAGCCGTGAGGGGGATATCTGGATAACCAGGCAGATACACCAGAACACCGTGGCGGTCGCAAGCCTGAAAGAGCATGCGGCGGTGATTTTTGTCAACGGGAGCGAACCCACAGCCGAGACGGTGTCCAGGGCTGAACAAGAGGGGATTCCGTTGTTGGTGTCGAGTATGCCGGGCTTTGAAGTGGTCGGCAGGATATACAAGGTGATGAACCCGTAAATTTGCACGGACTAAGGACGCGGGCCCGCTCATTCACACAGAGATGAATCTCGGCCAGGATAAATCAGGCAGAGGGGTTGGCGGATCGGCGTTTCAGGAAGCGATGTAATGCTTAGGGAGTTTCGTTGCGACCTCCACATTCATACATGCCTCTCGCCTTGTGCCGACCTGGAGATGTCTCCCAAGGCAATAGTTGAAAAGTCCCTGAAAGAGAAACTGGACATCATCGCAATCTGTGACCACAACTCTTCGGAAAACGTCGTCTACGCAATGAAGGCCGCAGCGGGAAAGCCGCTCGTCGTGCTCCCGGGAATGGAAGTGACGACTAGAGAGGAGGTGCACCTGATTGCTCTCTTTGATAGGCTTGAATATGTGAAAAAACTTCAGGCAAAGGTATACAATCGCCTGCCGGGCGTGAACGACGAGAGGATTTTCGGATGTCAGGCCGTCGTCAATGAACTCGATGAAGTTGAAGGTTTTAATGACCATCTGCTCATCGGTGCGACGATTTTTTCGATTGAAGAAGCCGTTGCCGTCATCCATGAGCTGGGCGGGCTTGCGGTCGCTTCTCATATCGACCGGGAAGGATTTGGGATCATCAGCCATCTGGGGTTCATACCCCCCGACCTGAAGCTCGACGCACTGGAGGTTTCGGCGGCGATGGGGATTACGGAAGCCCGCCGGGAATTCGCCGAGCTGTACAGGATGCCCTTTATCGAGTCGTCGGACGCCCACTTCATCCGGGATGTCGGTAAAGGAGTAACCCGGATGTGCCTTGGCGAGGGTAGTGTCAAGGAATTGAAGATGGCCTTCCGGAAGGAACAGGGGCGTTGCATCGTGGAAGGCTCCCATGCTTGAGCTTTCCCTCCACATCCTCGACATCGTGGAGAACTCGACGAGGGCCGGCGCCCGAAATGTCCGGATCGAGATTCACGAAGACATAGCCGAGGACAGGCTCATCATCGATATCAATGACGACGGTGAGGGGATGGACGAAGATACATTGCGAAAAGCCCTTGACCCCTTTTTTACGACGAAGAAAGTCAGACGGGTCGGGCTGGGATTGCCGATGCTCGCGGAAGCCGCCGAAAGGACCGGAGGGCGGCTCACTCTCGAGTCCCGGGAGGGAAGGGGGACCAGGGTTCGCGTCGAGTTCGGGTACAGCCATATAGACAGGCAACCGTTGGGTGATATGCCGGGAACGATCCTGGCGTTGATAGCCGGCAACCCGGAGGTGAACTTCACCTATTGCCACAGGCGGGACGGCCTTTTTTACAGGTTGGATACCTCCGAGATAAAGGAAGAGATCGGGGATATTCCGGTCAATCATGCGGAGGTTTTGAAGTTTATCAGGGAAACGATGGAAGAAGGGCTAAAGGGTGTCGGATTTTCGCGGCACTGACGTCAATAAGGATGCCAGGACATTTCAGACTCAGCGGTATTACTAAAAACGGCGGGAGGAGCAGATCCATGAATGATGACCTGTTGAAAGAGTTCAGCCCCAAACAGGTTGAAGAGCTTGAGAAGATAATTGAAAAGCATAAGGGTAAGCCGGGGGCCTTGATTCCGGTCCTGGAAGAAGCCCAGGTTGTTCTTGATTATCTTCCGATACCGGTTCAAAAAAAGATCGCCAAGGAGTTGAACCTGCCGTTGGCTCAAGTCTACGGCGTGGTCACTTTTTATTCCTTCTTCACCATGACCCCCAGGGGCAAGCACACCGTTCGTGTCTGTCTCGGCACGGCCTGTTACGTCCGGGGCGGGAAGAAGATTGTGGAAGCCATCGAGAAGGAGTACGGGGTGAAAGAAGGGGAGACAACCTCGGACAGGAGGTTCACCTTTGAAACCGTGCGGTGTCTGGGTGCTTGCGGGCTGGGGCCGGTCATGGTTGTGGACGGCAACGTCCACGGTAGGGTCAAGCCGGCAAAGCTCAAAGAGATTCTTGCCAATTATAATTAGCAGGGGGGCCATCATGGCGAAAATCAAGATAGAAGACCTGAAAAAGATCAAAGAAAAGGTGCAAGCCGAGACCTCGCTAAGGGAAGGCCATCGCCGGGTGAAGGTGACGGTTCACATGGGAACCTGCGGCATCGCATCGGGGGCGAGAGAAGTTCTGGATGCCCTGATGAAAGAAATCGAGGAAACCGGTGCTACAGACGTAGCCGTGACGACATCGGGGTGTATGGGGCTTTGCAGCCGGGAGCCGCTCGTAACGGTAGAGATTCTGGACCAAGAGCCCATCAAATACCAATACATGAATCCGAACAAAATGAGACAAGTGTTCAGACGACATATCTTGCAAGGGGAGATTCAGACCCCCTTTGTTCTCGCCAAAGGGTCGGAAACTGTCAAGTAGCTGTTCGACGGAAGAACTTACCGATGAAGGAGGAATAAAGTCGACATGAAGGTATTTCGGTCGCATTTATTGATCTGCGGAGGAACCGGATGCCATGCATCAGGTAGTCTTGCAGTGAAGAAGGCCCTGAATGAAGAACTGGATAAGAGGGGCCTCTCCGAGGAGATAAAGGTAGTGGAAACGGGGTGTAACGGCTTCTGTGCCGAGGGTCCGATCATGGTCGTTTATCCCGAGGGGATAATCTACATGCAGGTAAAGCCGGATGATATCCCCGAACTTGTAGAAGAGCACCTGGTTAAGGGAAGGCCGTTGACGAGGCTGTTCTACAAGGAGCCGATAACGGAAGAGAAGATACCTGCGATGCAGGAGATACCTTTCTTTGCCTACCAAGAGCTCAGGGTATTGAGAAACAGAGGCCTCATCGACCCGGAAAACATCGAGGAATACATCGCCAGAGACGGCTACGCCGGCATGGCCAAGGCGTTGACGGAAATGAGCGCCGAAGACATCATTAAAGAGATTCGGAAATCTGGACTTCGGGGCAGGGGCGGGGCGGGGTTTCCGACCGGCCTGAAATGGCAGTTCGCTTCCCGGTCGGCCGGAGACATCAAGTATGTGCTCTGCAACGCCGACGAAGGAGACCCCGGGGCTTTTATGGACCGGAGCGTCCTGGAGGCCGACCCGCACGCCGTGGTCGAAGGAATGGTGATCGCCGCCAAGGCCATCGGTTCACGGCAGGGCTATGTGTATTGCCGAGCCGAGTATCCCCTCGCCATCCGCAGGTTGAACATCGCCTTGAGTCAGGCAAGGGAATACGGACTTCTGGGTAAAAACATCCTGGATACGGGGTTCGATTTCGATATCGAGATCTACCAGGGCGCCGGGGCCTTTGTCTGCGGAGAGGAGACGGCCTTGATGACGTCCATCGAAGGAAAACGCGGCATGCCCAGACCCAGGCCGCCCTTCCCGGCTGTTTCGGGCCTCTGGGGTAAGCCGAGCGTCCTCAACAATGTAGAAACCTTGGCCAACGTGGGTCAGATAATCCTGCGGGGTGGGGACTGGTACGCGAGTATCGGGACGGAAAAGAGCAAGGGAACGAAGGTCTTCGCCCTCACCGGTGACGTCAACAACGTCGGTCTGGTCGAGGTGCCGATGGGTACCACCCTCGGGACGATCGTCTACGATATAGGAGGCGGCATTCCTAAGGGGAAAAAGTTCAAAGCCGCGCAGCTCGGCGGCCCGTCGGGAGGCATGATTCCCATACAGCACCTCAACGCGCCTATCGACTATGAAAAAGTGGCGGAGCTGGGCGCCATCATGGGTTCGGGCGGGCTGATCGTCATGAATGAGGATTCCTGTGCCGTGGATATGGCCCGGTTCTTCATGGATTTCTGTCAGGACGAGTCCTGCGGCAAGTGCACCCCCTGTCGGGAGGGCACGAAACGGATGCTGGAGATCCTGAACAACATCACCCAGGGCAGGGGCAAGGAAGGCGATATCGAGCTTCTCGAAGAGATGGCAGGCATCATCAAGGACGCGTCTCTGTGCGGCCTGGGCCAGACGGCCCCCAACCCGGTCCTGAGCACGATCCGTTACTTCCGGAACGAATACGAGGCCCACATCCGCGACAAACACTGCGCCGCCGCGGTCTGTACGGCCTTGTTCAAATCGCCCTGTCAGCATACCTGCCCCATCGAGATGGATATCCCCTCGTACATCGCCCTCATCCGGGCGGAGCGGTTCGAGGACGCTTACAAGATTCTTTTGCGAACCAATCCCTTCCCCTCGGTCTGCGGGCGCGTCTGCGACCACAAATGCCAATCCAAATGTCGACGGGGCAAGATGGATGAACCCGTCGCCATCAAATTCCTGAAGCGGTTCATTTCGGACAACGCCCCCCGGCCTGCGGTCTCACCCGTTCCGGCCACCCGGAAGGAAAAGATCGCCGTCGTCGGCGCCGGCCCGGCCGGTCTCACCGCGGCCAGAGATCTGGCCCTGCGGGGGTACAAGGTCACGGTCTTCGAGGAACTCTCCGAACCGGGCGGCATGCTCCGTTGGGCCATTCCGGCCTACCGCCTGCCCAGGAACATCCTTGCCAACGAGATCGCGGACATCACCGCCCTGGGCGTGGAGATCAAATGCAACACCCGGGTTGGCCGTGACATCTCCTTCGAAGCCGTTAGGGACGGTTTCGATTATGTCTATCTCGCCCCTGGCGCCCACAAGAGCCAGAAGATGGGCGTCCCCGGCGAAGATCTGCCCGGCGTATACGGAAGCGTTGAATTTCTAAGGGATTTCAACACCAACGAAGAGGCGTGGATCTCGGGCAAGAGAAGCCTGGGATCCCGGGTCGCCGTCATCGGCGGCGGCAACTCGGCCATCGACGCCGCCAGGGTTTCCCTGCGTCTCGGCGCAGAGGTGACCATCCTGTACCGCCGCGAGAGAAAGGATATGCCCGCGGCCATCGAGGAGATCGTCGCGGCGGAGGAAGAAGGGATCAAGATCGAATATCTCGTGGCTCCCCTGCGGATCGAGGCCAGGGACGGCAAGGCAACCGCCATCGTCTGCGAGCGGATGACCCTGGGAGAATTCGATCGCAGCGGCCGCCGGAAGCCTGTCCCGGTTGCCGGTTCGGAATTCTCCATCCCCGTGGATGCCATCATCTCCGCGGTTAGCCAGGCCCCGGACCTCTCCTTCGTTCCCGGGGACAGCGGTATCTCCGTCAATAAATGGGAAAGCTTCGACCTCGCCAAGGGGAGCAAATCCCAAACGACCTCCTCCAGGTTCTACGCCGGCGGTGACGCCGTAACGGGTCCCGACACGGTCATTGCAGCCATTGCCGCCGGTCATCAGGCGGCCCGCGATATGGATGGAGCCATTCGTCTGGCAAACGGCGAGGAGCCGTATGAGGAGCCGGCAGAGGAGGCCATCGACGTCCCCCTCATCATCGATGAGGAATCCGTGGAATCCCCCCAGTGCAAGATGCCCGAGCTCCACGGTGCGGGTCGAACCATCAGCTTTGCCGAGGTGGAACTGGGCTATACGAAAGAGCTGGCCATCCAGGAGGCGTGTCGCTGCCTGAGATGCGACGCGGAAATCTGACATCCCTCATATGCAAACCCGCCCGTCGTAACGATTGACCGAAGCGACGGGCGGGCCCTCATCCTTCTCAAACTTGAACTTGACTTGAAAGCGGCGCCTATGGTTTAACTCGTAACGTACGATGGTGGGGTCCCTTTTCCCCTCCACGAGCTGCTTGACGTATTAAATAGGAGAGGCTCAACATTGATGATGCGTCGGTCCGGTTTTTCGCTCTTGCGCTTCTGTCTGATCTATGCGGCGTTGTTGCCCCTGTTGTCCTGCATGATCGAGTCCCGGGGCGTACCGATTGTCGAATACGAGGCAACCAAGGCCGCCGAATCGGCCGCAGCGGAAAAGAAGCAGGCAGAGGACCTGCGGATCATCGCCGAGCTGAGCAGCGTAAAGGAAAACAGCGTCTTTACGGAAAGACGGGGCATTGCCGAATACCTCGTGGGACCCGACGACGTGCTGACGATCAATTTCTGGTCCATCGCCGTGGGCGGTGCCAAGACCTTTGAAGGCTTCAAGCAGATCACCTACGACGTCCAGGTCAGGGCTGACGGCAAGATCTCTTTCATGTTCGGGGACGATATTCCCGTGGGAGGGCTCACCACAAGGGAAATCCAGGAAAAGCTTACAGCCCAGCTCAAGACCTATTTCCGAGATCCCCGCCTGGAAGTTCTCGTCAAGGAGTTCAAGAGCAAGCACGCCACGCTCTTCGGCCAGATCAACACCCTGCCCACGGGCCATTCCGGGCCCGGGCGTTACGCTCTGTCCAAAAAGACCACCGTTATCGACCTTATTTCCAAGGCCGGGGGACCCATCACCGGCCGGGCCCAGTATTCGGCCCAGCAAACAGGAAGCGCCTCGGGCATCCAGAACCTGGTGGAAAACGCCGACCTCACCCGGGTGGAGCTCCTGCGGAACGGCAAGACCTATGTCTTCAACCTGTATCAAGCCATGTTCTACGGAGACGCGACCCAGAACCCCGTGGTCGATGCCGATGACGTCATCACCGTCCCGCCCGAACCCTACTTCGCAGACCGTGTCTATGTCTTCGGACAGGTCGCACGGGTGGGGATCCTCCGGCTCAAGGACGCCCCGGATCTTCTGGCCGCGGTGGCCCTCTCGGGGGGCACCACCTCCGTGGCGGTCCTCTCGGACATGAAGGTCATCCGGGAATTCAAGGAAAGGGTAGGCAAACCGATCGTCCTATCCGCCAACTACAAGAGGATCCTCTACCAAGGCGACATGTCCCAGAATATCCGCCTCAAGAGCGGCGATGTGGTCTATGTGCCGCGCATGGTCATCGGTGACATCAACGAATTCATCACCAACACGACCCCCCTGCTGAACTACCTTTTCTTCCCCGCTCAGTATAGGGATTCCTATATCCTCGATCAAAACAAGCTCCGATGGTAAAGGAGTCGCCCCGGCATGCTTAAATACGATCTGAACCTGCGGGAATACTGGCGCATCATCAAACGCCGGAAGCTGATCATCCTGTTCACCGTGGTGGTCATGGCCATTTTCAGCTTTGTCTCCGCCATCCTGGGCAAGCCTGTCCCCATCTTCAAGACGTACTCCACGGTCAAGGTCGAAAAAAGCGTCTCCTATATCGGCATGAACACTGTTCAATCCCTCGGCGGAACGAACGCCATGGAGACACAGACCTATGTCATCAAAAGTTATTATGTCCTGGAGTTGACGGCCAAAAAAATGGGACTCATCCCGGCCGATCTGTCCCCCGAGGAGGTCCGGCAGAACAGCACCTACATCAATATCATCTCTGACCTCCAGGGCAGGATCCACACGGAGCAGAGGGGGAACAGCGACCTCATCGACATCACCGTCACGGCCAACGAACCGGCCTTTGCCACCAATTTTTGCAACACCCTTACCGAGGTTTACAAGACGCAGCATACCCTGGATCTGAACCGTCGGACCATCGAGGGGAAAAAATTCATCGAGAGCCAGTTCTCCATTTCCAAGGACAAGTTGTCCCGGTCCGAAGAGGCGGTTCGACGTTTCCGCGAGATCAACAAATGGACCTCCCTGGAAGGGGAGTCGACTTTTCTGAGTGGCCAGATCAACCGGCTCCAGGCCCTGTACGAACAGGATCATCTCGTTTCCCAGAAGGTGACCGCCGCCTCTCGGCTCCTGGACGAGGCCCGGCACAGGCCCCTTACGTCGGAACTGACCTTTTACTTCGACGAGGCCACCCCACCCTACAAAGCCCTGAACGAGCGCCTGGTCAGCCTCCTCCTGGAGCGGGACACCCTGCTGATCACCTATACGGATGATTTCCCCCAGATCAAGGCCATCAAGAACCAGATCTATGAAAACATCGAGAGCATGAAGAGCCACCTGCGGGTCCAGCAGCGCAATCTCCTCTCCAATCTCAAGATCTACAAACAACAGTTGGCGGACCTGAACGACAAATTCAAGCGTCTCCCGGAAAAGGCCCTCGAGCTGACCCGCCTGGACCGCGATGTAGGTGTTGCAAAGGAGGTTTACTACCTCCTGGAGAAGAAATACCAGGAGGCCCAGATTGCCGAGGCGGAAAAACTGGAAGAGGTCAAGATTGTCAAGCCGGCCATTTTGCCCGAGTCCCCCGTCAACCCCCCCAAGGTGGGCACCAACACCATCCTGGGAACCATGCTCGGACTCATTCTGGGTGTGGTTTTCGCCTTCCTCATCGAGACCTTCGACACCTCCATCGGCGCCATCGAGGAGGTGGAGGATTTCCTGGGGGTGCATGTCATGGGCGTCATCCCCTTCGTCAGCGTGGAAGAGATCAAAACCCTCCTCAGCGACGAGCCCAGCATCGACCTGGAAGATGATGACAAGATCCGGCGGTATGCCCGCCTTGCGGCCCATTTCGTACCCTCCTCCACCCTGTCGGAGAGTTACAAGGCCCTACGGACGTCCCTCAACTTCCTCTGCACGGAAAACAATTTGAAGAGCGTCCTGTTTACCAGTTCATCGCCGGGGGAGGGAAAGACCTCCATCGTGGTGAACGTGGCCATCACCATGGCCCAGATCGGCCAGAAGGTCCTCCTCATCGACGGCGACCTGCGAAGACCGGTGGTCTCCAAACTCTTCGGCCTGGAACAGACACCGGGTCTCACGGACGTGATCCTGGGAAACCACGAATGGCACAACGTCGTCCGAACGATCACGGACCTCATGATGGGCCGTCTGTCCATCGAGGACATCATGCGGACGCCGGGCATGGACAACCTCCACATCATGACCAGCGGTACCTACTCCCCCAATCCGGCGGAGATCATCAACTCCCGATCCATCGGCGATTTCCTCAACAGTGCCCGTGAGGAATACGACATCATCCTCGTGGACGCCCCGCCCGTTCTGGCTGCGACGGACGCGGCCCTTTGGAGTTCCCGGGTCGATGCCACCGTCATGGTCTACCAGGTAGGCAAGGTCGCCCGCGGCGCCCTCAAACGCTCCAAGACCTCCCTGGAAAACATCAAGGCCCACGTGGTGGGTGTGGTCCTCAACGGCCTCAAGGCGGAGATCAGCCCCGACTTCGGTTATCAGGATTATTACTATTACTATTACGGTAAGGAGAAAACGCCGCCGACGCTGGCCAGACGAATCAAGGACAAGGTCCTGAGTGGTCCCCGTAATCTCCTTTCCTCCCTGAAAGGACTCTTCGGGGAAAAAAGCGGAACCCGTCAATCCGATGAAGACTCGGAACGCATGGAAGCTCCGAGCCTCGAAAAAATACCCGACATCCCGAAAGAGGACGAGCCAGAGGCAAGTCACCCAAAGACCATGGCTGCAGAGGCCAACGGCAAAAGGGCCTCTGGTTCGAGCTCCACCAGACGACACAAACAAATCCGTCGTCCCAAAAATGGCCCCCCCAAAAGGACTTGNNAGATACTGACGGCGATCCTGCTCCTCATCCTCCTGGGCGCCGGTATTCTCTACCAACTGGGTTACCTCATGGACAGCAGGAAGGCGGCATCGCGGGCCGAAAACGAGCGACCCTCGACACCACCGGTCCCCGTCCCTCCCGCGGCCCCGAGCAACCCTGCGCCCCCCCCAGCGGCACCTCTGCCGGGCGCACCACCCCTTCCGACCCCACCGGCAGGGATGGAGCAACCGAAGGAGCAGGCCGGGACGGCATCGCCGGAACCTGTCAGAGAAGAGGCGACACAGGGGAAGACGCCTTCAGGTTCCCAAGGATCCTATGCCATCCAGATCCAGTCCGCCCCCACCGTCGAAGAGGCCAACCGCATCGTATCCGCTCTGAAGGCCCGGGGAGAGGATGCCTACACAGCCCGCACAACCGTCAAGGGCGGTGGAACCTGGTACCGGGTCTATATCGGACGTTTCGCTTCCAACAACGAGGCCATGTACCTTTACAAACAGCGGGAGTTCGACAAGCGATATCCCGGCAGCATTGTCCAATACGTACCGAGACATGGGGAGGCCTCTTGAGGCCAGCCATCCACTATGGAGGCAGATATGATGGAGAGTCGCTACCCATACGACAAGGATCGATCGCTCATCTCCAAAAGGCGCCGCATTCAGAACTACGAGCGAAGAAAAACCACCCTCCTGTGGATTGGAATCATCGTGGTGGCCGCCCTGGCTGTCATCATCCTCATCAATGTCCTGCCGCCCCTCTTCTCCAAGCTGGATATCGTGGATACCTCCTACCGTCCCCGAGACGTGGAACGCCAGTACCACCAGATCCAGAAACTCCGGGATCCCAAAGGCGGTGACCCGTCGAAAGGCGGCGGTCCCTAAATGACCGGCTACGGTGGAATCAACACCCAGCAGGTCTTCGGCGTCATTGCGATCCTGGTCCTGACCCTGGGCGGCGCCCTCCTCATTTCCCACGCCTCGATGAGCATAGCTGTTATCGTCATCATCGGCCTCATCGTTGCCATTTTTACCTTTCTCGACACGGAGTTCGCCCTGTACGCCCTGATCATCGCCATGCTTCTCGGACCTCAGGTGGGTATGGAAGGGGCCGCCGGGGAGAGTGTTCGAGGCCGTGGGGTTACCCTGCGTGTCGATGATTTTCTGCTGGCCATCATCGGACTGACCTGGTTTTTCAAGACAGCCGTTCAAAAAGAATTGGGCCTGTTCCTGAAAACCCCCCTCAACCATGCCATAGGCATCTACTTCCTCATCTGCGTCGTCTCCACCCTCCTGGGGTATATGATGGGACGGGTGAAGGGTACAGCAGGCTTCTTTTTCGTCCTGAAATATTTCGAGTACTACGTCGTTTATTTCATGGCCGTCAATCACCTGCGGGAAAAGAAACAGATCGAACGGTTCACGGCCACCATGCTTGTCGTATGCTTCCTGGTTTCCCTCTTCGCCATCTCCTTCATGAGCCAAGGCATGCGTGCCTCAGCCCCTTTCGAGGGTGCCCAGGGAGAGCCCAACACCCTGGGGGGATATCTCGTCTTCATGATCTCCATCACCATCGGGCTGCTTCTGACCTGGGGAACTCGGGGTCAGAAGTTCGTTTTGTTCGTCCTGCTGATCTTCAGCACCATCGCCCTTGCAGCCACCCTCTCCCGTTCCTCCTGGATCGCCGCGGGGCCCATGGCCTTGGGCCTGCTCTATTTCAGCGACAAGAAGAAAACCATCCTGTTCTGTATCCTTGTACTAGTCGTGGCAGCCCCCTTCATCGCGCCGAAAAGCGTCCAGGAGCGGATCCTGTTCACGATCACGCAACCGAAGGAAGAGGGACAGATGCGAATCGGAACGGTTCGCGTCGACACCTCCACATCGGCTCGCCTCGGATCCATGAAGACGGTCCTGACCCGGGATTTTGCCAAACAACCTGTTCTGGGCTTCGGCATCACAGGCTATTCGTTTCTCGACGCCCAGTACGCCCGGGTCTTGGCGGAAACGGGCCTATTGGGCCTCCTCGCCTTCCTTTTCCTGCTCGTTAGCATTTACCGAAATGCAAAAGCCACCTATTACGGAACCCGGGACATGTTCTTCAAAGGTCTGTCCCTGGGCTTCCTCACCGGCTTTTTCGGCCTGCTCACCCATAGCATCGGTTCCAACACGTTCATTATCGTCCGTATCATGGAACCCTTCTGGTTTGTTTGCGCCATGATCATCATGATTCCCAGGATCGAGGCAGGCGAGTTCATGCCTACTCCCGCATTAGCCAAGCAACGCAAAGATAAACCTATCGTTTCTCCCGGCGACATGCAATACCCCGCTGCCTCTGTGACGAGGTGAACCATCGAACAGGATCTCAAACAAAAGACCATTACGGCCATAGGCTGGAACGCGTCATCAAGAATTGTTACCCAGGCCACACAGTTCATAACGTCGATCATCCTAGCTCGTCTCTTGACGCCGCAAGATTTTGGGCTGCTCGGGATTGTAATGGTTTTTACAGGCTTTGCGGAATTGTTCACCGATATGGGTTTAAGCACCGCACTTGTACAGAGGCAATCCATCGAAAACCGGCATTTATCGTCGGTGTTCTGGATCAATGTGGTCATTGGCCTAACTCTGACGCTTGTTCTTTTGTTTCTCTCACCCTATGTCTCCCGCTTCTATGACGAGCCTCGTCTTATGCCGCTCATGGCATTCATTTCTCTCAGCTTTCTCTTGGGGTCTTTTTGTATGGTTCAAAGGGCGTTATATATCCGGGCGATGAATTTTCGCTTTCTGTTTTTCACCGGACTAGGGATCAACCTGATATGTGGAACCCTTGCCATCACCATGTCTCTACTGGGTTTCGGCGTATGGAGCTTGGCATGGCAGTCGTTGATGGGGATCACACTATTCACTCTTTTCGCTTGGTATTTCTCTGCGTGGAAACCATCTCTCTCTTTCGATTTCAGTGCTTTAAAGGATCTTATTCCATTCAGCGCCAATCTTCTTGGATTCAACATCTTCAGCTATTGGGCCCGTAATCTGGATAGCTTTTTGGTCGGAAAATTTTTTGGCGCCCGTGAACTGGGTATATATGGAAGGGCATACAATATCATGCTGTTGCCCCTTTATCAGATATCCTGGGTAGTGGGGCAAGCGATGCTTCCCTCTTTATCGAAAATTCAGAACGACAAAGAAGCGGTAAAACAGATATATCTTAAAGCAATCAATGTCATTGCCTTGGTCACCTTTCCCATGATGTCTGGGTTATTCGTCGTAGCGGATTCGTTCATCTTGACCCTATTGGGCCGACAATGGACGGATGTGATCCCGGTTTTGAGGATCCTCTGTTTCCTTGGGATAGTGCAATCCATCACCACAACTATCGGCTGGATCTATACGTCACAAGGCAGGACCGACATTCAGCTACGCTGGGGACTGATCTCGGGTTCGCTTATCATCGGAAGCATTGCTGTGGGGATCGCCATTGGAAGCATTGTCGCTGTGGCTTTTTGTTGCACCATAATGAGTACAGTTATTCTTCTGTACCCGACCTTTGCCATTCCTGGACGATTGATCGGCATGCGGTTCAGCGATGTAATGGCAGCTCTGAAAGGGGTTGCCGTCTGCTCTATTGGTATGGCTTTGGGTATTTTTATCTTGGGCCTGCTGCTGCCCACGGGTTGTCCGCATTGGCTGCAACTTCTCATAAAGGTTACCAGTGGCATCATAATATATATCTTTCTGATTCACTGGTCCAAACTAGACGCGTATTTCAAGGTCCTTGAGATACTCTCTGCACAATGGACATTAATAATGAGGAAGAAATAGGCAGCGCCATAACTCCTACATGCTTTCCTCGTTGAACATCCCTGTTTCAAATGCTCAGCTGCCATGCTAAAATTATCCTACGACAAGAAAACGCTCCCTGTTGGGGGATATCTTTCGAACACCATGGCCACTACAAGCATATCCCAGGAAAAAACATGAGAAAAGGGTTCTCAAGGTGCATAACTCGAAACATGTTTTGATGATCGCGTTTAATTATCCTCCCCTGGCCGGGATGGGGATGTTGCGGAACTTGAAATTCGCTAAATACCTCCCAATGTTCGGTTGGCTCCCTACCGTGCTCACCGTAAAGGAACCTTCAGACAAACCTTTGGCGCAAGCCCAATATTGGTATTGCGATCCCTCTTTAGGCCATCTGCCGAACGTAACCATCTTACGCAGCCACCACTTTTCGCAGAAATCCTTGATAAAATCTTTTCTTTCTTTTCGCGTCCTTTGCCGACTATTCTACCTTTCCTCCGATAAAAGCTCAAAAGGGCAGGGCCTGAAGCCTTCGGTGAATGCAGCCTACCCAGAGGTAAAGAGAAGATTGATGTATTTTTTCAATAACTGGCTAGAATTCCCGGACAACGCCATCGGCTGGTATCCTTTTGCCTTAAGGGACGCCAAAGCCTATCTAAAAAAAAATCCGGTAAGCTTGATCTATAGCTCTGCAGCCCCGATGACCAGTCACCTTATTGCCGCCAAGCTATCGCAGAAAACCGGGATCCCCTGGATTGCCGACTTTCGCGATCCATGGTCACAGGCCCATTATCGGCAAACCTCGGCCATACGTCATTGCCTCGATGTATGGCTTGAGAAAAGAACCATCCGGAATGCAAGTGCCCTCATCACCGTTTCAGAACCTCTTGCCGATGATTTTTTACATCTTCACAGAACATTTACTAATAAAACTTATGTTATTTACAACGGATACGATGACGATGATTATCCAGGACTCCAGCCATCCACGAATCGACCTCTGACGATCACCTTCACAGGAAGAATGTATGAAATCGATTTTATCTCCAAGGGACGCACGCCGGAATTGCTCTTCCGCTGCCTCACAAGCCTTTTCCAAAGTGGCACACTCCCCCGACATGGAATCCAATGCCTGATCTACGGAGAATATCCGCCGCAATTGCCGGATATGGTTTCTCGATATGATTTGTCCGAGGTCGTCAACCTGCTCGGATCGGTTTCGGTTCAAGAAGCGGCACGGGTGCAGCAGGAAGCGGATGTCCTGCTATTGCTGAGCTGGGACGATCGGGACCGCAAGGGTATTCTAACGGGAAAAATCTTTGAATATCTCGGGGCAAGGAAAAACATCCTTTCCATTCCCTATCAAAACGAGGGGGTGGACCGGATCTTGAGGACCACGGGTGCAGGCGTTACAATCACCAATGAAAAGGATGGTTGTGAACTCTTGCAGTCGTGGTATAGGGAAATTGAAATGCACGGAAGTTTGCCGTATCGGGGCGTACTGGAAGAAATTGCCCATTATTCCAGAAAGGAGCAAACGAGAAAGCTGGCCTCCATTTTCAACGATATTATGAAGAGAAGTCGTTGCAATGAGTCGTAACAACCTTTCCATAAAAGTGGCCCTGGTTGGTGCAGGAGCGATAGCGCAACGGGCCTATTTCCCCATATTGGCCGACGTTCCGGGACTGGCTCTCGAGGCTGTCGTCGATCCCTCGGATGCCGTCAATGGGGAGGTGGCATCGCGGTTCCACCTCGGGTATGCAGGTCCAAACCTTGACGCGGCCATTCCGTTTGTCGATGCCGTCATTATCTGCACCCCGAATCATCTTCACTATCCAATCGCAAAGACATGCCTAGAAAACGGCAAACATGTGTTGTGTGAAAAACCATTGACCGTTAAGCCCGACGACTCAAAAAAGCTCCTAGATCTGGCATGGGCCAAAGGCCTGATCCTAACCATTGCCCATGTGCGACGATTTTATCCTGCGGTGCTAAAGATCAAAAAAATCATTGACCAGAAGACCTTGGGGGCTTTGATCGGGTTTGATTTTCGAGAAGGCACCGTATTCAGTTGGCAGACCGTATCTGGGTTTTCCTTCGACAAACAGAAGTCAGGTGGCGGCGTCTTGATGGACATCGGCGTCCATGTGCTGGATTTGTTGTTCTGGTGGATCAATGACAACATCGCATCGTTACATTATATGGATGACAGCCTGGGGGGCCTGGAGGCGACGACGGATATACATCTACGATTCCATAACGGCATTTCAGGTCATATCAAACTCAGTCGATTGGCCGTTTTGAAGAATGGCTATACCTTCCATTTCGAAAAGGGCGATCTCTACTGGAATCCCTTTATCCCACATCGGTTGTACATCCAGAAAAAAGGGCAACCCATTTCTTCAAAGAAAGTTGACAAAGGCCGACCCATGAAAGCCTTGCTTGAAGACTTTTCCTCTGCCGTCATTACTGGACACCCACCCTTTATCCGTGGAGATGAAGCCTTGCGGTCCATTCAATTTATCCAGTCCTGTTATGCCACCCGCCAGGGAATCCCCATGCCATGGCTGTACGGAACGAGACCACAATGCGATTGAATACATCCAAAGTCTTCATCACCGGCGCAACAGGGTTTATCGGAGGACGCATTGCGGAGCGCCTATGGATCGATTACAGGATCGCTGCTCGTTGTCTCGTCCAAAATTATACGGGAGCCGCCCGACTGGCAAGGCTCCCTGTTCCTATGTTTCCCGGATCTGTCTTGGAGAGACAGGCCCTTGAAAAGTCGATGGGCGACAGCGAAGTCATCTTCCACTGCGCCTACGGCAATACCTCTGACCCTGAACTGAATCGACGCGTCAACGAGGAGGGTCTCCAAAACCTCGGGGAGATCGCCCTGAGCAAGGGGATCCAACGCCTCATCCATTTCAGCACCGTTGCCGTCTACGGACCTCAACCACCGGACCATGTCACGGAAGAGACCCCCACCTGCCTTTCGGAAGACGAATACGGAAACAGCAAGATCCGGACCGAGACGATATGCCGTGAACTGGCCGTCGCAGGCCTTCCCGTCGTGGTGATACGACCTACTGTCGTGTATGGTCCCTTCTCCCCCATATGGACGATCGGGGCCATCAAACGTGTTTTGTCCGGAGGATGGGAAAATACCGGCAACATTCATGGGCTGTGCAATCCGGTCTATATTGACGATCTGGTTGACGGCGTCTTTCTTTGTGTGGACAAAGATGGCGCTGTGGGACAGACATTCATTCTCTCCGGAGCAAACCCCGTTCCCTGGAATACGTTCTTTGGAGCCTACAAGGCGCTGGCGAGTGGGGGAAAGGAACAATTTGCTCTCCCTTCCACTAGCGAATCCCTATTGCTGGCGTGGATGCGCCACCTTCTGCGCCGTCAGGTCCAGACCTTGCGAAAACACATGGAACCCCAGTTGATCGAGCTCCATGAATACCTTAAAATGACTCGCCCTGCCCTGACAGGGCGATTACTCGCGTTGGTAAGTGGGGGTATTCAGGAAAGCGAAAAAGTCAAATACAACCAGAAAACCGTTTTTTCCATTGACAAGGCCTCTCATCTCCTCGGTTATACGCCGCGTCGTTTCGAAGAAGGAATGAAAACGACAGCGGACTGGCTGCGATATTATGAATACATCTGAGTGGGAAAGGGATTTGCCTCGATGAAATATCTGGTTGTCGCCTACTGGCATGACTCCCGTTTCAAAAACAAACCCGGGGGCTTGATCCGGATGTTTGAGCTGGCGGACAACCTACTGGACATGGGCCATGATGTCGCCATGGTATTGCCGAAGCTGGGTTTCCCCAAGGCCCAAACCCGGGCCCGGGTGATTGAGATCCCTTTCCTGGATATCCCCATTCTTCGCCCTTTATGTTTTCACGTTCTGTCTACCCTTTATCTCCTCAGTGCCAACCCTGGACGGATCGACTGTCTCTATGTCCGTCAAATGAATTCTTTTCTCCCTTTTCTCGTATCCCGAATGTTTGGCATTTTTTCCTATTTCGAGCTTCCGAATGACCCCTATCGTGGCTATTCCTTGGAAAGCCCCGGTAAGCGTTTGATAATCGAAGTCATCGATCGTTTGTGTGTGACCTTAGCCGATCGGATCGTAGTACTATCCCTGTGGAGCAAGAAACGTCTCCATGCCATGGGGGATGTGCCCCTGGCTAAGATCCTTGTTTTTCCTAGTGGAACCGATACCGAATTGTTCACACCCCGTGATCCAGCCGCTTGCCGTCGGGAACTCAATCTTGATCCTTCCTACTATTATGTAGGATTTATTGGCTCTTTTCTTGAATATCAGGGGATTGACACGCTTATTGACGTAGCGCCGAGCATCCTCAAAAAAATCCCCACAACGCGTTTCCTGCTGGTCGGGGACGGCCCTATGCGAAAATCATGGGAAAACAGGGCTCGCAAACAAGGGGTTCGAGATTATTTTCTCTTTATCGGTCATGTCCCTTATCGTCAGGTTCCTGCTTATCTTGGGGCCATGGATGTCTGTGTCGCCCCCCACCATGCAGATACCAACCAGGCCTCGCCTGTGAAGCTTTTCGACTATATGGCGGCGGGGCGGCCCATTGTGGCAAGTGATATCGAGGTGGTACGGGAAATCATTGGGGATTCGAGATGCGCAGTTCTATTCAACCCGGAGGATGACAAACATCTCGGCTTTTGCATCACCTCCATATTACAAAATCCTGTTTGGGCAAAAGACCTTGGAGAGAAAGGGCGTTCATTTTGCGTTTCAAACTACGATAGAAAAATGGTCACAAGAAAACTCTTTACGGCAGGGGGAAGCGATGATCAGAAAGGTTGAACCTCTCCCCTCTTCCCCCAACCGTTGCGTGAAGGTCTTATTTCTGCCGCTATATTCCATACAAGGCGCCAGCTCACGCTATCGGACTTACCAATATGCTGAACTTCTTCCTATTCATGGATTTTCCGTCAAGATAGATCACCCCTTGACGTATTCCATCTCGTCGAAGATACAATATATCCTTCGACTTCTGTCCCATTTGCCCTGGGCCGATGTCGTCGTCATTCAGAAAAAACTCTTTCGCCACCCGTTATTTTCCCTTATCCGACGCATCAATGCCTCCATCGTTTATGATTTTGACGATGCCATTTATGTGGACGCTACGATTAAACAACTGTTCCACCATGTACTGCGCACGAGTAGGCACGTCATTACCGGAAATCACCATTTGGAACAGTATGCGAAAAATTTTTCAGATCGGGTGACGACCATTCCTACGCCCGTGGATATTAAGACCTTTAACCCCGTCAAAGCGTTGAAATCATCGAACGACACCATCACCATAGGTTGGATTGGCGCAGGAGGTAATCAGATCTATCTTCGACAGATCGAAGCCGCTTTCGAAACCATTTACCAATATAGAACCGGCCATATACAATTAAAGGTCATCAGTGATCGTCCTTTTTCTTTTCGGGCATGCCAACTGCCGGTAATAAATGTTCCCTGGAGTCTGCTGACCGAGGTGGATGCGCTCCGGACGGTTGATATCGGGCTTATGCCACTGGCAGACGATGAATTCACCCGGGGGAAATGTTCCTTCAAGGCCCTGCAGTATATGAGCCTTTGCATACCCCCGGTAGTATCACCGGTTGGGATGAACTGCGAAGTTATTCAACATGGCGAGAATGGTTTTTGTGCGGAGACCATACAGGACTGGATCAACATCTTGTCCCTGCTGGTTCGGCATAGAGAGCTACGCACGAAAATAGGAGAAAAGGCGCGCAAAACCGTGGAGCAGCGGTACTGCTACGAGGTTACGACCCCACTATTGGCCGAAGTCTTGAGAAACGTTGCATTCTGTAAGTGACGGTACATCATAATAAAATAAAAAAATATTGCTAACTTATTTTATTTCGTACAGCACAACATGGTTGTAGAGTGGTGTGCCTTGAAAAGATAGAACCTTCTTCCAATGGTGGGGCGGGTTTTTCTCGTATTCTAAATAAGCGAGATGTTGTGACACGGGACGGTCTCTGACATCAGATTTGAGGTATCGGCGATGTAACACTATGTAACTGTTTATGAATGTACAATACCCGCTCATTTCAAGATCTTTAAAGGTTTTGAAGGTATAGAAAGCATCATTATATCGAAGGAAATACTTGAGAAACAACGGCCACCGGTAATGGTGGGTATAGACGACGCTTCCAGGGTTGGATTTGAGATGGGCGGCAACTGCGATGTAAGGCGCTGCGTCGTCGCTTACATTACGATACATGCGATATGCCCCGTAGACATGTGCCGTTGTTATCATCAGCACAGCGGCTACCGCAAAAACCAACAGGGTACCAGCGTTGGACCGCAAACCATTGAACGCTTTTTGTAGACAATAAGCCCCTATCAGTATGGCAGGCGCGGTGATCAGAGATAAATAATTCGGGTTTTTTGAGATCAGGACTCCCTCCTTGATGCTTTGAAAGCCGAATTCAAATCCCAGGAATGGAATAACCAGGCAAACGATCAGCAAGAGGACCCGTTCTTTGGCGCGGTGTTTCCACAAAAGAACCAACCCCACGAGCACAAACCACCAAAGAAAACCAAACATGGCAAGGCCGGAAAGTTCCAAACCAAGCATATTTCTGGGATAAAAAAGCAGTCCCACATCATAGTCTTCGCTGATGGTTTTAACGATGGATTCACTGGTGATTCTGGTTATCTCGAAAAAAGGATCACCTGTTTGGACGAGGAAATAACCAGCTTGGACTGCCAGAGGAATTGCTAACCCCGCAGCAATGCCAAGAAATATTTTGTATTCTCGATAATATATCAAATAAAGGGCCATGGAGAAAAACAAGAAGATAGATGTGATCCGGCACATGTAGGCAAAAGAAATCATGATTCCGGCACAGATGAAAAACGACATTCTCCCATTTTTTGAGGCGCTCGCCTCTCCCGACAGGAAACACAGGATGGACAATGCCGAAAGCAAAGGAATGAAACTGTCCGGCCCCAAAACATTAGCGGTACTGATGTCCAAAGGGTAGACAGCCAAAAGAAAAGCGGCGACGGTCGCGATACGCGCATCCCATATCTTCTTCCCAATCAGATAGACGACGACAACATTCGTCAATGAGGCCAAGTAGGGGAAAAAGCTGGCCGCAATATCGTTGATCCCAAACCATTTGAAGGCCAGCGCCGTGGGTAGCAAAATGAAGTACCGGAACCCGTAAAACATATAGACACTGTTGACGTCATAGTTACCGGTTAGAATGTCATAAGCGTGCTGGGCGTAGGCAAACCCCTCTGTGCCAATGTGAGTGAG
>DIFE01000134.1:0-61652 GCA_002418985.1 Deltaproteobacteria bacterium UBA5756
CAATTCTTTTAAGGCTTCCTCCCCAGCCTCTCTTTTATGCCTCCAGAGAGGAGCCTCAAGGCGACGAACGGGCGTGAGACAGTCTTTGTCTTTTTTTCTTTTCAGTTTCGCAGCAGTTGGTCTATTTTTCTGATGATGGCGGGGTCTTCTTCCATTTCTTTTATTTCTGTTAGGAAACGGTGGGCGTTTTCTCCCAGGAGGGAGTCGAAAAATTCGATGGCGCGCAGTTTCAGGGTTGCGTCGCCTATCTCCTTCAGGGTGTTCATGATGGCGAAGATGGCCCTCTTCTTGCCGGTAAGGCCGATGCCCTGAATGACCATGTCCTTGATCTCAAGGACATTCTCTTCCTTCAGGTGAAGAAGGAGCGGATTGATCATGTCCTTGTCGCGGATCTCAACGAGAAGGCTGATCGCACTTTTTCTCTTTTCCTCGTTTTTGCTGTAGAGAAATTTCAGGATGGGCTGAATATCGATGCCCCGTTCGAACCTGTTGGCCGTCTCGAAGAGTGCCCTCCAATCCCTCCGGTGGTGGATGAGACTCGCCAGGGTTATCCCCATCTCTTCCTTGGACATGACAAAGCCTTCCTGCCACTTCTCCGCCAGGTCCAGGGTCTTTTCATCCAGAAATGTTTCGTTTATGATGAAATTCCCAAGGATGTTACGGAGCATCTTCTTCTCTTCAAATTCACCAAGGTTGAGGACCCGCCAGAGCGGTTCCCTGAGGGCCCTGTTGGCGAGCGCAAAATAAGCGTTTCCCTGGTACCCGGTCTCGCGAAGAATCCCGTGGTCCCTCAGCGACGACACCAAAAAGACGATCCGTTCGTGGGGAACGGCCGTTTCATTATGGATGTCGTCAATGCTGTAGCGCTTCAGGATCGGGCCGGAGACATCGACAAAAACCGACATAACGAGCGGCATCTCGTCATCATCCTGAAATTCCTGAAGGGCCTCACGCAAGACTCCGTCCATCTCGGAGGCTCCCCGTCGAAACTCCTCGTGCAGTATCAGGGCGTGCCTGTCGGCCTCGATTTGCCGTAGTTCCTTCACGGTATGGCCATACAGGGAATGTGTTCTTTCAAATGCCTTTAATTCGTAAAGCGAAGATATCTGCATACCCTGAAATACCCTGTACCAGTCGAAAAATGTCTCCTTCTCTCCGCAGAGCACAAAATAGGCCCCAGGCTCGTTAAGCATGAACTCCACGAAACGTACCAGTTTTCCCCGCTCGGTCTGTTCCATGAAGACGATTTTTTCGAGGCCATCGATGATGAAAAAGCATGGTCCCTGCTTAAGCAGCGTCTTGCAAAGGGAGATAATATCGAGATCGTCGACGCGGGGAATATTATGCCTCTTGCCGATCACATCGCGCAATTCCTTCGTCGGCCGCGACCAGAGCTCACAATAATAGACGTTCTGCCGCGAAGCCGTGAGTTGCGGCAGCACAAAGGATGTAAGCAGCGTTGTCTTGCCCGCCGATGTCTCCCCGGCCACGACGACGGAACCTTCGTTAAAAAGTTTGTCGAGGACGACGGAAGCCTCATCCCAGCGTTGAACCGGAACACCTTCGAATTCGAGGTAGGGCGAAAATTTTGGTATTCTGAAGACATCGCGCTCATAGTAGAAATTACTCGTGACCACCCAGATAAGCTCTCTGTACTGAAAGCCGAGCTTGCCGTTGACATGGTTCTTGAACCTCACGAACATACTCTCCACGTAACGTTTGACGCTCTCCAGGATGTGGGCTTCATAGGGAAGCCTGCTGTTATACTGGATGGAGATGATCCCCTCCCGACTGTCGACGTCCAGCACAGCCTCCCCGGGCCGCAGTGCAAGCTCGTGATCGTTGTACCGTTTGAGGCGATTATGTGAAAGATCGGTAAAGAAAACATCCACGAGGAGATGGGCGAAGTTGAAAAGGTACTCGAATACCTTCATGTTGCGTATAATCGCCTTCGAGCTGTTGTCTGTTATTTCTGTCTCAAGGGGAACCTTTTTCACAAGATGGGCGTAGCTCAAGGCATTGATCGCCTCAATCGCCCCCTTGGGTATATCAAGCCGTCTAGCGATTTCATAATTCATAAAGACGCCCTTGACGTCGATATCCCGGGCATTGAGAATGTCTCCGTTCAGGGGCCAGTCGAACTCCTTCATCAGAGACAGGTCGTGGAGATAGATGGTGCCGAGCAGGGCAAAGATCTCACCGGAAAACATCTCTTCGGTGCGGTCCTTCGGATCGGGGATAAGCTTCTCTATTATCCCCTTCAAGGTCTCCGCGTGTTCCCCGATCGGGGCGTCTATGCGCGGGAAAAGGCTCTTCTCGCAGTAGCTTCTGAGATCAAGAAACCTGCGGTAGAGTTTCAGCTCCCTTTCTTTTTCCTTAAGGACCTCCTCCAGCTTCGCCTTCACAAAGCCGCTCCTTGCCGGAAATGTCTCCAAACGTGCTTCATTATGTCGATCTTAAAGGTAACAAGGTACTGAGACAATTGACCCTTAACGAAATTTCTGGCGCCATGCGTATACAATGGGGCTCGCGACGAAGATGGACGAGTACGTCCCTATGATAAGACCCAGAAAAAGAGCAAAAGCGAAATCGAAGAGCACCTCTCCGCCAAATATCATGATAGCGCCAAGGCTGATAGCCGTGCTGATGCCCGTAACAATCGTCCTCGACAGAACCTCGTTAATGCTGACGTTGATGACGTTCCCGAAATCGTCGCGGGATTTCATCTTGCCTGTGTTCTCCCGAATGCGGTCGAAAACGACGACCGTATCCTGCAGGGAATATCCCGCTATCGTCAGCAAGGCCGTAATGACAAGGAGATTGAACTCCTTGTTGAGAAAATAAAAGACGCCGGCGATGACGAGGACATCGTGGAAGGTGGCTATGGTTGCCGCTATCCCGGAGACGAAAGTAAATCTCCAGGCAATGTAGATGATAATGCCGAGGAGCGCGAGAACTACTGCGATGATGGCGTATTTCTTAAGGTCTCTTCCGACCCCGGGGCCGACCATATTACTTCCCAGGACCTCGAATTTGGCCCCCTTGAGCTGTGTCGAAAGGATGGTGGTTATCTTTGAGGCAAGTGATTCCTTTTCTGTATCGGAAAGCTTTGTCTTGATAAAAAAGTCACTTGTTCCGCTGACTTCCTGTATCTGAACGTCCTCGATCCCTCCATCCGTCAATGCGCGTCTGAGATCGCCTATACTCAACTTCTCGGCGAATCTCACCTGCACATTGGTGCCCCCTGTAAAGTCGATGCTCAGGTTGGCTTTGCCCAGCGAAATCATGACAAAGGCGAAAACCCCGATGAGAACGAGGATAGCCGACACGATGAACGCCTTTTTCCTTAATGCGATGAAATCTATTTTCGTATCTTTAATGAGCTCCATCATAGCTGCCGCCTCATATACTCAAAGTTCTGGGTTTGTATTTCGCCAATATCCAGTCGAAAATGGTCTTCGATCCGAATACTGCGGTAAAGAGGTTTATGATCATACCGAAGATCAAGGTGATTGCAAATCCTTTGATCGGTCCTGTTCCAAATATGAAAAGAACCGCGGCCGTTATAAGCGTGGTGATGTGGGAATCGAAGATTGCCACCCACGCCTTGGCATAACCGCCGTCAACCGCGGCACGCACCGTTTTTCCCAAACGCAGCTCTTCCCGGATCCTTTCGAAAATAAGGACGTTGGAATCGACGCCCATGCCGATCGTCAATGCGATGCCGGCGATGCCGGGCAGAGTCATGGTTGCCTTGAAGGCGCTAAAAATGCCCAGGAGATAGATCAGGTTCAGGGCAAGGGCCACATTTGCAATGATACCCGAGTACCGATAGTAGATGACCATGAATATGATCACAAAAATGGACGCCAGCAAAGTTGCCAGGACACCTTTGTTGATCGAGTCCTGACCCAGTGTAGGCCCAATTGTAATGTTCTGAACCACCCTGACCGGCGCCGGAAGGGCACCCGCGCGAAGGACGATGGCAAGGTCTTTTGCTTCATCCATGGTAAAACCGCCCGTAATAGATGCCTTGCCTCCGGAAATCCTCTCACGGATTTGCGGAGCGGAATAGACCGTGTTATCGAGAACTATGGCAAGTCTTTTGCCTACGTTCTCCGCGGTTACCTTGTCGAAGATCCTGGCTCCTTCACTGTTGAATTCCAGGCCGACCGATATTTCACTTCCGATATCCCTGCCGCCCATACTGATCCTGGCGTCGGTGAGAAGTTCGCCCGTCAGAAGGGCCTGTCTCTTGAGGACGATGGGGGCCGTGGTCTCGACACCCGTTTCCCTGTTCTTCGACCGGATCTTGAGGACCTCATCGTCCGCGGGGATGGCTCCCGACTCACCCCTGGCCGTTGCATCTTCATCGACAAGCTTGAACTCGAGCTGAGCTGTTTTGCCGATGAGTTCAAGGGCTCTCTGCGGGTCCTTTACTCCGGGCAGTTGAACCAGTATCTGGTTTTCGCCCTGTTTGACAATGACCGGTTCGGAAACACCAAACTGATCTATCCTGTTGCGTATCGTCTCCAATGCCTGATTGACGGCGTTGTCCTTTATGGAAGCAAGCTGGTTTTCCGGCACGAGAAGTTCGATGCTCAACAGATCGCCTTCGGGTTTCGAGGCGCCGGCTTTGAGGTCGGAAAACTTGTTTCCTACGACGTTGAAAAGCTTCTCTTTCTGATCGGGCCGTATGGAAACGATGATCGTGCTTCCCTTCCTGTCGATCCCGAGAAACCTGACGCCGTCGGAGATCATTGCGTCCTTGAGGGAATTCATTCTCCTGTCGATGATGTTGTCCATGAGTTTGCCGGTATCCAGTTCCAGAAGGAGGTGCATACCGCCCTTCAGGTCAAGACCGAGGTGAATCTTGTCGCTGGGAAGGTACTTTTTCCAGACGCCTCCGAGCTCGACAACATTGGGCAGACAATAGACAATCGACACTACAAAGAAAACGAGAATGAGAATAAATCTCAATTTCAGTGACTTAATCACGTATTAACCTCATTCGGGTGGATTCGGTAAACTACTGCTTAAAAAGTACAACCAAATTATAATCATACGCCCTGTTTGTCAAGACAATTTTGTCACAGGTCAACGGTAGGCGCGGGCAACCGCGCGGAAGACATCCACCAGGAAGACAACCCCGGCGAGGCTCATGCATTCAGTAATTGGCGTATCTTTTTCATAAGTTCATGCTGGGCGATTGGTTTCGAGATGAAGTGGACGCCTTCCTCGCGCAGCCCCTTCTTGTGTATTATGTCCGCAGTGTAGCCGCTCATGAAGATTGCCTTGACCCCCGGGGCCAATTTTTGAGCGCCGTCATAGACGACTTTGCCATTCATCCTTGGCATAACGACGTCAAGGAGGAGAAGGTCGATCGTGTCTTTGTGCGTTTCAAAAGCCCTGAGCGCCTGTTGTCCATCCGAGGCCTCGATGACACTGTAACCGTGCCCTTTCAGCACCGTGGACATAAAACTTCTCACGGTCTCGTCGTCTTCGGCGAGGAGGATTGTTTCCGTCCCGAGGGTGACCCCCGTCGAGCCGGCGGCCGTACCGTTTGATGTCTTCCGAGGTGATAATGTTTATGGAAGCAGGCGCATCGGTTATCTTCTCTTCATACCGCGAGTCCCCCATAGAGCTGCGATTCCTTTTTAAGCCGCTGCAGTACCTGTCCTGGTGTATATATCGCCGGTATCACGGATTATTTACGTTGAGAGAAGAGAAAAAACCGCACCGGCAAAGGACGAAAGATAAGGGACCGGGACCAAACCTCTGGACTCTAAAATATCACATGGGATATCATACATGAATCCCGCACATATGCCCGGGCAACGCCCGGTGCACACAGGGAGACCGCCATGGACAGAGAAATAGCCGAAAAGAGGACACAGCACCTCAGGAGAGAACTGGAACATCACAACTACCAGTACTATGTTCTCGACGATCCCGTCGTCACAGACCAGGAGTACGACAACCTCATGCGCGAGCTTGCCCGTCTGGAAGACGAGTTCCCCGAGTTCGCCGATCCCAATTCGCCGACCCAAAGGGTCGGTGCCCGGCCCCTCGACGCTTTCAGGTCGGTGCCTCACAGCGTGCCCATGCTGAGCCTCCAGAACGCGATGACGGAGGAAGAGGTCAGGGATTTTCACAAGAGGGTGACGAAGCTTCTTGGGACGGACGACGTGGAATACGTTATGGAGGTCAAGATAGACGGCCTTGCCGTGGAACTGGTCTACATCGACGGCGTTTTCACTCTCGGCTCGACGCGGGGTGACGGCTACGTCGGCGAGGATGTGACGCAAAACTTGAGGACGATAAGGGCCATACCCATGCGCCTGCACACAGATGAAAAAACACCCCTGCCGGAGCGGCTCGAGGTACGCGGGGAGGTGTACATGGGAAGAAAAGAATTCCTCGCTCTCAACGCCCGCCGGGAACTGACGGGAGAACCCTTGTTCGCAAACCCGAGGAACGCCGCCGCGGGTTCCATCCGCCAACTCGACCCCAGGATCACCGCGGACAGAAAGCTCAATATCTTCTGCTACGCGGCCGGCCTGGTAACGGGGGTGACGTTTCCGACCCACATGGACTTCCTGAAATATCTCAGCCTGTGGGGTTTCAGGGTGAATCTTCCCTGCACAAAGGTCTGCCGCACCATCGAGGACGTGGTTGAAAATTTCGCGCGCATAAGGTCCATACGGGAAGAGATACCCTACGAGATCGACGGCACCGTCATCAAGGTCAACAGGCTGGACTACCAGTCCGATCTCGGCACCGTATCGCGCTCGCCCCGCTGGGCCATTGCTTACAAGTTCGAGGCAAAGGAGGAACGGACGACCATCGAGGACATCATCATCAGCGTGGGGCGGACGGGAGCCCTTACACCTATTGCCCTTCTGAAACCGGTGTCCGTGGGAGGTGTCGAGGTCTCGCGTGCCACCTTGCACAACGAGGATGAGATAGAACGCAAGGACGTCAGGGTCGGTGATGCCGTCATCGTCACCAGGGCCGGCGACGTTATTCCCGAGGTGGTCAGGGTCATAGACGGCGACCGGCCGGGCCGCCAGGCCCCCTTCCGGATGCCCGAACGATGCCCCGTCTGCAATGAGGAGGTCATAAGACCCCCCGGCGAGGCCATACGCAGGTGCGTCAATATAAACTGCCCCGCCCAGATCAAAGGGAGCATCGAACACTTTGCCTCCAAGCGCGCCATGGACATCGACGGCCTGGGAACAAAACTGGTGGAGCAGCTCGTGGACCGCGGGATAATACAGGATGTATCCGACCTTTACTACATGGAAAAGGAGACACTGGCCGGGATGGAACGGATGGCGGACAAGTCCGCCGGTAATATCATCGACGCTATCAAGGCCTCCAGGAAGCGACCCTTTGACCGGTTCATCCATGCCCTGGGTATCCGCCAGGTCGGTGAACACGTGGCAGGCCTCCTGGCTGAGCGATTCGATTCCGTGGAAAAACTCATGTCCGCGGATACGCAAATGCTCCTTGCCATCCCCGAGATCGGGCCCGAGGCGGCCAGCAGCATCACCACCTTCTTCCGCGATCCGAAGAACCGTGAGACGATAAGCAGGATCCTCGCCGCCGGGGTGGACTTCGAATACAAACAGGGTAGCACCGGCAAGCTCACGGGCCTGACCTTCGTCTTCACCGGCTCCCTTTCAGGCATGTCGCGCGACGAGGCCAGGGCAAAGGTGGAAGAACTCGGCGCGAAGACCGCCTCATCAGTGGGCAAGAAGGTCAGCTACGTTGTGGCGGGAGAGGAAGCCGGCTCAAAACTGGACAAGGCCCGGCAACTGAACCTCAGGATATTGACGGAGCAGGAATTTCTGGAACTTCTTCGTTAAGGCCGGCATCGGCGCCCTGCGAGAGCCCTTTCCCGTCTCGAATCCAACCCCCTCTCCCGCAGTCCTGAATCCCGCTGCTTACACAAATGTGCCCTCGCCGTACGTCGATTGGTCCCATTCTGACTCAGCTTCGTAACGAAGATCAACCTTTCTGAACGAATCCAATGTCTAAATTGCAAAAACACCAGTTCAGGAGGGATCCATGAAACATTCCATCAATCTGTCGGGAATTATTTTTGCCGTGTTTCTGCTTATCGTTACCGCGTCTCCTAACAACGCCATGGCCGCCTCTCTCTCGGGTAACCTCGAAGTAAAGGCCACCTCCACAAGCAGTTGCTCTTTTAAAACACTCGCTGCGGTGGATTTCGGCACATATAACCCCCTTGACGCCTCAGATGACATCGACGGTCAGGGATCGGTGATATTCAATTGTGCCAGGGGTACGGAATACAAGTTCTACATAGAGGGAACACGGACCATGACCGCCACGAACCCCTCCGGGACGGTGGAGGAACTCCCCTTTACTCTCTATACAGACTCGAACCGGTCGATACTCTTTCCAATCGACAACACCTCAACGTTGACCGGCACCTCGGAAAGTTCCCTTACCGATATACAGTACCCCGTATACGGCAAGATCAAGGCGGCAGAAAATGTAACAAAAGGGCTCAACTTCATTGCGACATTGCAGGCGACCCTGGAATATTAGGAAACAGCAGTGCACGGATATGACGGGATGCGGCCGGCCGAGAAGACCGGCCGGCTCATTATCCTCTTCCTGCTGCTTGTACCGGTCATCGTCTTTTCGGCCGGCACAACGTCCCATGCGCAGGGTTTCGACGTACAGCCCGTAAAGGTATTTTTCAATGGCCGGACCAGGGCGGAAAAACTGGTCGTCACGAATGTCGGCGGCGGCGATCTTTCCCTGCAGGTGCAGGCCTTCGCATGGGCACAGGACAAGGACGGCGAAGACGTCTATGGGGAGACCTCCGACATCGTGATCTTCCCCAGGATCCTCATGATACCCCGGGGCGAACAGCGGATCATCCGCCTGGGCGCAGCCCCCGGCCCTTCGTCACGCGAAGGCACATACAGGGTCTACCTGGAGGAACTGCCTATCAGGGCTCGAAAGAAGAGCGGTGCAGGGGCAGGAGTGCGCCTTACGCTGAGGGTGGGAATCCCCGTGTTTGTGAGCCCCGTAAACAACCCGGACAAAAAGGCCTCCGGCTCCCTGACCATGGAAAAAGGCAAAGCGGTTGTCAGGGCGCGAAACGACGGCAATACCCATCTCATTATCCAGTCCATCACGATAACCGGCCGGGACGCCCGGGGGGCGGAAGTCTTCTCGAAAGACTTTAAGGGGTGGTATCTGCTCGGCGGCGCATCCAGGACCCACGTAACCGACATCCTCCCGGCAACGTGCAGAAGACTCTCAGAGATCCATGCGGTCGTCAGGACAACGAAGAATTCCATCGAGGAGACACTGCCGGTGACAAAGGATATGTGTGCGCCACAGGCAGAATGATCGCATACCGCCGTTGTGCCGCGACGATGCCGCTTTTGTGCATCCTGGTTGTCGGCATCCTTATTGCCCCGCGCGAATGCCCGGGTCAGGAGCACCTCGTTCTGGAGATAATCCTCAACACTCAGAAGAAAGGTGAGTTCTTCGCCTATCTGACAGAAGACCGGGATTTCCTCCTCAGCAAAGAGGATCTTATCGCCATGGGTTTTGCGGATCCAACGGGCACGACATCGGAAAAAAAGGGGGGGACGTTCGTATCGCTGCGATCAATGGAAGGTTTGTCTTTCACTTTCAACGAGAAGCTGGTATCTCTCGAGATCACTGCGGTGCCCCGCCTTCTCAGGAAGAGGTCCGTCGATCTCAAACCGGCGAGGCGCGCCGACGTCTATTACCCGAGAGACACCGGCGGCTTTTTAAATTACGGCCTCAGCTACAGGGCCGATGGGCCCTTTGACAACAGGTCTTTCGGGGGGACAACCCAGTTTGGTGTGAGAACCGGAGACATCCTGTTCCTTAATGACTCGACTTACACCAGGGACGACACAGGCGAAAGGCTCGTCCGGCTATCGACGAACACGACTTATGAATCGAGGCTTGACCTGAACCGCACCGTGCTCGGTGATCTCTATGCCGCCTCCGGTCATCTCGGCAGCGCAGTGAACATGGGCGGCATCAGCTTTTCGAGGAACTTCAGGATAGACCCCTATTTCATAAAACAACCGATAGTGGATTACACCGGATTTGCCGCGCTGCCCTCGGAGGTCAAGGTTTCCATAGACGGCGCCCAGGTAAGGTCGGACAAGGTATCCCCGGGTCCTTTCGACCTGAAGAACATCCTTGCCTTCAACGGGGTCCATGATCTGGAGATCACGGTCAAGGACGCCTTCGGCCGGGAAGAAACACTCCGGTATCCCTTTTACAGTTCCGATATCCTTCTGCGCGCCGGACTTCATGAATTCAGCTATAACGCCGGTTTCCTGAGAAACAATTACGGAACCGTCAGCAACGACTACGGCAGGTTTGTCGTCTCATTTTTCCACAGCTACGGCATCACCGATTTCTTCACTATCGGCGCCCGGGGCGAGGGGTTCCGCGACCGCGTCAACGCAGGTCCCCGGATGTCGCTCCTTCTGGGGAATTACGGTGTCCTGAGCCTGTCCACGGGTGCAAGCGCCATTGAGGGGGGCCCGACCGGCTATGCCGGTTCGCTGGGTTATACCTACCAGCGGCCCAATGTCAGCCTGAGGTTCCTCTATAACGAATACACACGGGCATATTCAACAATCGCGACGCGGTCAACAAACGAAAAGACACGACGCGAACTGGGCGCAGGCATCGGATTCGGCATGAAGGCCTTCGGCTCCATCTCCTTCGACTTCGGATCAATAGACACGTATACCGGCCGGGACCGCGAGAGCTATACGCTCAACTATTCGCGCAGTATTACGAGAGATTCGAGCATCTACCTCTCAATGAGACACACACGGGACGATGACACCATCACTCAATTCAACCTGGGACTCACCGTTCATCTCTGGAAAGAGACGATGCTCTCGGTCAGTCTCCAGAAAGACAACGGCAGCGACTACCAGGGCACACAGATACAAAAGAGTGCTCCCGTCGGTGAAGGGTTCGGGTACAGGGTATCCGCCTCACGGAGCGGTTCATCCGGCAGCGAGGCCGATTCCGTCAATCCCTTCGTCCAGTACAACGGGCCGTACGGTATCTACACCGCGGAATTTACGGCAAACTACCCAACGGGATCGAGAGAGGCCCGGGAATCGATGGGCCTTAACGCGTCGGGAGGGATAGCTTACGTGGGGAGGACCATATCATTCGGGCGCCCCGTCAGCGATAGCTACGGCCTCGTAAAGGTGGGAGATCTCAAAGGCGTCGGCGTATATCACAACAATCACCTCATCGGGCATACCGACAGTTCGGGAAAACTCTTCATTCCCAATATGTACTCCTATACAGACAACTACGTCTCCATCGACGATAAGGACATCCCGATGGAATATTCTTTTGAAAAGGTGGGAAGATATGTGTCACCGCCTCTCAGAAGCGGCACCTTTCTGCCTTTTGATGCTGCAAAGATTCACGCCTTCATGGGGCGCCTGGAAACGAAGTCGGGAGGGAAAACCATTCCTCTTTGTCTCCTTAAGGCAACGCTCACCGTGAATGGAAGGGATGTCCCCTTCGTCACCAACGGGAAAGGGGAATTCTATCTCGATAACATAAACCCCGGCCGCTATACCGGAACAGTGAGAAGCGACGACGGAACGTATATTTTCACCATCGCAATACCACGCTCCGACGATACAATCGTAAACCTGGGAGGGGTCCTTGCCGAAGAACGCCATTAGCCGCATAGGTACATTATCCATGAAGTCTGTCTGCAGCGCATTTTTTCTTGCCGTCTTGCTCATTACCTGTTCGGCCGACGCCGAAGGTGGTGAATGCGGCATAACGATCGCGGGCATCGATTTCAGCAAATACAACCCCCTGTGCGACACTCCCACTGTCGCACAGGGGTCCATCACCGTGACGTGCTCGATGCCTGCAAGTGGAAAAGTCACCGTGAGCACAGGCTGGTCTCAAGGCTTTCGCCCGAGAACGATGACGGGTGATCGGGAAAACATGGAGTACAACCTTTATACAGACAGTCTTTGCACAGAGGTATGGGGTAACGGCGAGCCCGGGACAGTCACCGGGAGTTTCACCTTCGGGGAAGGAGGAGGTTTGCAGATATTCCCCGTTTATGGAAGGATACCGCCGAAACAGGATGTTTACGCGCCGCAGATCTTCCGTGACTCCCCCGCCGTCACCGTCCTATGGTAACAGGGAGGCTTTTTCGAACAATTCTATTGACTCGGCGCACCATTCCCTGTACAAAAGTATCTGAAAATCATGTTTGCACTACTTGGCGGAACATCACTGCTCGGGTCGCCGGTTTTTTCCCAATGGCCCGATAAAACGATCACAACCCCCTTCGGCGCTGTAACGGTAAAGACAGCCGAAGAGACCGTCTTTCTCCAGAGACACGGCAACCCCTGCCTGCCTCCCCACAGGATTCCTCACCGGGCCAACATTTGGGCTCTCAAGGAACTGGGCGCCACGAAGATACTTGCCGTCAATTCCGTGGGGAGCCTCAAGCCTTCCATAAAACCGGGCACACTCGTTATCCCCGACGATTTCGCGTCGCCCTGGCGCACGGAAACATTTTTCGATGACGAGATGCGTTTCATGGTGCCCGTGATGGACGAGGAATTCGCCCGTGAGGTATACGGGGTATGCCGCAGGCATACGAAGACGGTCCGGGTGGGAGGCACGTATATCCAGACCATCGGGCCGAGGTTGGAGACGCGGGCCGAGATAAACATGCTGAAGCGCTTCGGAGACATCGTCGGCATGACCCTTGCCTCGGAGGCGACGCTGGCAATCGAATCCTGCCTGCCCTATGCGAGCATCTGCTCCGTCGACAACTATTGTCACGGGATAATGAAGGTATCTTTAACCATGGATGAGATCTACGAAAACGTGGCACGGAATCTGAAAACTGTCGAAGATATCCTCAATGCCTTTATCTCACGGGACAGAGGAGCCTGATGAAAATTCTCATCAGGGACGTTCTGCTTGACGGTGCGGTCACGGATATCTTCATGGACAACGGCGTTATTCTCCAGATCTCCCCCTCATGCGCCCGTACTGCCGATAAAGTGATAGACGGCCGCGGCAAGGCCGCCCTGCCCTCCCTGATAAACGGTCACACCCACGCCGCAATGACCCTCTTTCGGGGATTTGCCGACGACATGCCCCTCAAGAACTGGCTCGAGGAGAAGATCTGGGTCCTTGAATCGAAGCTCACCGAAGACGATGTCTACCGGGGTGCACGCCTCGCCTGCCTGGAGATGATCAAGAACGGTGTCACCGTCTTCAACGATATGTACTGGCACTGGGAAGCAACCGCCCGGGCCGCTGCCGACATGAAGATACGCGGTTTCATCAGTGCCGTCTTTATCGACATGTTTGACGAAGGCACGGGCCGGGAACAGATAGCCCTCAACCGTGACCTTTACGCCCTCTCGAAAGACTACGAACCGTACGCGACCTTCACCTTCGGTCCCCATGCACTCTATACCGTGTCGAAGGCGAGCCTGGAATGGATGCGCGATTTCGCCGCCGAAAAGGACCTCCTCATTCACATGCACCTCGCTGAAACCGCCGATGAAGAACGATTCTCGCGGGATAAATACGATATGTCCCCCGTGGAGTTTCTCGATTCCATCGGGCTCTTCTCTCAAAGATATATCGGATGCCACGGTTGCCAGCTTGGCAAAGCCGACGTGGAGATCCTGAAAGAGCGTGACGCACGGCTTGTCCACGTCCCCGTCTCCAATCTCAAGCTTGCCGTAGGGAAGGTCTTTCCCCATCGCCTCATCGAGGAGGCCGGGATATCTTACTGTTTTGGAACCGACGGCTGCGCCTCCAACAACCATCTCGACGTTCTGGAAACGATGAAATTCGCATCTCTGCTCGCCAAGTTCCATACCGGCGACCCGACGATGCTCCCCGCACGGCGGACCCTGGATATGGCCACCCGTACCGCCGCCGACATCTTCAGGCTGGGCCCGTGGGTGATCGCGGAAGGCATGAGCCCCGACATCATCCTTATCGACCTCAATCGACCCGAGTTCGTTCCCAATTTCGACATGTACTCCGATATGGTCTATGCAACTAACGGCTCCGCCGTCGACACGGTCATATGCATGGGAGAGGTTCTCATGGAAAACCGCGTCGTCCCCGGGGAAGAGGAGATTATGATGCGGGCATCCGAAGCAGCGCACGCCCTCGTCAAGCGATGATTTTCATCTGCGATGTCATGCTGGGAAAGCTGGCACGTTACCTCAGGATACTCGGGTTCGATGCCCGCTACATACGCCAGGGAGATGACCCTCGGTCCTTCCCCGCACCATCGCCGGAAATAGTTTTCCTGACAAAGAGAAAAACAGGAACCGTTCGTCCCCATTCAATCGTCGTCCCTGGAGACGATCCGGAAGAACAGTTTCTTGCAATAAAGGACTCCATAGAACCCTACATCGATCCCGCGGCTCTCATGACACGATGTCTTGACTGCAACACGGTCCTGATCGATGTGCCCAAAGACGAGATCGAACCGTTCGTCCCCGAGTACGTCTACCACCACCACGACAGGTTCACAACCTGCCCGTCCTGTAAGAAAGTATACTGGGAGGGTTCCCACGCCGATGAAATGCATGCGTGGATGGAAAGAATGAAGGGTAAGGAACGTGACAAAGTTCCCTTTTGACGAAATGATGAAAGCCCTCACGGACTTTTTTTCCGAAGAGGCCGCGCCGATCATCACGCGCATATCGCGGGGCGAGAAAAGCGATCCTTTTGTAGTACTCGTAGGGACGCTCCTGAGCCTTCGGACGAAGGATGAGACAACGGAGAAGGTAATGGAGGCACTGATGCCTCATGTGGGCACACCGCGGGACCTTCTGCGCATCCCGACGGCGGACCTGGAGAGAATGATCTACCCCGTGGGATTCTATCGAAACAAGGCGAAGATACTCAAGGAAGTCGCGGGCATCATCATCACATCTTTTGGTGGAAAGGTCCCCGACACCATCGAAGAGCTTCTGTCCATAAGAGGAATAGGCCGAAAAACAGCGAATCTCGTTGTTACCGAAGGATACGGAAAACCGGGGATATGCGTGGATACACACGTCCACAGGATATCAAACAGGCTCGGGATAGTTTCGACAAAAAATCCCCACCAGACCGAAGAGATGCTGAGGCGGATATTGCCCCAAAAATACTGGATCGTCTACAATTCCCTTCTTGTCACCTTTGGCAAACGGATCTGCACCCCCCTGTCTCCCAAATGCAGCCAATGCCCGCTCAATAACATCTGCCCGAAAAAGAACGTAACGAAATCACGATAACACATGCACTATCTCGCATAGCACAGCAAAGGCAGGTAGAGACTGAAAAGGAGAATACCCAGAGAAAGGGCCTCACCCACACTCATTCCCTGTACGGCCCCGCCGAAGCGCTTTGTGACGAAAGGGCCGAAGCGGGCAAGGAGAAGGGCCGGCAGGAGGCTCACACCGAGAAGCAAGAAGGCGGCGATGGACGCATATCCACCCTCCCCCGCGATGCTCCGGTAAAGGGCGATTCTCCCCACGAGACCTCCAATCGGGAGAAGCCCGGCGAGTGCCGCGGCGAAAACGACAAAAAGGACCGAGACCGGCCTGCCCCCTCTCTTCTCGAATCCGCGGGTGACGAAGATCAGGCCGGCGGCGGCCGCCAGACTGCTGCATGCCATTACGGCCACCGCGTTGCCGCCGACGGGGACAAGGGACCTTATGCAGGCAGTCCCCGCGATGCACGCGGCAACAATAAAAAGAATACACACCGCCATCTTGCCGGGGTCCTTCTGGCGGGAGGCGATTACCAGGTATATCCCGGCTGCCGCCAGTGAGCCGGGAAGAAGGACACACAGGGCTCCGGGGCTCATAAGCAAAACCCTCATCATGAGGAAGACTTCCGCATAAAGGGAAATGATGGCAAGCAGGGCCAAAAGCGGCTCGCCGGCTATTCTCGTCCTCCAATCCGACGAAAAGGAAAGGGGGATAAAAAACAACCTGTAGAGAACGTACCCGGCCAGGATAAAAGGCAGCCATTCCGGCAGTCCCGCCAAAAATGCGTCCCGTCCGGTGCCTGTCACATTCCGGAAGAAGAAAAGAGCGATAACGATTGCGGCGGCGGGTACGAGAAACAGC
This sequence comes from Deltaproteobacteria bacterium UBA5756, assembly GCA_002418985.1. GTDB lineage: Bacteria > Desulfobacterota > Syntrophorhabdia > Syntrophorhabdales > Syntrophorhabdaceae > Delta-02. The sequence continues at coordinate 16,203 of DIFE01000134.1, forward strand.
GCGTCGCGAACACCATTCCCCTTCTTTCGCGCCGCCGTAAAAAACAGGATGTACGACGCCTCGGCAAAGAAAAGAAGTGTCAGCAGATCCGACGCAAGTATGGTACCGACGGCCCCACCGAGGTTCGCCAGTACGAAAGCCTCTCCCGCCCGCCTGCCGGGACGTTCATTGTCCGACACAAGCCAGGGAATACATCCCGCACAGAGAGCACAGACACACAGGGCGCCTGCGACGCTAAAGGCATCCAGGTTGAAATTGAAAAACCCTCCCGGGGAGGCGATTACGCGGGGTTGCCGGAAAAATAGATAAGGGATAAGGATCGAAACGCCGCTTACCGTGATGAAAAAAGACAGGGCGGGCGGGATAAGGCGATTTTTGCCCAATGAGCCCGCAAGAAGTACCGCCGGAACCCCGGCGAAAAGAATCCAAATCGGGTAGAGAAACATGATTTCTCGTGAAATTAACATATCTGACGACCTCAATTCCAGCTTATCGAAATGAAATACTTTTTTTACCTTTACAAAGAGGATGTTTTTTTGGTAATTTTCCAAAACATATGAAAAAATTGAAGTACGTTATCCTTCTCTCTCTAATTCTGTGCCTCCCTGTCATGACGATGGCCCAGGACGAACGGGTCGCCAAGATTGAAATTACGGGAAATGAACGCATCGACACTGCTTTCATATCCAACAACATCAAGAGCCGGGAAGGCGACACGTATAATCTCGACAAGATACGCGACGACATGAAGAGCGTTTACAAAACGGGTTTCTTCAGCGACGTCCAGATAGACGTCAAGGATACGGATAAGGGAAAGGTCATCACCTTTGTCGTTATCGAAAGACCCCCCGTCAAGTCTATCCTCCTGACAGGGAACAAAAAGATAAAAACCGATGATCTTACGGACAAACTCAAAATTAAGACCGGTACTGTTCTCAATATCGAAAAAATCAAAGAAAGCATGGACGAGATCAGGAAGCTCTATGCGAGTAAAGGCTATTACGCCGCTAAAATATCATACGAAATAGCCTACGGAGAGGCATACGACGCAACGGTAAACATCGTGATAGACGAACCCCAGCAATCCTACGTAAGGAAAGTGAGCTTTACGGGCAATAAACACTTCAAAGACAGCACGTTGCGGGGGTTCATGAGGACCAAGGAAAAGGGCTGGTTCTCGTGGTTTAGCGGGTCGGGTATACTCGATGAGGATGCCCTTATAGAAGACCGCAAGAACCTTGAGGCCTTCTATCATGACAACGGCTATATTAAAGTCCAGGTCGGGGCGCCCGATGTTACGCTCTCCAAGGATGGCAAAAGCATTTCCATTGCCATCGCCATAGAGGAAGGCGCCACCCATCGGGTCGGCACCATCGAATTCGCAGGAGATATCATAGTTCCCAGGGAAGAGTTCCTCCATAAGATAAAGACACAGTCGGGCAAGCTCTTCAGAACCACTCTCTTCTATGAAGATGTGCTCTCCATCACCGACGTTTACCAGGACAAGGGTTACGCCTTCGCCGAGGTTTCACCGCTGACCACGATCGATGACACCACCCACATCGTCAACGTCACATTCAATATCACCAAGAACCAGGAAGTTTACTTCAACCGGATCAACATAATCGGAAATACCAGAACCCGGGACAAGGTAGTGCGGCGCGAACTCAAATTCGCCGAGGGTGACCGTTTTTCGATAACCAACATCAAGGAAAGCAAGAAAAAACTTAAGAATACAACATTCTTTAAAGACACGGATTTCAAGATCGTCAAGACCGATGACCCCAAGAAGGTCAATATCGACCTCAACATAGAGGAAAAGCCGACGGGAACCTTCAGCGTAGGCGCCGGCTACAGTACCTCTGAGAAAGTGATCGTCTCCGGGTCCGTGTCGGAAGAAAACTTCCTCGGAACGGGCAGAAGGCTCACCCTTGAGGCGGCACTGAGCGGTTACACCACGGAATTTCGATTCTCATACCTTGAGCCCTACATTTTCGACAAGAACCTTTCTGCGGGATTCAGCGTCTTTAATTTCAAACGGTATATGGACACATACGACTACAAGAGGACAGGTAGCAACTTCTCCCTCATCAAGCCTCTGACCGATGACATTAAAGCAACTCTGAAATACAGGATCGAGAACGTCGAGGTGACCGACATAGACGTCTCCGCCAGCACTTACATAAAAGAGCAGGAGGGCACGAGCCTGACAAGCAGTATGATCTACTCGATCGCCAAGAACACCATCGATGACGTATTGAATCCCACCAAGGGGGTCAATACCGCAATCTCCCTGGAAACGGCAGGCGGCCCCTTCGGCGGCGACAACTATTTCGTGTCCCTGTCCGCATTTTACGGCAGATACATCCCCATCAAGTTCATGGACAGTTCCTTCTTCCTGAAAGGTACAGCCGGAATGATCCGTGGTTATAGCGGCAGAGACGTGCCTATCACTGAAAAATACTACGTCGGCGGTCTCAATTCGATCCGTGGTTTCCGCTACGGCGAAGCCGGGCCGATGGACGAGAACGACGAACCTATCGGCGCGAAGAACGAGATGTATTTCAATTTTGAATGGATTTTCCCCATCTACAAACCAGCGGGCGTCAAAGGCGTCATCTTTACCGATACCGGTGCCGGTTTTGACGATTTCAGCAGCCTGAGAATGCGAACGGCCGCAGGTGTCGGAATACGCTGGTTCTCACCACTTGGTCCCATCCGTCTGGAACTTGGATTCAACCTCAACCCGAAAGAAGGTGAGAGGAAGAGTCTTTTCGATTTTGCCATCGGCACCCAATATTAGTAAGGAGGCTTTATGAAACGCTTTATTACGGTCCTTTTTGTCGTAACCATTCTTCTGACACCACTTGCGGCGATGAGCCAGACACTGAACGTCGCATACATAGACCTGCAGAAAGTCATGCTTGAATCCGATCAGGGCAAGCAGATACGCGGGATCCTGACCCAGGATGCGGAAAGACTGAAGAAAAACCTTGACGGGAAACAGACAGAACTCCAGAGGCTGAAAGATGCCGTTGAAAAACAGGGAGCTACCATAACCCCTGAGGCCAGGGCTGAGAAGGAAAAACAGTACCAGGCAAAGCTGAAGGATTACCAGAGGCTCTATAACGACTACCAGACCGAACTCCAGCAAAAGGACATGGAATACACCCAGAAGGTCCTCAAGGAAGTGGAGGATGTCGTACGCAGCCTCGGTGAAAAGGAAAAATACGCCCTGATACTTGAAAAGAGCCAGGCCGGAATCCTTTATGCCACCCCGGCGATAGACATCACGAACAAGGTGATTTCTCTCTTCAACGAAATGGCGAAGAAAAAACCTATTAAGTAAATGACCACGCTGAGGGATATCGCTGCCGCGATCCAGGGAAATCTGATTGGTGACGGGGATATCCCGATTCATGGCATCGCAGGGATTCAAACCGCCGCAGAGGGACAGGTCAGCTTCGTTACCCACAGAAGCTACCTCAAGCACGTCCCCGATTGCAGGGCCTCCGCCCTTATCATCGGCAAAAAGACATCCCTTGACGAGTTCAAGGGAAAGAATGTCGTTGTCGTTGATAATCCGGAACTTGCCTATATCAAGGTAGCCGGAATGTTTGTGGAGGAGGTATCGATGCCTGCCGGCATCGACCCCCTGGCCTTCGTCAGCGCTGAAGCGACGGTGGATGAGAGCGCCTCTGTCGGGCCCTTCGCCTGCATAGAAAGAAATTCCCGTATAGGCGGGAATGTGACGATCTACCCGTTCTCCTATATCGGTCCCAACGTCGCCATAGGGGAAGGCAGCGTCATCTATCCCCACGTCACGATCTACCGGGACACAACGATCGGAAAGAATGTCATCATCCATGCAAACACTGTGATCGCCGGCGATGGCTTCGGGTATACATGGGACGGGAGCAAACATGCCAAGATTCCCCAGCTCGGCTCCGTCATTATAGAGGATGATGTCGAGATCGGGGCGAATACGGCAATCGACCGGGCGTCGCTTGAAAAAACGCTGATCGGCAAGGGGACAAAAATAGACAACCTCGTTCAGGTAGCGCATAACGTCACGATAGGACAAAACTCCATAATCGTCTCCCAGGTCGGCATTGCCGGCAGCGCACACATAGGAAACAACGTGGTCCTCGCGGGCCAGGCAGGGGTCAGAGACCATGTCACCGTGGGCGACCAGGTCATGGCGGGAGGACAGACAGGCATAACCGGGGACGTGCCCCCGGGCTCACTCATCTGGGGTACCCCGCACATGCCCCACAAGGAATGGATGAAACTTCAGCTTTACATACGAAAACTCCCTGCCCTTTTCGAGAAAATCAAGGAGATGGAGAAGAAACTGCTGCCGGAGGACAAGGATGATTGACATCAACGAAATACTCACGCTTCTGCCACACAAGTACCCCTTTCTCCTGGTTGACAGAGTTCTTGAGTTCGAACCTGCAAAACGGATCATCGCCATAAAGAACGTGACTGTAAATGAACCATTTTTTCAGGGCCATTTCCCGGGCAGGCCTATCATGCCGGGCGTCCTCATCCTTGAGGCGATGGCACAGGCCGGCGGCATTCTCGCCTTCAAATCCTTTCCGGGAATGAAGGGTTCCGTCTTTTTTACCGGCATTGACGGGGCACGGTTCCGTAAACCCGTGACCCCCGGCGACCAGCTTAGATTCGACGTGGAGGTCGTGAAGCACAGAAGAGAGATATGGGTCTTTGAGGCGAAAGCCTACGTAGAGGACGATGTTGTAGCCGAAGCGCGCATAATGGCCATGCTTAAACAGGAGTGAGGAGCAAAAAAGTGATACATCCAACTGCCATTGTTGACAAGAACGCACAGATTGCGGGTGATGTAGAGATCGGGCCTTACTGCATTATAGAAGGAGGCGCACAAATCGGGGCCGGAAGCCGCCTCGAGAGCCACGTGGTCGTACAGGGGAATACTGTGCTGGGCACCGGCTGCACGGTGAGCCCCTTCGCGTCTCTTGGCGGGCCACCCCAGGATATCGGCTACAAGTATGAGCCCACCCGGGTCGTCATGGGCAACAACAACACCATCAAGGAATATGTGACGATAAACAGGGGGACCACGAAGGGGGGCGGCGTCACTGAGATCGGCGACAACAATTTTATCATGGCATACGCCCACATCGCTCACGACTGCAAAGTGGGAAACAATATTATCATGGCCAACGGGGCAACCCTCGCGGGCCACGTGGAAGTCTCTGATTTCGTTATCTTCAGCGGCCTCTGCGCCGTCCACCAATTCTGCAGGGTCGGCAAATACGCCTTCATCAGCGGGCTCACCGGCATCCCCAAGGACGTGCCGCCTTTTGTCATCGCCGCGGGCGACAGGGCAAAACTCTACGGTCTCAACCTCGTCGGCCTTGAGAGGCGCAATTTCTCCAAGGAAGAAATAACGAAGCTGAAAAAGGCGTACCGGATCCTTTTCAGGTCCGCCCTCCCCCTCAAAACGTCCCTGAAGATCATACGGGAAGAGCTCGACGGCGACAACATCGCTTATCTTATGGAGTTCATAGAATCGTCCACGAGGGGAATATGCCGGTAAACATAGCCCTTATCGGTCTCGGTCACATGGGGCGCATCCATCTCGGAAAGCTCTGCTCCTTCGAGGACGTGACCGTCAGCGGCATAGCTGATATCGACCCTGCCCTAGCCGGCGAATATTCGGAAAAGTACACCGTTCCCTCATTTTCAAGCTATTCCGATGCTATCAGTGAGGCGACGTGCGCCGTCATCGCAACCCCCACCGAGTCCCATTACTCCATAGCCAAGGACTGCCTGGAACGAGGGATTCATGTTTTTCTGGAGAAGCCCATCACGGTCCTGCCCGAAGAGGCGAGGGAACTTGTCGCCATCGCCGCCGCGAAGGGACTCATCCTCCAGGTGGGCCACCTCGAAAGGCTCAATCCGGCCCTTACCCGGGCGCTTCCGCTCATTAAAAAACCCCTGTTGATAGAAGCTCGCAGGGTCAGTCCTTTTACGGGTAGATCCACCGATGTCGATGTCGTCCTCGACGTCATGATCCACGATCTCGATCTCGTTCTTTCTCTTGTCGGCGAAGACGTAAAGGACCTTTCGGCAGAAGGCATCCCTTTCATGACGGAGCAGACCGACGTTGCCAGCGCCCGGATCGAATTTACCGGCGGGTGCGTGGCGAACGTTACGGCAAGCCGGGTTTCGACCTACAGAGAACGGTCACTCACCGTCTATGAACGGGACAGGTATTTCTCGCTGGACCTGATGCAGGGAAAACTGGTAAGCATCGTCAGGAACGAAGGGGCACAGCCGGATATCACCGAATACACATCGCCCGGGATGGATCCCGTCAGAGACGAGCTCCTCCAGTTTGTGAGGGCCGCAAGCGGCCGGGGCACGCCGAGCGTGAGCGGCATCGACGGCCTGAAGGCGCTTGATCTCGCCAACAGGATCCGAAGCTGCATCGCCGACAAACAGGGTGCATAACATCGATAAGAAGGTCTTCATATCCACGGGGGAACTCTCCGGGGAAACGCACGCCTGCCATCTCGTAGAATCGCTTCAAAAGACCGGAAGTTTTCAGATATCCGCAATGGGTTCGGAAAGACTGGCGGCCCTGGGCGTAAGGATAGCCCGGGACTATCGTGATATTTCCGTTACGGGCCTCACCGAGGTCATTTCCCATGCCGGCCACATAAAAAGGGCCTTTGATGCGGTCAAGGCCCATATCCGCACGGAACGCCCCGACCTTGTGGTCCTTGTGGATTTCCCCGGGTTCAACATGAGGATCGCCCGCTTCGCCAGGTCCCTTGACATACCTGTCATTTATTTCATTCCTCCCCAGGTCTGGGCGTGGAAACGAAACCGTATGGAGAAGATCAGGAAATACGTGAACGGGATCATCTGCATCCTTCCCTTCGAAGAAGACCTTTATGCAGCGGCGGGGGTTCCGGCAACATACGTCGGTCACCCTTTTGCCGCCACGGTTCGGCCTACCCTCGACCGCGCCGTATTTCTTTCAAATATCGGGGCACCGCCGGACAAACCCATCCTGACAATCATGCCGGGGAGCAGGAAGAACGAGATTGCGCGGCATATGCCTCCCCTGGTTAAGATTGTCGCCATAATGCGCAGGAGCCTGCCCGACCTCACCGTCCTTCTGCCCCTTGCCGAAAGCATGGACGACAGGGTCATCAAGCCTTATCTTCAGGGACTTCCCGGTGTTATCCCGGTGAAGAAGAGCTCCCACAATGCACTTGCATATTGCGACGCGGCAATAGTGGCCTCAGGCAGCGCAACTCTCGAGGCGGCGCTCCTCAAAGCTCCGACGGCCATCATCTATAGGATATCGTGGTTCTCCTATGCCATTGCGCGTCTTATCGTCCATGTCGATTTCATAGGGCTTCCCAATATTATTGCCGGAAAAGAGATATTCCCCGAGTTTATACAGGGTCTTGACACCGAAACCATTGCAAGCAAAGCGCTTTCTATGATAGATAAAGGAAGGTGGGATGTTGCAGGCGAATTGGGGTCGATCGTTGACAAGCTGAAGAGACAGGATTCCTACCGGTTGGCCGCCGACACGATAATTAACTTCCTCGAGAAATGATATGAACCTCTACCTGAGACTTCTTAGATTCGCACATCCTTACAAGACAAAACTGATTTTTGCGATGATCTTCATGGCGCTGTGTTCCGGCGCCCAGAGCCTGAGCGCCTACCTCGTCAAGCCCGTTCTCGACTCCATCTTTTTCCAGAAAGACATGACCAAGCTCTATATCATGCCCGCGGCTGTCATCGTTCTTTTCCTGATAAAAGGCACCTTCGAGTATCTCCAGGGCTATTACATGGGCTATGTGGGGCAAAGGGTCGTTACAGATATCAGGAACCTTGTCTTTTATAATATGCAGAAACAGCCCCTTTCCTTCTTCGACAAGACACCGACAGGCTCGAATATCTCCCGGATCGTGAACGATGTCTCCCTCGTCCAGAACACCGTCTCCGATTCTGTCGCCGCAGTTCTGAAGGACGCCTTCACCATCATCGGACTCGTCATCGTCGCCTTTCGGATGGAATGGAAACTGACGCTTATAGCTTTCCTTATCCTGCCGTTTTCCATCTACCCCATCGTGGCTTTCGGCAAGAAGCTCAGAAAGATCGGGCTCAATATCCAGCAATATCTGGCGCGCCTTACCAGCTTCCTCCATGAAACCATAACGGGTCAGAGAATCGTCAAGGCATTCTCCATGGAGGAGTACGAGAACAAGAGGTTCACCCAGGAAAACGAGACTCTCTTTCGCATCGTTATGAAACGGACGAAGATCCGTGCACTATCCCATCCCGTGATGGAGGTAATAGGCGGGGTCGCCGTCGGTGTCGTGATCTGGTACGGCGGCAGGGAGGTCATACTGGGAAACTCAACGCCAGGTACCTTCTTCGCCTTCATGGCCTCGCTCATCATGCTCTATGAGCCGATCAAAAAACTCAACAAGGAAAACCACAACGTCCAGCAGGGCCTGGCGGCGAGCCAGCGGGTCTTCGAAATCATAGACAGGCAGCCCGAGGTTCTCGAAAAACCTGATGCCGCGGAGCTTGGCAAAGTGGAAGGGGTCATAGAGTTCGACAACGTCTCCTTCCGTTATGACGAAAAGATGGTTCTTAACAACATAAACCTCACGATCGCAAAAAATGAAGTCATCGCTGTTGTCGGAAAAAGCGGCGTGGGAAAAACAACACTCGTGAACCTTATCCCCAGGTTCTATGATATAAGTCAGGGTCTCATCAGGGTCGACGGCATCGATGTACGCGACGTCACTCTCAATTCCTTAAGAACGAACATCGCCCTGGTAACGCAGGATGTCATTCTCTTCAACGATACAATACGGAGCAACATCGCCTACGGCGTTGAGCCCGATGAAGAACAACTCTTCCATGCATCAAGGATGGCCTTCGCCCACGATTTCATACTGAAGCTTCCCAAGGGGTACGATACGATCGCCGGCGAGAAGGGGATCAGGCTTTCAGGGGGCCAGAAACAGCGCATCGCCATTGCCCGTGCCCTCTATAAGAATGCGCCCATCCTCATTCTCGACGAGGCGACAAGCTCCCTCGACGCCCAATCGGAGATTGAGGTCCAGAAAGCCCTTGAAAACCTCATGAAAGGGAGAACAACGATCATCATAGCTCACAGGCTCTCTACGATCATCAATGCACATCGCATCATTGTCATCGATAAAGGCATGATCGTCCAGGAAGGCACTCACGGGTCTCTTATCGAGCAGGAAGGGCCCTACAGAAAACTCTACGAGTTACAGTTCAGGGAAGGGGCCCGTAAAAAGGTCATTCCCATAGGGAAGAAACGCTGATGAAAAAGAGAATCAAATCTTTTCTGATGATCTATGTCATGCCTCCTGTGCTATTCGGCTTTCTCTCGCTTTTGAGGCTGACCCTGCGCGTCCAGCACGTCAATCGCCCGCCGGAGGAAAGATGGGGCAGCCGCTTCAATTATATCGTCTGTTTCTGGCATGGCAGGCTTCTCATGATGCCCTTTGCGAAAAAGGGCGGCGGCGGGAAGGTGCTGATCAGCCGCCACCGCGATGGCGAGTTTATAGCCAGAATCGTGAGTTTCTTCGGGATCGGCACCGTGAGGGGATCTTACCGGAAGGGCAGTGTTTCGTCCTTGAGGGAGATTCTCCATGATCTCAGAGATACCATAGATATCGCCATTACCCCCGACGGCCCCAAGGGACCGCGCTTCGCGGTCAAGAAGGGCATCGTGGAGCTCGCACGGCTTTCGGGCAAACAACTCCTACCCGTAAGCTACGGTGCGCGTAAAAAAAAACCTTTCATTCCTGGGACCGTTTTATACTCCCCTACCCTTTTACGAAGGTTGTCTTTCTCTGGGGCGACCCTATCGCTGTAAGGTCTGATCTCAGCGCCGATGATATCGAGAAAAAGCGGGTCGAACTCGAAACAACGCTCATCCGGTTGACGGACAAGGCCGAAGAAATGGCATGTGGAAGCTAATCTACAACCTCCTTATCTTTTGCGCCCTTCCCGTCTTTGTGGCGATAGGTCTCACCAACGCAAAGATGAAGAAGAACTTCCGCGAACGCCTCTTCCCTGCCACAGAAGGCGCACAATCGGCCGGTGCCTGTATGATACACGGGGCGTCTATCGGGGAGGCGGTTATCGCCCAGAGTGTCGCCGATTATCTGGCGGCAAACGAAGGACCCGATCATTTTCTTTTTACAACGAACACCTCCTACGCAAAGGAGATGCTGGACGGCAGGCAGGGTGCACGCACGGGAAGGACCGTCGCCTCCATGCCCTTCGATCTTCGATTCTCCGTCGCGAGGTTTCTCGATTACCACAGGCCCTCGGTGATCCTTATCGTAGAGACCGAGATCTGGCCCAACCTCACATGGGAAGCCGGAAAACGAAGTGTTCCCGTTATCATCCTGAACGGGCGGATCTCCGACAGCACCCTTGCGACATACCGGAGGTTATCACCTTTCATGAGGTCGGTGCTTCTCGGGATCGATGCCGTCATCGCGCAGTCTGAAGAACACAGGCAGCGCTTTGTCTCGATCGGCATGGATCCCGAACGCGTCTTTGTCACCGGCAACATCAAGTACTATCGCCCTGCGGTCGAAGGCGGGCGGGAACCATCGACGCGTGAAAAGATCATCACCTTCGGAAGCGTAAAGGAAAAAGAGCTTGAAGAGATATATACGGCAATAGCCCTCCTGAAAAAAGGCCTTCCCGGCTACCGGTATTTCATCGCTCCAAGAGAACTGCACCTTGCCGGCTCCATTGAAAAAGACCTTTCGAATACGCTTCGGACCGCCCGCTATTCAAAAATAAAAGAGGGGACGGATGACACTGCCGAGCTGGTTGTCGTGGACACCGTCGGCGATCTCACGGGGATATATGCACGAAGCCGGGCGGCCTTCGTGGGAGGCTCCCTTGCTCCCTACGGCGGTCAGAATATGCTCGAACCCCTCTTCGTGGGCACGCCCGTGCTGTTCGGCCCCTTCACCGAAAACTTCAGGGACATTGCACGGGCCATTCTCGACAGGAAGGCTGGAATTCTTGTCCGGAATGGCACTGACATACACCTCGCCATCACAAATCTCATCGGTGACGACACCCTGTATAGCTCCACACAAGCGGCCGGTTTTGACATCGTCGCCGATCAGCGGCACGTCATGGAGGAGACGGCAGGGATCATCATGGATGTGCTCGATAGAAAAAGGTCATAAACAGGAGACTCAAAGTGGAAGCATTCGATAAACTGGTCGCGCTTATGGAGAAGCTCCGCAGCGATGAAGGATGCCCCTGGGACCGCAAGCAGAAGGTCTCGGCCTTCAAGACCTTCATGCTGGAAGAGGTCTACGAGATAATAGAGGCCATCGAAAATGAGGACACGAACGAACTGAAGGAAGAGCTTGGTGATCTTCTCTTTCATATCGTCTTCATCGCGCAAATATGCAGGGAACGCGACGCTTTCACCATAGAGGACGTCATCGAGAACGTCTACCGGAAGATGTATCATCGCCATCCGCATGTATTCAAACAGCAGGTTCTCGACGCCCCGATCGAGGTGAAATGGGAGGAACTCAAGAGAGCGGAGAAAGATGACTATTCCCTCCTTTCACACATCCCCCCGTCGATGCCCGCCCTCCTTCGGGCATACGTGATAACCAGGCGGGCGGCAAAGGTCGGCTTTGATTGGAAGAAGATAGATGATGTCTACGATAAGATGTACGAGGAGATAGCCGAATTGAAAGAGGCGGAAAAGACGGGCAGGACTGATCGCATCAGAGATGAGGTGGGTGATCTCCTTTTCACTATCGTCAACATTGCGCGATTCCTGTCGATAGATCCTGAAGACGCGCTGAGATCCACATCGGACAAGTTCATAAGGAGGTTCGGGTATATCGAGAGCAATACCGATATTCGGGACGCTGATGCCGAAACGATGGACCGGCTCTGGAATGACAGTAAGTCTATGGAGGATAGAGGGGAGTGACCCCTGTCTTTATTCAGTTTTCATTACGTTTGCCGCCTGCGGACCCTTGGGCCCCGTCACGATCTCAAATTCCACTTTCTCGCCGGCCTTGAGCGATTTGAACCCATCCGACTGAATTGCAGAGAAGTGCACGAAAACATCTTCGCCGCCATCCTGTTCGATGAAACCGTAACCCTTGGAATCGTTGAACCATTTTACCTTACCTGATGGCATGCCACGCAACTCCTTTCTGTGATAATATTAAGCAGTTGTGCTTTTAAGCAATAGTATTCCTATTGAAAAAACCTGTCAAGCGAAATTATGCCTTGATATTATACGGGAAATCGGATCGTGGCCATTCTTTACCGTACGACGAAATTGACTGAATCGACCACACTCCCCCTGTGATCGACGATGGAAAGGATATAACTGCCGCGCCGTGGTTCCCAGAGGAAGAGCGGCAGGTCGGAACCAGCATCGGTATCATTAAGAACCCACCTGAACCGTCCTGCCCGTGGTTCAAAGCGAAGCGCGACGCGCTGCAAAGCGTCGGGAATATCAGGATCGATGGTGATGAGCGTTCCCTCCCGAGGATAGACAATTCGGGCGTTTTGATGGATTTGATGCGCCCTCACCGTTGACACGGGCTGTGTGCCTTCGAGAAAGAATTCCTCACGCGGAGGCTCCATATCCTTTTCAAACCGCACCTTCGCCACGGTGACTCCGGAGGGCCGTTTCGGCCCCTTTGAGGGGACGTCGGCGTGAAGGAAGTTCATCACCTCGAGCCATATCGGTGCCGCGCCGCTTATACCGCTCACATCATGCATAGGTTCTCCCGAAAAGTTACCCACCCAGACCCCCGCGGTATAACGCCCGGAAAAACCGACACACCAGTTGTCGCGCATGTCTTTGCTCGTCCCTGTCTTTACCGCGGTCCAGAAACGGGTCGAAAGGGGATTCTCAAGGCCGAAGGTAACCGCCCGGGACTCCCTGTCAGAGAGTATCTGGGAGATGATAAAAGCGGCCTTTTCGTCCATGACGCGAACCTGGGCCGACGGGGATGCCCCCTTGACCAGCCTCATATCAGCGCGCCGCCCGCCCATCGCCAGGGTGCGATAGGCGCCGACAAGTTCATAGAGTTCTATGTCAGCCGACCCCAGGGCGATGGAAAACCCATAGAATTCAGGCTCCTCGGTAATACTCCTGAAACCCAGTTCCTTCAGCCTCTCCACGAAGGGCACCAGGCCCGCCACCAGGAGCGTCTTGACAGCGGGGACATTGAGAGACGATGCCAGGGCCGTCCTTACACTGACATTGCCCCGGAATTGATTGTCATAATTTTGCGGCACATAGAGCCCCGTCGGCGTCATTATCGAAAGGGGCGTATCTTCGAGTATGGATGAGGCGGTGAGATATCCCTTTTCGATGGCGAGTCCATACAGGAAAGGCTTGAGCGTCGAACCTGCCTGCCGCCTGGCCCGCACGCCGTCCATCCAGACCGCGCTCGATGTGCGCCCGCTGTTGCCGACATATGCCAGGATATCGCCCGTAACATTGTCTACGACCATGACGGCCCCGTCGGAAACATTTCGGCTGCGCAGTGAGGCAAGATTGTTTCTCAGGCTTTGGAGGGTAAACCTCTGCAGCCGCCCGTCAAGGGTTGTAACCTGTCTGTCGCACCCCGGCGCAAGGACGATGCGCGCCACATGAGGCGCCAGCGATGTTTCGAAGGTGATACTATATGCCGAAGTCAGGGCCTCACCCGTTTTGCGGTCAACATCGTCACGGGTTATCTGTAACCCGGCTTTCTGTGCCAGGCCCCACGACCTCAAGGCCACCCTTTCCCGGGTCGCGTTGGGCGATGTGATGAGTGATGCCAGGATAGAAGATTCCAGTTGGGTAAGGCCGGAGGGTTCCTTTCCGAACAACCCTTTCGAAGCAGCCCTGACACCCTGGAGTTCCCCACGGTAATATATGAGGTTTATATAGGCCTCAAGTATTTCTTCCTTCTTCCAGGTCTTCTCCAGGGCAATTGCCGCGAGCACCTGGCGCCACTTCTGGCCGAGGTCTCTCCTCACCCTTTTCGGCTTCAGGGTCTTGTCGATGATGGAGGCCACCTGCATCGAGATGGTGCTGGCGCCGCTTAGCCTCCCGGAGGTGACATTCCTTGCGAATGCGGACACAAAAGCGCGGGGGTCAACTCCGCTGTGGCTGAAAAAACGACGGTCCTCAACGAAGACCACCGTTTGCAGAAACGACGGCGACACGTCGGCGAGACGTGTCCATTCGAGCCTTCTGGCCGTGTCATCCGTACGCAGCGCGTGGATGACTTCCTGGTGACGATCCAGAAGGACCGCATCGGAGGCGCGGTAGGAAGCCCTGACGCTCTGAAAGGCGGGGATCTTCGCATCCCTCGCCGATCGCGCCACGAAGAGGCTGCCCACCCCGGCAAGACACGCCAGGGCCAGCACGGCGGCCACGCATATACCGGGAACACCTTTCAGGTACTTCAAAGACATTTTCTATTTCCCGATCTCCACCGGCCGGTTCGGGCTTTCGCCGAACATCTCCGGCGCATAAAGCGCTTCAACGCGGGTCCCGGGCATCTGAAAGAGACCGTCGTTGTTGAGCCTGACACTGTATTCCACGGTCCACGTTCCCTGCGGCACGAATTCGTAATATACCCTCAGGGCCTCAAAACTCCTTTCCCTGTATGCCTCCCAAGCCCACCCTCTCTGGCGTCCCTGTTTTGACAGCAGAGCGGAGTCCTGTCCCAGACCGCTTCCCAGTATAACGGCGCCGGATGGTATGGGATCGTTTACAACCACCCAGGTCATGTCGGAGCGGGCACCTATCTCGAGTTTCACGCGCATGACATCGCCGCGCGTCCATGTGTCGGGGTTCCTGCGCTCGACGGGAACGATCGTTTTCTTGATGGTATAACCTGATGACAGGGGCGCTTTCAGCGGTACGGCCGCAATGCTCTGTACCGTGACCCAGGGCCCGCCCTTCCCCTGGTGATCGATGCTGAGAGTACTCTTCCTTGCGGGCCAGGGCAACATCAGGCTGCCGCCTTTTGAGTTGTCCGCCCAGTTAATGGCCTCCTGTTTCTGGCCCAGCGACGCCGAGGAAACCCCCGTGACAGCCGTTGCCTCATATTTACCGGAGAACTTTTCCATGGCGAGAACTCCCCAGGCATTTGCCGTTGTCGTGTCCCACCGGCCCTTTTTCATTCTTCCCGCAAAACCGCGCGCAATGCGGGGAACGTCCTCCCGCCACGCCTCGAATTCCATGGATGCCATCAGGGTCCGTGCCGAGTTGAGGTCCGTCGACACCATGAGCCACCAGAGCTGGTCCGATTTCTCGGTGGAAATACCCATTGTCGTGCCCTGGAGATTGAGCCGGCTTCTCAAGACCTGCCCCGCTGCCTGAAGTTTCCTGTCCCTGTCGGAGATGCCCGCCACACGGCGCAGGACGTCGATCCAGTCAAGCACAGCCGACGTCGGCCACAAATTGGGCTCGATGTCCATCGTTGTCAGAAGTTGAGGATTGGCCTGGTTAAACCTTGCAAGGGCGGCAACGGCGGCCATCTTCCTGATCGAAAGGTCGGCGGTCTGCAGTGCCGAGTATCGCGCGATCTTTCCCTCCACGAATCCCTTGAGGCCCAGAAGCATCTTAACCCTTATGTTCTGCGGTATCTCGTACCCCGCCTCGCTGCTTATGGAAAGAAGGTAGGACGTCAGCGCGTCGCTTCCACGCATCATGCCGGGGAAGTACTTCGCCAGCCCGTCCGGATCGAGATAGGCAGGCAGCTGCCCCATAAGGTCCTTCCACATTTCTCGGTCACGCAAGGCGACGGCCTTCGATGTCTTTTGTTCAAGACAGACATAGGGATACCGGCGCATATAATCGACAACGCCCGGCAGTCCTTCGGCCAGCCTGGCCCGCATCGTGACCGTGACGCCTCCACGGCCCGTCAGGGCGTCATGGGGGCGTTCCACGTCCATTTTCATGGTGTCTTTCACCTGTGCCAAGGTGGCCTGGTAAACCTTGAGGCTTACCGCCGGTACAACTTTCTGGCTTATCTTCAGTGTGTCCCGCGCCCGGCCTGACTTCTCGCCGGCCGATACCTCGTAATCGATCTTCGACGAGCCATGGGGCACCGCAACCTGCCACTTCACCTCGCGTGACTGACCGGCAGGAACCGCAGCTTTCGCAGGTTCGGCAGAGCGCACGCCGGTACCGTCGGCAATTTTCAAAGTCACATCCACATCCATCTCGCGCTCCGAGGTATTGCGGACCGTAAACCCCGCTGTGAAGCGGTCGCCTTCGCGGACCAGGGCCGGGAGACCCGCAAGGAGCATCAGATCCTGCGTCGTCCGGATCGTTGTCTCACCGGTGCCGAAAATGTCCGCCCCCGAGCTTGCTATGGCGACAACGCGAAATGACGTCAGTGAATCGTTGAGATTGAAGGCAATGTCCGCTTCTCCGTTGCTGTCGAGCGCCACTGTGCCCTTCCAGAAGACCAACGTATCGAAGAGTTCCCTCGTCAGCTGCTTTCCTCCACCGCCTCCATGGGGAAGGGCCTTGCGGCCGAAATGGCGTTTTCCCACGACCATCATCTGCGATGTCGCCGTTGACATCTCATAGGATTTCCTGCGCATCATCGACTCGAGGAGTCCCCAGCTTACATTGGGCTTGAGTTCGAGAAGCCCTTCATCGACAACCGCTATTGCCGCTTCGGAACCTTTCGGCGGCACGCCGTCTGCCGGCGTTCTCACCTCGATGTGGGCCTTGACGGCCTCCCGCACGGAATAAGCCTTCTTGTCCGTATCGACCTTGACCTTCAGCGCGTGGGGCTTCCAGCCAACCCTGACCTCCGCTATGCCGAGCTTGTATGCCGGTTTTCCTGGGTCAAAGGTGGCAGTCGGCGGTGAGGCCGAGACCCTTCCCCTTACCAGCAGGGCCGAGACAAAAACGTTGGGCACATAGGTGGCTTTAACAGGGATCTCTATAACAGGGTTTTCACGTGTCACCTTCTTGATATAGGCATCCATCACGCCCTCACGTTCAACCGTAACAAGGGCGGTGGCATCCCGAAAGGGCATCCGCACCTGGAAACTCATCGACTCGCCCGGTTCAACGAAGCGGCGCAGAGGGATAAGGTCGATTCGGTCGTCATTGCGCGCCTCGTACCATGTGTCCTCCCTGCCGTACACGGTCGCTTCACGGTTCGTCACCGAAAGGTTTCCCAGTCCGTCCTTCACCTGTGCCTCTATGACGATCCTTCCCGCGACGGGGGCCTTTCCCTCACAGTAAAGGATACCATTTTCGGCTGTCTTCCCCGTGCAGTGTTCCGCTATCTCTTTCGTCTCCGTGGCGTGTTCAAAGGCATAGAAGCCCCCTGTAATCCTTCGCCTGTGGGAGTATGTGGACCGCTTGAAAAGTCTCACCTTCACCTCGGCCCCCGGCACCGGTTTGCCCTTGAGATCGAGAACCGCCACCTGGTACTTCAGGGTGTCGCCAAGATAATCTCCGCTGGAGTAAAGCCCTGTCTGAACCAGAGACGGATACAGGGGTACCCTGGCGGACGTTGTCTGCACTTCACCATTGGGGTCCCTGAATTCAAGTTCGCTCGCCAGGTCCCTCGGGACATCCGCCTTCGGCAGATCTTTGAAAGTCGCCCGCGCCGTGCCGTTCCTGTCAAGATTGAGTTCGATGGTCTTGAGCCTCACCCTGCGCTGTCCGAACCTGTCCGGGGTCTCCTGCCGAGGCCCCTCGGTGTCTTCTTCCCTGTCCGCATCTTCATCATCCCGGAAACGGTCGGCGCCTTCGTCGAATCTTTCCACCCCTGTTCTGACAGACCCGGCAGAGAAGACAAAATCGTCATAGTCGGGGATCGAGACCGCTCTTTGCTGGAGTTCGGCCCGGATCTTGACAGGATGATCGGATGCTCCCCCGCCCGAAAGGTATCTGAGATCAACGTCGAGATCGATGGAACCCGGATTCACAGCCGGTTCTTTCGGGCCCCGGATAAGACCGCGCATGAGGGGTACGCGGAACTCCTCCACTCTGAAGGAACCCGAGAGGTCCAGTATTTCTGCCCGCTTCCCTGTGGCAGGCGCCTCTCTCAGGTAGACATTGTATGTTCCGAGCTTCGCCGCCGGGGGGATCTTCCACGTGGTGTCGGCGGACCCGTTGTTTTTCCACGTCAGTCCCATCGTATACTTCTCGTCACTGCCCATATGAACGATCACAGCTTCCTTGATTTCTTTCAGGTTCGCCGGCACAGACAGTCCGTCCATGGTGCGATGCCTCACAAAATGCTTCATATGGACCGTTTCCCCGGCCCTGAGCAGCGTCCTGTCAAAGACCGTATGGGCGATGAGGTCCTCTTTGCGGTCGCCGTAGTTTTCGGGGAGGTTAAAGCGCCACGACTCGATCCCGTCATCCCAGCTCGAATGGGTAAAGGTCATGTCCTTACCGCTCCGGGCAAAAACGAAGAGTCCGCCCGTGATACCCGACAATACCCGCGAGTGCTCGTAATAGAGGTCCTTTTCCTGTTTGCCGCGACGGCATTGAGGCAGACTCCCGGCATCGGGCAGGCGCCTGGCGATCCTGGCTATACCGTTGGCATCGGCCGCGCCCTGCCAGATAAGACCACCTTTACAGTCCCTGACCGTAACGGAGGCGTTGGGAACGGGTTCACCGCTGTCAAGGGCCGTAACGAAGACGAGAGATGATTCCCTGCCCCACTTGAAATGGGCCGTCATGTTGGTCACAAGCGCGGCGGTCGGCACGTAAACCGGTCCGGGTTTTTCGAGGAGCCTTTTCCCCAGCATGAGGCTTTCGATCTCAACCAGATAGAAACCGGGCTCGCGAAGAGGAATGCCGATCACCTCGAATTCTTTTGTTCCCCCCGGTTTGGGCAGTGAAAACACCTCGCCTTTTTTCGTCCCCTTAAGAAGGGATCTTTCGCGTGGTGAATTATCGAGCTTGTAGAGCCACTCTATTATAGACTGCTCACCATCTTTCCCTGCCTGGTAGACACTGCCCTTTACCCCCCCGGTTGCCGCTGGCTTTCCATCAGTGCCGCCTTTACCTGCCGGATCCCCGACGGTCGTTTTCACGACCGGCTGAGGTGTGATGGGAGATTTTCCCGGAGCCGCATCACCATCTTCGCGGGAGAGCCAGGTCTTTATCTCTTCTTCTATATTCCTGACTGTGACCGGCAGGAGGGCGCCTTCCTTTGATTCGATGACGCCGAACTTGTCGGAGAACTTGGCAAGCGCGGGATAGGTATCGGTGTTAACGGAAAGAGGGAACTTGTTTGCATTTGAAAGGGAACGTCCTGAAATGTCCTTCAGGTTTTCCGGTATGTGGATCTTGAGGAGGCTTTTCTCCGGAAAAGGCCCTTCAAAGACGACGTACGTAACGTCGCTGTCTCCGAGGCGATCCGTCTTTGCCTTCCAGGTCGTCTCTTTCCCCGTCTTCTTTTCAGTTCCGATTGCGATCTTTTGCGCATCCTTTTCCAGGATGGGCGCAGAAAAGAAGAGCCGCATGGGAGACAAAGGTATGCATCCGCCCTGAGGCCTCTCTTTCATACACCGCAGTCTGGCGGTGAAGGGACCGCGGGCCTGGTATGAGAGCACCTGGTCCTTGTTCGTTGCCATGCCGCTCTTTGACATGACCCCTCTTCCCCATATGATCTTCACCTTGGCTTTCGGAGGAAAAGCCTGCCTGCACTGGAACAGGACGGTGTTCTCCACCTCCTTCTTCGAAACATGCAGGGCCGATAGAATCTGCCTGCGTTCTTCTCCCGTTACGAGCCGTATGCCCACACGCTCACGGATGCCCTCGATGGAACAGGACACATTCTTCATCACCGAGGCATCCGTGGCAGGCGCATCGAGGCGGAAGAGAAACGTCTGCCTTTCTTCTATCTCGGTGCCGTCTTCCCACGGCTCCGTTTCAAGGACCGAAGGACCGCCGGTATTGAATGAAAAGGTCTTCCTTCCCGTGACCACGGCACCGGACAGGCTCTTCAAATTCTGCTTGAGAGTGAAAGTGCAGCCGACTCCCGCCGGGAGTGCCCTGTCAAAATCGAAGGACCAGTTCTTCCCGTCTATCCAGCGGCCTTTACCTTTTTCGGAACAGTGAACCGTGAAGGGGTCGGCGGTGCGGGGATCGCCGAATGCTACCATCTGATCCGTAAAGCGGGCTGTAACCTGGCGGATGTCCTTTACCGTTCCCTCCGGTGAGAACAATTCGACGGAAGCGCCTCTCGCATTACCCGTGAAGCCGGCCAGCATGGCCATCACGAATAGAACAGGAACAACCTTTCTCAGCATACCCCTTCCTCCTCAATCGAAACTGAATAATGAGATAAAGATCAATGGCGATCACGGCGGGCCTATCGGAAAGCCCCGGTGTTCCGGCTGCAGCTTCCCTTCCCCCGCTATATTTTATCAATACTATAAGAAAGAAGACCCCTTTTCAAGAAAGAAACAGCCCCTCTCCCCGCTCCACGATTTCTCCCGGCCGTCGCTTACGCACCCTTACCCCCTACCCATCACCTATTACCTATCACCCTGCCTCATTGACTCTCCCATCCGCCTGTGCTACCATGGGGAAACAACGTGATACGGTGGAGGGCTTATGTCCGGTTTGGTACGATTCGGCGTTTCACTTGACAGCGAACTGCTCAGGAAGTTCGATCAACTGATCCGGGAAAAGAACTACTCCAATCGCTCGGAGGCGTTCCGCGATCTTATACGCCAGGAGCTTGTCGCGAAAGAGTGGGAAGCCGGAGGCGAAGTTGCCGGCGCGATAACTCTCATCTATGATCATCATCACCGGGAACTGCTTAACAAGATAACAGATCTCCAGCATGATTCACAACACGTCATAATATCCACGCAGCACGTCCACCTGGATCACAATAATTGTCTCGAGATTGTCGCCGTAAGGGGCAAGCCGGAGGACGTCAAAAGACTGGCCGAAATGCTCAGATCGATCAAGGGCATAAAGCACTGCACGCTCAGCATGTCCAGCACAGGTAAAGGCATATAGGCCTTATCCTTTCTCTTGAACAAACCCGGCTACAATTCGTATAATGTTCGCATGGGTAAAGTTTATCTCGTAGGCGCTGGTCCGGGGGACATTAAGCTCATTACCATGAGGGGCCTCGAACTTATCCGGCGCGCCGATGTGATCGTCTACGATAATCTTGTAAACAAAGGATTTCTCGAGTTCGCACGGGCGGGGGCTGAGATTGTATATGCGGGGAAAAAGGCCTCCCGCCACGAACTTCCGCAAACACGGATCAACTCCCTCCTTTCAGAAAAAGCCAGGGACAACGAGATCGTGGTGCGCCTTAAAGGCGGCGACCCCTTTATCTTCGGCCGCGGCGGCGAAGAGGCACAGCACCTTGCCATGAACGGAATATCCTTCGAGATAGTCCCGGGCGTGACCTCGGCGATATCCGTTCCGGCTTACGCGGGTATACCACTGACCCATCGGGATCACGCCTCCACCGTGGCTTTCATAACGGGTCATGAGGACGAAAAAAAGGCTGCATCATCCATCAACTGGCACGAACTGGCATCGGGGCCCGATACGCTCGTGTTTCTCATGGGTATGAAGAACCTTCGTGACATTGCGAAAAGGCTTATCGATGAAGGCAAGCATCCCGATACGCCTGCCTGCGTCATCCGTTCGGGCACCCTTCCCGCACAAAAGGTCGCAACCGGCACACTGGCGACTATCGTCGGCGAGGTTCGAAGGATGGGACTCAAACCGCCGGGCATAATAGTTGTCGGCGAGGTCATTCAGCTCAGAAAAACGCTCAACTGGTTCGAACAAAAACCTCTCTTCGGCAAGAAAATTGCTGTGACGCGTTCGGAACACCAATCCCGAAGATTCGGCGAACTCCTCCTGGACAGGGGTGCCGAGCCCGTTTACCTTCCCACGATCGATATCGAACCCATCGTTCCCAATACACGGCTCCGCACAGCCATTGACAGGATCTCCACATATGACGCCATCATTTTCACGAGCGTCAACGGGGCCTCTATCTTTTTTGCACACATGCGGGGATCGGGCAAGGACGCCCGTGCTTTGAGCGGGATTACCGTCATCGCGATAGGTGGGGCAACCGCCGCGCACCTTGCGGTATACGGTATAAAGGCCGATCTTGTTCCTGAAAACTTCACATCGGAAGGGGTCGTCTCCGTCCTTGACACCTTTGGTGTCTCAGGAAAGAACTTCCTCATCCCTCGTGCCGAACAGGCTCGCGATATCATCATCCGGCATATCAGGCAAAATGGCGGCAGCTGCAGTGTCGTACCCATCTACAGGGCGACCGTCCCGTCGCCTGCGGCATCGCTTCCCGAGGATCTCGATATCTTTACCTTTACGAGTTCATCGACGGTGAATAATTTTATTCTCCTTTATGGCAAGGAAATATTGAAGGACAAGGTAATCGCATCCATAGGCCCCATTACCACTGCAACGCTGATAAAGTCGGGCATTAAGGTTGATATTGAAGCCAGGCGATCAGATATTACGGGACTTGTAAGCGCTGTTGAGAGCCACTTTCAACCGGAGAAAGAGGCTGATGGGCTTTAAGATTCCTTTCTGGCAAGGACACCCAGCACAAAGCGGACATACCCGTCCATGTTGATAATGTTGGTTTCTTTTCCTCTTACTTCCATCCGAACTCCCGTAAGGCCCGCCGAGCCGCTTAACTGATAAATGATGTATCGGCGACACAAAAACCATTTCTTATGCTGCAGTAATAGGGATTCTCGGGGTCGTCGTCTTCCATGTCAAGAACGCAGACGATCTGCCCCTGTCTCTGAAGCTGCCTCGCTTCCTGTCTGCTGACCCATTTCGTTTTGCCGTTCTTCAAATACAGGTTCAACATTATTGCGCCTCCCGGATAGAGATGAGTTGTATTGATGTAATTCTACGGAATAGCCGTATCCCCGGGGATGGCTATGTGCTGAACCGGCCGGTCGTTGGGGCAATCATGCCAAAAAAATATCGGATGCGCACCCTCTATCAAGATGTTGCGGACGGGCCCCATTTGTTCGGAGGGAGCCGGGACATCCATTCCCCCCCGGTAACGATGCCCCGGCTTTGATGGGATGATGAAGCTTGGGGTTTGCGTTTTCGATTCTATCCAATTACCTGAAGTGATGGAGAGAAGAGGGACAAAGCTGTCCCAATCTGTGACCAAGCGCAGGTTCCCCGAAAAACTCTAATTCGCAACGCACAGGATTACCTTCTTGTCCAGGAACGCACGTTGTTGAAATTGAAAGGCCGGGACTTTTGCAAACACATGATGTTTAAACGTCCCGGCCTTGGTGGAATGATGCGACTACAGGGGTTTGTTAGAAATGATTCTACAAGATGAATTCCCATATCGGTGAAATCAGTGGACCATCATGCCAACCATAGTGCTCAACCGACCATTTCAACGGGTCACCAAAACCTATTCCTGGTCTTCCGACTGGCCTGTTTTTGTTTTCCGGGTTCTGATCCTGGCCCGTGGGGCGATGACCCGTTCCTTAAACCGGGTGTATGCCGCCCTCCCCAGCTCAATTGGCTCTGGAAGTCCGGTCATGCGAAGTATGGCCTTTCTGCTATGGAGCGTCCAGAGCTCGATATGGTTTGTGTTGATGATCGTCGAGCGATCGAGGGCGACAAACACGTCCTCGGGAAGCCGTCTCTCCCAGTCCCTGAGCGAAGAGCGCACCATGAAGCGTTCACCCTGTATATTAAAAACGTTGGTGTAGTTTCTTTCCGCGAACACGGCAACAATATTACCAACCGATACAAAGGTGGCCTTTTTCCCCGTGTTCAGGAAGACCTGGTCGGCGCCGGAAAACACTTCTCCGGACGGGTCGAATGACGGCAGACGGAATACGGCCCTCCTGAGCGCGGCCCGGAGACGTTCAGGGTCGATGGGTTTCAAGAGGTAATCGATGGCATTGACTTCGAATGCCCGTATGGCATACTGGTCATAGGCGGTTATGAAGATAATGGAAGGAGGGTCTTCCAGGCGTTCCAGCAGATCAAAGCCGGAGCCTCCCGGCATCTGGATGTCGAGAAATATGAGGTTCGGATGCAGTTCGGCGATCATCCTTTCCGCCTCGGCAGCGCTTCTCGCCTCTCCGGCGATCCTGATGTCCCACTGGTCTTTCAGGAGACCCTTCAGATTCTCACGTGCCAGCCTTTCATCATCCACTATGAGGGCCCGGATTTCCTGATCAGAATCTTTCTTCATTCTTTTCTCCTTCCCGCGGGATTTCGACGGCAACAATCACCCTGCCTTCGCTCTCGCTGATGTTCAGACGATAGCGGTCACCATAGGTAAGATCCAGTCTCTTACGTATATTTTCGAGCCCGAGGCCGCCCGCGCCCCGGAACCCGCCTGCATCCCCGCAAACCCATTGCCCTGTATTGGAAACTTCAATTCTGACAAAGTCTCCCGCCGCCGTGCACGCTACGTCGACCTCGAGCGGGACAGAAGAGGTCTTCATCCCGTGCTTGACGGCATTTTCGACGATGGGCTGAATCAAGAGCTCCGGTATCATCGTATCGCCGACTTCCTCGGACACATTGATGGAGATGGCAAGATCATCCTCAAAACGCACCTTTTCGAGATTGAGATAGCTTTCAATAACACTCATCTCCCGGGCAAGAGAAACCATGCCGGATTCACTGGAAGAAAGCGTGGAACGCAGGTAACGGGAAAGCTGCCTGATAAGCTCCGCGATCCGCCCGGGATCGGTTTTCGAAAGGGCATCAAGCGAATTGAGCACATTGAAAAGAAAATGGGGATTGATCTGGTATCGCAGGGTTTCCAGTTGGGCTTCGATAAATCTTCTTTGCGCCTCCTCCGCCCGCCGGCGCTCCTTTTCGATCTCTTTCTGTTCGGTAATATCATTCAGCAAACCCTGGATCCTAACAAATTTCCCGTTCTCGTCGCGATCTGCGCGCGCGTAAGTGGTACCTAGCCTCCGGGTTCCGTCGCGCCTCGTAAAGACAATCTCAAAATCCCTGGTGATATCCTTTGCACGCAGTTCTTCGAGAAGAAGGACTCCCGTATTATCAGGATAATGGTCTGTAATGTTCGTCCCCAGGATCTGTGCGGGCAGATCGTAGCCGAGAAGACGCGTGAAAGCCGGATTGACATTCAGCAGACGTCCGTCGGGACTGGCAACGAATATCCCTTCTACGGCGTTCTCGAAGATTCCCCTGTACATGCGCTCCGCCTCTTCGAGCGCCGCGTGACTTTCTTCGAGACTCTGCGCCATGGTGTTGAGCCCTCTGCCCAGGCGGGCGACCTCATCGGTACCCTTGATCTCCATACGTTTATTAAGGCGGCCTGCTTCGAGTTCACCGGCCAGATCCATACACCGACCCAGCCTTTTCAAAAGAGGACGTGCAACGGCAAAAACACCTGCCGATACGGCAGCGAGCATGGGGATCAGAGTGGCTGCCGTCACCCGTCCCATGGCACGGATCGGCCGAAGGGCCTCGTCCTGTGATTTCTCAACTACGAAATACCACTCGGGCTGAGGCGTCTTCCGGAAAGCCGCCAGTTGAGCGCCTGTCGCTGCTTCGTACCGGACAAAACCATGGGACTGCGACAACATATCCGGCGGGATGGGAATATCCGGCTGCTTATACGCCTCGGCCTCAATGACATTGTGCGCCTCCCACCCTTCAGGGACCCTTCTGTCCAGCTTCGGGTCAAAAAGATATGCCTTGCCGCCGTGAATGTATTCCTGGGGACTCAGGACGTAATCATTGAAATAATCAAGGTCTACAACCGCCCGAACGACGGCGATGACAGCGCCGCGGTCCTGTACGGGCGCACAGATCACGATAACGGGTCGACCGGTTCCGCCGCTGAGAAAGATCTGCGACACGACAGCCTGCCCCTTCATGGCATCATGAAAGTCGGGCCGACTGGCAACCTCGCGCCGCATGCTCTCAAACCCGACGCGATCCGGGAAGGACGAGGCAATGCACCGGGCATCACAGTCATGAAGGTTTATTGATTGGTATACCTTCGCTTCTTTTACGATGTCCTGAAAACGGCTGCATGCTCTGTCCCTGATTGAAGGATCATCGGGAAAAAGTGCGGCCTGTCGGATAGCCGTCCGCCTCGCCAGTAACCGGATATCAGACCTGAAAATAGCAAGAGCGGTCTCGCTCTGCCTGGCAATAAGCGCCGCAGTCCGCTCTATCTCACTCCTCGTCACCGACTGGAGCCGCCTGCTTGCCGATTTGTATGTCAGCAAAGAGGACAGGAATACACCCGATGAACCGATTAGTGAAAATACAAGAAGAAGTTTTCCCCGAAAAGTCATAATTGATGTGTGACGCAGGCGATCCCGCAACCTTATGGGCTGACGTGCCTGAGTGATTTCTTATGACGCCCCTACCCCGTCAATGCAGAAAATACTCTCATTTACATGATAAATTGTCAAGAAAACAGAAAAAGCGGGGGTATCTAGATGTAGTTTTCGAGAAACAGGGAAATGGCCCTTTCGACGCTGCCAGGTTCCTTTTCTTCCATTTCCCGGATGGATTTCTTTATACGAAAGCTGGTAAGCTCGTCGCTTAAGTCATCGAGATTCCTGTAAACACCGGAACGTCTTCCGAACCGGTACACGAGCCTCTGCTCCTGTGACAGATTGAAGTAGCGGTCAATGGTTTCAAGGAATTTCTTCTTGTCGGAAGGCAGTCTGCCGTCAATCTCTTCGAGGAGGTTGAGAATGTGGTCGCTTTTGACGTGGCTCGTGATCCCCTCCAGCCTGGAGATAAGAAGTCTCTCTTCTTTAAGAATGTCCTCTTCATCAGGGAGCAGAAAGTCACCCGTTTCGAATTTTTCATACAACGGCATGGTCCTCAGCACTTTCAAGGTACGGAACCTGATAAAATCCGGGTCGATATGATTCAGGACATCGGCGGTATCAAGAGCGTGTTCTCTCCACCATTGCTTGCCACCCATGCCAAGGACGACGTATTCGGAAAGCTCGATGCCGGCGTCCTTGACCTTCCTGCCGCAGAGGATGTGCTCATCTCTCGTTACACCCTTGTTCATATACTGTAAGAGCGGATCGTGGCCGGATTCCAGACCGACGTGAAGTCTTGTCAGGCCGGCCCTTTTCATCTTTTTCAGGTTTTCAGCCGACACGCTTTTTGCGATCGTGCGGGAGCGCGCATAGGACGTCACCCGATCGATACTCGGGAAAGTCTCCTTCAAATACTTCAAGGCATCTATGAAAACATCGGCCTTCATCGCAAGAGAATTCGCGTCCTGTATAAAGACGTTCTTGCAGCCGAAATACATCCATACAGCCACGGACTTATAGCCTTCATTTATAATGTGACTGTCAAATACCCCCTCGACCAGCGAATCGGTTATCTCGCCTGAGAAACCTTTTTCTCTCGACAACTCCCTGATGTCGTCGTGGATGGCCTTAACGGTATCGATGTCGGACTTGATTTCATCCAGGGAACGTTTTTCAAAACGCTTCCCCTTATATACCTGGCAAAAGAGACATTTGTTCCAGGGGCAGTTTCTCGTGAAGCGAACGAGAAGGCTGTAGGCTTCATTGGGCGGCCGTATCGGCCCTATTTCATATCTCAGAGGCCTTTCACTCATTCCTTGTCTACGTGGACGGCGAACGCCGGGGTAGACGCTTTGGACATGGTTTTCTTTCTCTTCGGGTTCTGTGCGGCTTTCTTTCTTTTTCTTTTTAATTCCGTCTTTTTGGAAAGGGATGGCATGTGATCCTCCTTAGGTTTTCGTCAACATACCACACAACCCCCGGTATTTCAAGGCAATGTGTGATGCCGCAGGGGAGGTGACCGCCTATCACCCATAACCACTCTTTAATTACTTTCCCAATGATTAAAAATCATGCTATTATAGTGGCATAGTACAGGATCAGGACTGTAAGCCCGATACCACAATAAATTATCATCGTCTTCGTACTGTGCTTGCTCTATTATGCTCTCTGCTATCCGGTCGGGCTTTACTGCATGTCCACCGAGAATGGCAATCCGGTGATAAGGCCTGTTAAAGAGGTGCATTGAGCATGAGAGATCTTCCCCGCAACAGTCTCCTGCGTAATCCCGCAGGAAATCCACATTCAGCCGCAACCGACAAGGAACACAGGGATGCAGGAACCAACGACGAAAGGCTCCGTCTCATCGCCGACTCTCTTCCGATATCGATCGTATATATAGACAGCGGCTTCCGCTACAGGTTCGTAAACAAGACCTACGAATCGTGGTATGAAAGGGTGCGGGAAGATATTTACGGGAAAGAGGTCAAGGATGTCGTCGGTCCGGCGGAGTGGTCCATCGTCCAGGGATATATCCAGAGATCGTTGAAAGGCGAGACGGTAGTCTTCGAACAGGAAGTCACCGACAGGACGGGTATTGTCCGCCACCTCAAAACTAGGGTAATACCCTGCCCCGGACCGGGTTTTCAGATAGAGGGCGTGTATGCGCTGATTTTCGATACCACCGAGGAAAAACATATTGAGGAGGCCTTGAGCAGGAGCGATGACCGCTACCGCACGCTCTTTGAAAATATCCCCGTCGGGATATGCATCAATACGCCCGACGGCAGGATAATATCCTATAATTCCGTACTTCAGAGAATGACGGGGTACACAAAGGCGGAGATTTCCAACATGCGCACCAGGGATTTTTATGCGAGCTCCCAGGACAGACATCTTCTTCTGCAACACCTCAAAAATAAAGGCTCCCTGCGTAATTACCTCGTCGAGCTGAAGCGCAAGAACGGCAAGTCCTTTAGCGCCCTCGTCAATATAGTGCCCCACTCCTCTGGCGGTGAAAACACCATCCTGGCCGTGGTTCAGGACGTCACCGAATACAGGAAGGTAAAGGACGCCCTCGTTGAAACCGAGCGCCGTCTCGGTGATATCATCAATTTCCTTCCCGACGCCACCTTCGCCATTGACAGGGAAAGCAGGGTGATAGCTTGGAACAGGGCCATGGAAGATCTGTCGGGAGTCAAGGCCATCGATATTCTGGGAAAGGGGGACTACGAGTATTCGATTCCTTTCTACGGAAAGCGCCAACCTCTTCTTGCTGATTTTGTCCTGAAACCCGACAGGGACGCGGAAAAGAGATATTCCTTCATCACCAAGGAAATGGACCGCCTCGTCGCCGAACCGCTCGAACTCCTCGTAATGCGCGGCAAACCCATCTATATATGGGCGAAGGCAAGCCCCATATACGACCTCGACGGGAATATCACCGGGGTCATTCAGTCGGTCAGAGACATCACCGCACAAAGGGAGGCCGAGGAAAGACTGAAGGAATCGGAGGAACGGTACCGGACGGCGATCGAATACTCCAGCGATGGCGTCGCCATCGTAAAAGGCAACGTCCATCTCTTCGTGAATCAGCGATTCTGCGAGATATTCGGATTTGATTCACCCGATGAGGTAATCGGCCAGACACATGAGAAGACCATCCATCCCGACGACCTTGACAGAGTTCAGGATCTGAATGAAAGAAGACAGCGGGGGGAAGACGTACCCGATAAGTATGAGTTTAAGGGTAGAAGGAAGGACGGCTCCGTCATCTACGTAGAGGTGTCGGCGACGGGCACGACATTCCGCAACGAACCGGTGACACTGGCATATCTGAGAGACGTCACCGAGCGCAAGCTGGCATCGGACGCACTCATAGACAGTGAAAGGTGGTTTCACGCCATCTTCGACAATGCCAACGATGCCATTCTTCTCATCGACGGCGATCATTTCATTGAATGCAACCGGAAGACCCTGACCATGTTCGCCTGCAGCAAAGAAGATATTATCGGACAATCACCGCACCGGCTTTCTCCGCCTGTCCAGCCCGACGGAAGGGACTCAACGGAGAAGGCGCTTGAAACGATTAAAGCCGCCTATCAGGGCACTCCTCAGTTCTTTAGCTGGCGGCACAGGAGATTGGACGGAACTGATTTTGACGCACAGATCAGTCTTAACACCCTTGACCTTGGCGGAAAAACGTATCTGCAGGCAATCGTGAGGGACACGTCTGAATATTGCCGGTAGAGTGGCCGTGAAGGGCATTTTTTATTGAAATATACGTAATCATATGGTATTTTAACATCTCGATTAAATTCGCACGTCTTTCAATTAACGTCAGGGTGCAGATGACTGTCTGCCGTTAAGGTGCGAAAGGCGGAGGACAAAAAACCAGGAGGAAAAATGTCAAACCTAACCATCAAACAGTTGCTGGAAGCTGGTGTTCACTTCGGGCATCAGACAAAACGCTGGAACCCCAAGATGAAGCCATACATTTTCGGGGCCCGCAACGGCATCTACATCATCGACCTGCAGAAAACGTTGAAGATGTTCAAAGAGGCCTACAACTTCGTCAAGGAAGTGGCCTCCCGCAACGAATATATCCTCTTCGTCGGCACCAAGAAGCAGGCCCAGGAATCCATCTCCGACGAGGCAAAACGGTGCGGTGCTTTCTACGTCAACAACCGGTGGCTGGGCGGCACGATGACAAACTTCCAGACGATAGAGAAAAGCATCGACCGTCTCAGGAAATATGAAGAACTGAAACAAAGCGATATCTACAAGGTCCTTCCGAAAAAAGAGGCCATCGGCATCGAAAAAGAGATCGAAAAGCTCGAAAAGAACATCGGCGGGATCAAGGGAATAGACAGGCTCCCGGGCGCCATATATGTCGTCGACCCGAAAAAAGAATATATTGCCGTGAACGAAGCGAAGAAACTCGGTATCCCTACCGTCGGCATCGTCGACACAAACTGCGATCCCGACGACATCGACTTCATTATTCCCGGCAACGATGACGCTATCCGTGCTATCAAGCTCATCACATCCCGCGTCGCCGACGCGGTCCTGGAAGGGAAAGCCCTGTACATCGAAGAGTTCCAGAGCAAGGATGAAGGACCCGCCGAAGATCTCAAACCCTTTGTCGACGAAAGCGTGTTGGAAGAGGAAAAATACGACGAGCTCGAAGTTTAATTAGTTGAGGAGGATTTTCCATGGATATCTCTGCTGATGCAGTAAAAAAATTACGTGAAAAAACAGGCGTTGGCCTCATGGACTGCAAAGAGGCCTTGAAACATTCCGATGGGGATATGGAAAAAGCAGTCGATTTCCTTCGTGAAAAAGGTCTCGCCAAACTCCAGAAGAGAATGGGCCGGGTCGCATCGGAGGGTTCTGTCGCCTCTTACATTCATACCGGCGGTAAAGTGGGCGCCATGGTCGAGATCAATTGTGAGACCGACTTCGTGGCCAAGACCGACCAGTTCCAGAATTTTGTGAAGGACGTCGCCATGCAGATAACGGCGGCCAACCCGCTGTATGTGAAACGCGAGGACATCCCCCAGGAACACCTGGACAGGGAAAAAACCATCTACAGGAATCAGGCGCTCGAATCGGGCAAGCCGGAGAAGATCGTCGACAAGATAGCTGAGGGCAAACTGGAAAAGTTCTATCAGGAGGTATGCCTGGTTGAACAGACGTTCATCAAGAATCCCGACATGACCATAAAGGACCTTCTTGAGGAACTGCTCGTGAAAACCGGAGAAAAAATCGTGATCAGCCGCTTTGTGAGATTCCAGTTGGGCGAGACACTCCAGGACTGACATGAAATATAAGAGGATTCTCCTTAAACTGAGCGGCGAAGTCCTCATGGGAAACTCCGGGCACGGCATAGACCATGCCACCGTAAGCGACATCGCCGGCCAGATAGGTGAGATTCGCAGACTCGGTGTCGAAGTCGCCATAGTACTCGGCGGCGGAAACATATACCGGGGGAAAAAGGGGGAAAAAGAAGGCATGGACAGGGTCACCGGGGACTACGTCGGTATGGTGGCAACGGTCATCAACGCCCTCGTCCTTCAGGACACCCTTAACAGGGCCGGTACGCCGGCGGTGGTTCAGACCGCCCTCGCTCTCGAAAAGATTGCCGAGCCTTATCACTATGCCAGAGCCATGGCCTACCTCGACGAGGGCAAGGTCGTCATCTTTGCCTGTGGCACCGGCAATCCCTATTTTACCACCGATACGGCCGCGGCGCTTCGCGCAGTCGAAACAAAGGCCGACATCGTCATGAAGGCCACAAAGGTGGACGGCGTTTACGACAAGGACCCCGAGGTCCATAAGGACGCGGTCTTTTACCCTGAGATATCCTACAGTGAGGTCCTCAGCAAAGATCTTCAGGTCATGGATCTCACCGCTATCACGCTTTGCAAGGAAAACGACGTCCCCATCGCCGTATTCAGCATACGGGTCAGGGACAACCTGAAGAAAGCGGTTCTCGGTGAAAACGTAGGGACAATCGTGAGGAGGTAACCTTAATGAGCAATGAAGTTATGACGGAACTTGAAGATAAACTGAAAAAATCTCTCGCGGCACTCAATAAAGACTTCTCCAAACTCCGCACCGGTGTTGCCTCGGTGTCCCTCCTGGAAGATATCAAGATAGACTATTACAAACAGCCGACACCGCTCAATCAGGTGGCGACGATCGGCGTTCAGGACTCGAGGACCATCACGATCCAGCCCTGGGACAACGCCGTCATCGGGGACATTGAAAAGGCGATCCAAAAATCCGATCTGGGCGTCAACCCCATGTCTGACGGCAAGTCCATCAGGCTTTCCTTTCCCAAACTTACGGAGGAGCGCCGCAAGGAACTCACCAAACTGGGAAGCAAAATGCTTGAGGGCACTCGCGTTGCCATGAGGAACGTCCGAAGGGAAATAAACGAAAAACTGAAGAAACTGGAAAAAGACAAGGCCATCTCCCAGGACGACCTGAAAAAGAAACAGGAGGACGTCCAGAAGGTCACCGACAAGCATATCGAAATGGCCGAGAAACTCTTTTCCGAGAAAGAAAAAGAGATCCTTTCTATCTGATAGCGATGAGAAAAACAGTTCCTGACAGACTGCCCACTCATGTCGCAATCATTATGGACGGGAACGGCAGGTGGGCGAAGCAGAAGAAACTCAGGAGAGTCGAAGGCCATAAGGTCGGCATCGATTCCGTTCGCGAGATAACCGAGACCGCCTGTGATCTCGGTATACCCTATCTTACACTTTACGCCTTTTCCAAAGAGAACTGGTCCCGGCCAAAGGAAGAGGTCAAGACTCTGATGTCCCTTCTCGGCCTGTATCTCGAACAGGAAGTTCCCATGATGATGGAAAAGGGCATCCGCTTCAACATCATCGGTGAAAGAAGCGATTTTTCGAGGTCACTGCAGTCGCAATTCGACAACGTGATGAAACAGACCGCGGGTAACAAAAACCTCGTCCTGACGATAGCCTTGAGCTACAGCGGACGCAAGGAGATCATTCGGGCCGTGCGCCTCATGTGCGAGGACGTCAAGAACGGTCTTGTCAAAAGGATCGATGAAAGGGCATTCAAGCGATATCTCTATGGCCCGGATTTACCCGATCCCGACTTCCTGATCCGCACGAGCGGTGAGATGCGGCTATCCAATTTTCTGCTCTGGCAGGTAGCCTATACCGAGATCTACGTGACAGATATCCTCTGGCCGGATTTTCGAGAACAGGCCTTCCTGGAAGCGCTGGGCGAGTTCGCAAAGCGCGAAAGAAGGTTTGGAAACATAAAGGAATATTGATTGGGAGAACTGAAGAAACGGGTTATTACGGGCGTGTGCGTCGCCCCGGTCATCGCCTTTCTTTTCTATATCCTACCCCCCCTGTGGTTACTCGCCCTTTTGATGGCCATATGCCTCGTTGCCACCCTGGAGGCTGCCTCCATGACAGGGCTTCCCATGAGATACGTCATCCCTTTTCTCATCATCGCCGGGACAATCCCGCTCTTCTTCCGCTTCTTCCAGATCTATATGCTCTGGGTCATGGCGTCGACGGTGATCATTATCGTCATCAAGGTTTTTGACAGGAGCGGCCCGGTTGAGAAAACAAACCGCGACCTGACGGGCCAGTCGGCCCTTATCTTCTTCGGCAATTTCTTCATCCTCGTACCCTTTTTCTATCTCTATCTCCTCAAGGAACTGGACCCGCTTTTCCCGCTTATACTTCTGATCTCGATATGGGCAAGTGACACCTTCGCCTTCATCATCGGCAAGAATCTGGGAAAGCACCCCCTCGCACCCCAGATCAGTCCGAAAAAAACCATTGAGGGGCTCATTGGCTCCACCCTCGGATCCCTGGTTGTCACCACGGCGGCGTATCAGCTTCTCGGCCTTTCCATCGCCGGTGCCATCGTCGTGGGGGCGGCGATGGGAATACTGGGGCAGGCGGGCGACCTTCTGGAGTCCGCGTGCAAGAGGATCTTCAACACGAAGGATTCCTCGCAGCTCATACCCGGACACGGCGGGTTGCTGGACCGTATAGACAGTTTTATCTTTACGGCCCCCTTCCTTTATACCTGCCTGGTGTGGACAAGATAATATTATGAAGAAAAAGATCCTCATATTGGGCTCGACAGGTTCTATCGGCACAGCGACACTCGAAGTCATCGCCAACGATCCAGAATCTTTCGAGGTTCAGGGCCTCGCGTGCGGAAACAATATCGCTCTCCTCAACGGGCAGATAGCCCGTTTCAAGCCCCGGGAAGTCTGCGTTTTCGACGAACATCGAAAAGGCGCCGTAGTTGCATCGGGGGTGCGCCTTTACAGCGGCATTGAAGGTATGAAGGAAATGGTTCGCTCTGACGCCGCCATCGTGGTCAACGCCCTGCCGGGCAGCATCGGTCTCGAACCCACCATCGAAACATTGAAGTGCGGGAAGACCCTTGCGCTGGCCAACAAGGAAAGCCTGGTCATGGCAGGAAGGATTATCAGGAGGCTCCTTGCCGAAGGATCGGCCGATTTGATCCCTGTCGACAGCGAACATTCAGCGCTTTATCAGCTCCTCAGAGGGATAGACCGCGAAGAGATCAAGGCTGTCGTCATTACCGCATCGGGCGGCCCTTTCAGAAAGCACAGCAGGCGCGCCCTGGAAAAGGTCGGGCTCTCCGAGGCCATGAACCATCCCACCTGGAAAATGGGGCGGAAGATCACGCTTGATTCCGCAACGCTCATGAACAAGGGGCTTGAGATCATAGAGGCACGATGGCTGTTCGACCTTGAACCCGAAAGGATAAAAACCCTCGTCCACCCGGAAAGCATCGTCCACGGTATCGTCGAGCTTGCGGATAATTCGTTTCTTGCGTACATGGCCTGCCCGGATATGAAGATCCCCATAGCTTACGCGTTGAACGGCAAACAACGCATTGCCCTGCCCTTTTCCCCTCTCCGTCTCGATGAGCTCACAAAACTCACCTTCCATCCGCCGGACCTGAGGCGCTTTCCTTCCATCCGGTTGGCCTATGAAGCTCTCGCGGCAGGCGACAGCGCCTTGATCGCTTTCAATGTGTCCAACGAGGTGGCCGCACAGGCCTTCATCGAAGGCAGGATCGGATTCACCGATATACCCCGGGTGGTAGCTGAAACACTGGCGGAAGATCCCGGTGAACCCGTCATAGACAGCGTCGACCAGGTCCACCGGGTCGCTTCGTGGACAAGAGAGATCGCAATGACTAAAATAACTGATACAGGACGAAAAAAACTATGATTTCCTTTTTGTACTTTCTTATTGCCCTTGCATTGTTGATTCTGGTGCATGAGTTCGGGCATTTCCTTGTTGCGAGGCTCTTCAACATCAAGATCCTCACCTTCTCCATCGGTTTCGGGAAGAAACTTTTCCGCTTCACCAGGGGGGAGACGGAATACGCGATCTCGGCCGTTCCTATGGGCGGCTACGTAAAGCTTCTCGGCGAATCACCAGACGAGGAAATTGCTGAAGAAGATAAACCACGGTCTTTTTCTCATCAACCGCCCTACGTCAGGATACTCATCGCCGTTGCCGGTCCCCTTTTCAACATCCTCCTTGCGCTTTTCGTTTTCTATTTCGTCTCCATCATCGGCTATAACGTCCCGTCCGCCAAAGTCGGGAAGGTGGCCGATAACACGCCTGCGCAGGCAGCCGGCATCAAGGCAGGCGATATCATCGCAAAGATCGACGGTAAGGAAATAAAGGAATTCCTTGACATTGCCTCGAGTATCGATCAGGCACGGGGGGACACCGTAGAAGTTACCATCGATCGCGCGGGCACCCAACTGAATCTTACCGTCAAACCCATGAGTATAGAGGAAAAGGATATTTTCGGCGAGCCATACAAGCGCAAGATACTGGGTATAGAAAGGTCCGACGAGGTCATAAAGAGAAGGCAATCCCCCGGCAAAGCTGTCGGATTATCGTTCTATATGACCTGGGAGTACTCCCGCATAACGGTTGTGGGGATCGTAAAGATAATTCAGGGGAGCATTTCACCCAAGAACATAGGCGGACCTGTCCTCATTTTCCAGGAAGCAAGCAAGAGAGCAAAAAAAGGAATCGGTGATTTCATTTTCTTCTTTGCCCTGATCAGCATCAATCTGGGAATCATCAACCTGTTGCCCATCCCGGTGCTCGATGGAGGGCATATTCTTTTCAACGCCATCGAAATCGTCACACGAAGGAAGATTTCACAAAAGGTGCAGGAGGTTGCCCAGACCGTGGGATTGGTCATACTCCTTCTCATAATGGTCTTTGCCTTCTATAACGATTTCGACAGGATTTTCGATTTCGGCAAGTATTTTCATGGCAAATAGACTCTCCCTTGCCATCGATAATTCCATCGATCTCCTTACGCTTGCGCTGGCGGGGCCGGACGGGTTCATAGACGAACTCAGGATCAAGGAAGCGCGGTCCCCGTCGCAGATACTGCCCGAGAAGGTTACTGCGATCCTCGCGGCCAACGGTCACACCATTGAAGACGTGACGGATCTCATCGTCACCCTGGGACCGGGTTCATTCACCGGGATACGGGTCGCTCTGGCCTTTTGCAAAGGCATACATGCGGCCACCGGGATACCTCTTAAGGGCATTCCCACCCTGGACGCTCTTGCCTTCGCCCTTGCGGACCGCGACGGTTTTTACCTGTGCCCTCTCGTGGACGCGAAAAAATCAGAGGTCTTCTTGTCCCTCTACCATGTGGAAAAAGGGACTATATCGAGGCTCACCGGTTACGGGGCCATGAAACCCGTCGAGGTAGCCGGGATCGTCAGGACCCCCTGCATCTGTTTCGGAACAGGTTCGAGACTCTGTGAGAAACACCTCTCGGGGCTGGAGGGCGTGTCTACTGTTCACGACGAGTTCGACCATGTCCAGGGCCGCATCCTCGTCGACGAAAAGCTCACACCCACTGACACGGGCAGCTCCCACACCTTCAAACCCATCTATGGAAGACGTTCCGAAGCGGAGATCAAGTTCAACGTAACCATCGATTAAAAGAGTAAAAAAAGGCCCCGAATTAGTGTATAATATGTACGGTTCGTCCGGCATTTTCACGGTCAGCCGGACTCTTTCAGCCACAGAAGCCGGATCCGTTCGTGATGTTCGAGGGAGGACAGATTGAAGAGTATCGTCGAGATAAACGAAAAAATAAAAAAGGGCAAAGTCGTCGTGGTGACTGCCGATGAAATGGTAGAAATAGTGAAGAAGAACGGGGCGAAAAAGGCCGCACAGCAGGTCGACGTCGTCACAACGGGAACTTTCGGCCCCATGTGCTCGAGCGGTATGTTCATGAACCTTGGCCACTCCAAGCCAAGGATAAAGATCGGTGGGGGGAAGTGTTATCTTAATGATGTCCCGGCATATTGCGGAATAGCCGCCGTCGACATCTACCTGGGCGCAACCTCCATGCCCGACAACGATCCCCGCAATACGGTCTATCCGGGCGCTTTCAAATACGGCGGTGGGCACGTCATAGAAGAATTCGTGAGCGGCAAGCCCATCAGACTCGATGCTACCGCATATGGTACCGACTGCTATCCAAGGAAGAAGATCGAGACCTTTATCAACAAGGAAACTGTCAATGAGGCCTACATATACAGCCCCAGAAACAGCTATCAGAACTACAACGTAGGCGTCAATGTCTCCCAGAGGGTCATCCACACCTACATGGGGGTCATCAAGCCGGATCTCGGAAGCGCCAATTACTCCAGCGCGGGCCAATTATCACCTCTTCTGAAGGACCCCAAGTACAGGACCATCGGGATAGGTACCCGGATCTTTCTCGGAGGCGGTGTGGGCTACGTGGCATGGCAGGGGACGCAACACAACCCCTGTGCGGCCCGCACACCCGAGGGACTGCCCAAAGGCGGCGCCGGCACTCTTGCCGTCATCGGCGATGCCAAACAGATGTCCGGCAATTATCTCAAGGGTGCGAGTTTCCTTGGCTACGGACCGACGATGTTCGTGGGCCTCGGCATCCCCATACCCGTTCTCGACGAAGAGATGGCGTTCTTCACCTCCCGAGGCGACGAGGATTTCTACGCACAGGTGGTGGACTACTCCTCCGACTATCCCCAGCGGATACCGGCAAGCCTCTGTGAGGTCACGTACGCCCAGCTGAAGTCGGGGAGGATAAACGTCAGGGGAAAGGATGTGCCCACCTTTCCTATTTCAAGCTATTCAAAAGCCCGGGAGATAGCCTCCGCGTTGAAGACGTGGGTGGAAACGGGCAGTTTCCTGCTCACCAATCCCGTAGAGCCCCTGCCGGGGGTGGACTCGGGGATCAGTCTTGTCACGCTTGACGAACGGACACCGGAGGAAATGCAATAGACCCCCTCGGGGAGTTCCAGCAGACAAAGTAGATGAAGAAACGCGCCATATCACTCATATCCGGCGGCCTTGACAGTGCCGTCGCAACGAAGCTTATCGTCGATCAGGGCATCGAAGTGATCGGACTCCATTTCAGCTCCATTTTCGCGAGCAAACGGGACAAACAGCGCGGCCACAAGGCATTGCGCACTGCCGCGGAACTTGGCATAGAGATCATCACAAAGAACAAGGGCGACGACTACATCGAGATCATAAAGAACCCGCGTTATGGATACGGAAAGAATATGAACCCCTGCATCGATTGCAGGATCTACATGCTCCGGCTCACGAAAGAGCTTCTTACCGAACTCGATGCATCATTCGTCGTGACCGGGGAGGTCCTGGGACAGAGGCCGATGTCTCAACGCCGAAATACCATAGAGCTCATCGAGAAGCGCAGCGAGCTCCAGGGTCTTATCGTGAGACCCCTGTCCGCCAAGCTTTTTCCTCCAAGTATCCCCGAACAGGAAGGCATCGTCGACCGCGAAAAGCTTCTCGATATCGCCGGCAGGTCGCGTCAGGAGCAATATAAACTCGTCGAGGCCTACAAGCTCACCGAGTTTGACCTTCCCGGCGGAGGATGCCTGCTCACGGACCCCATCTTCTCAATGAAACTCAAAGACCTCATGGCCACAGACAAGGCCTATACGACACAGGACATCGAACTTCTGACCATGGGACGGCACTTCAGACTCTGCGACTCCGCCAAACTTGTCGTAGCCAGGAACGAGAGAGAAAACGAACAACTGGGTATGCTTAGGGAAAGCCCGTACATCACCCTGGACCCCATCGATTTCAGGGGCCCCCGGGGTATCCTGAAAGCCGAGGCACCCGACGAAGATATGCTTCTCCTGTCGGCCCGCATCCTCGCCCGGTACGGCAGGGATGTACCACAGACCGCAAGCGTGAAGATAAACGACGGTACACAAAGGACTTTTTGCTTTCAGGCGGAAGAAATCGACAGCGACGCCTTACTTGTGCAGCAGGAGACGGCATGAATTTCATCGACAATATATACGTTATTCCCTGGGTCTCGTACGAGGCAAACAACTGCAATACGGTGTTTATCGATGGGCCCGTTCCGACTCTCATCGACCCGGGACACAAGAATTTCCTGGGAAACGTAGTCAACGGCATGGCTAAAGACGGCAAGAGGATAGAGTCCGTTAAGCTTGTCATCGGTACCCATGGCCACCCCGACCATATTGAAGCGGCGGACGCCTTCGACAAAGAGACAATGAGAGCGATAGGCAAGGCCGAGTTCGACTACCTCAATAACGGCGGGAAGGAACTCTACCTGATGACGGGCTGCGAAATGCCAAAGAAGCCCTATTCCTTCTACCTTAACGAAGGAACGCTCGACATCGGTGACACACGTTTTCAGGTGCTTCTTACCCCCGGTCATTCCCCGGGTTCGCTGTGCCTGTACTGTGAGGAAAAGAAACTACTCATATCGGGCGACACCGTCTTCTACATGGGTGTGGGGAGGACCGACCTTCCCGGCGGGAATATGGAGGCGCTGGCGCACAGCATTACAAGACTCGCTTCGCTGGATATAGAATACCTTATCCCCGGTCACGGAGAGGCGGTAAGGGGAAAGGATATGATACAAAAGAACTTTACGATGATCATGGGTGAGTTCTTTTAAACCGGGGCTACGATTGTCATTGACAATTCCCCCCGTAGGTATATATTTGAAGTGTCAGTTTCATAGGAGGAACAGTGAGAATACCCGACGAATATGTCTGCAAACTCTGCGGATACTCTTTTCTCGATGGTGAAGTGCCTGAATTATTCTGCCCCAATTGCGGCAGCAGCCAGGTTGCGAAGGAGCTCAGCTACGATGAGTTTCTTGACGACGAAGAGGCTTTTGTGGCAATGATGCGGTATGACGAGTTTAAGAACAAGGGGGCTTAGGCATCCTTTCCGGAGGCGGGAAGACACCAGCCGCCTCCGGTAGAAATAGATATTGACATTTTCCGGGATTGGGTGTTTCATATTACCGGATACCGCTTGGATCCTTAACAACTGGACCGAGACGGAAGGCATGAAACAATGATAACCTTCTGACACGAGTTCAGAAGGTTTTTTTGTTTAGAGGCTACCATGGACAAGATAACCGTACCGGTACTCAAAGGAATGAAGGGTAAGCAAAAGATCACCATGCTTACCGCTTACGATCATCCCACGGCGAAGATTCTCGACAACGCCGGAGTAGACACCATCCTCGTAGGTGATTCCGTGGGCCCCGTCGTACTGGGCTATCCCAACACCATTCCCGTCACTGTCGATGAAATGATCCATCATACCCGCGCTGTTGCCAGAGGCACCAAAAGGGCTCTCCTCATAATAGATATGCCATTTATGTCCTACCAGGAAAGCATTGAGCAGGCGAAACGCAATGCCGGCAGGATGTTCAAGGAAAGTGGTGCCGAGGCGGTAAAGCTCGAGGGCGGCGTCAACATGCACGATACGATCAAGGCCATTGCCGACATAGATATCCCCGTTGTGGCCCACATCGGCCTTACCCCGCAATCGATCCACCGCATGGGAGGATACAAGGTCCAGGGCAAGGGCAAGGACGTCGAGAAACTCCTGGACGATGCACGGGCTGTCGAGGCTGCCGGAGCATTCATGGTAGTCCTCGAATGTGTTCCACGACAGCTTGCCAAAGAGATCACCGAGATGCTGTCGATTCCCACCATTGGAATCGGCGCCGGGCCCGATTGCGACGGACAGGTCCTGGTCATACACGACCTGCTCGGCATGCTGGGAGATTTCCGGCCCAAATTTGTGAAACAATATTTAAATCTTTCCGAGGAGATAGACAAGGCTGTCAAGGCATACATCAACGAAGTCACGGCGGGGAATTTTCCCGACGACAGCCAATCCTTCCACTAACATGAAAATAATACGTACCGTCCCCGAAATGCAGCGCACCTCCGATGAGCTCAGAAAGGACAAACGCATTGCCTTCGTACCCACCATGGGTTACCTCCATGAGGGCCACCTGGCCCTTGTACGGAAGGCCCGCGAACTTGCCGACGTCGTCATCGTCAGCATTTTCGTGAATCCCATACAATTCGGCCCCAAAGAAGACCTTTCCCGGTACCCCCGCGACTTTGACCGCGATGCGGACCTGCTCGGGAAGGAAAAGACAGACATTATCTTTTACCCCGATGACGGACAGATGTATACCGAAGGTTTTACTACCTACGTTGAGGTTCGCAAGCTTGAAGATCATCTCTGCGGCAAATCCAGGATCGGCCATTTTACCGGAGTCGCCACAGTGGTGGCAAAGCTCTTCAATATAGTCAAACCCCACTATGCCGTCTTCGGCCAGAAAGACTATCAGCAGTTGATGGTAATCGAAAGAATGGTAAAAGACCTCAATATGGACGTGGAAGTAGTTCCCTACCCCACGGTACGCGAAGCGGACGGTATGGCCATGAGCTCGAGGAACAGCTACCTCAGTGAAACCGAAAGGAAAAAGGCCCGTCTCATCAGTGCTTCGCTCCGGAGGGCCCAGGAGCTGATAAAGGAGGGCGAACGCAAAACAGAAACGATCAGAAAAGCCGTTGATGATATCCTACATCAGGAAGAGGGCATTGAAGTAGAATATATAGACATATGTGATACCGGGACGCTGGAAGACGTTCCTGCGGTCGCAGGCAGGGCGGTCCTCGCCATAGCATGCCGCATAGGCAAGACGAGGCTGATAGACAACACCATATTAACGGAGGCATGACAAATGAGAAGGACCATGATGAAATCAAAAATCCACAGGGCGACAGTGACGGACAGCAACCTGGATTACGAAGGAAGCATCACTATCGACTCGCAACTTATGGATAAAGCGAACATCATCCCTTACGAACAGGTCGATATCTACAATGTAACATCGGGTGAGCGCTTCACCACGTACGCTATACGGGGCGACAAGGATTCGGGCGTGATCTGCATCAATGGCGCGGCGGCCCATAAGGCCAGGAAAGGTGACGTGGTCATAATCGCCACCTATGCCAGCTTTGAGGAACAGGAACTGGAGTCCTTCAAGCCTAAGAAGGTCTACGTCGACGCAGCCAACAAGATAAAGACGCAATTACTACAGGCGGTAAACTAAAGGCGGTTTACATCGCTCGGATGTTTCAATCGTTTGAGCGTTAAAGGCAAAATCAATAACAGCCGAATCTCCACCCGGGATTCGGCTGTTTGCTTTCTTAAACTATTCCAAAACACTTTATTTGAAGGCTTTTCATAGGTCCTATAGGTCGAATGGGCCTTATAGGGCCTATAGAAAGCCTTTTGAGCCTTTTGGTTCCCCTATTCGAACTCTTTCTTAAAGGGTGCCTGCCAGACCTTCTTCAGGTAGCCGACGGTTGTGTCGATGATGGTGGCGCCACCCAGGCCCTTGACGCGGAATGAGTCCGTGGACTGTACCTTTCCTATTACACCGTACGGCACGGTCGAGAACGCCTGCTCGAAGGCCTCTACGTCCTTCTCCCGTATGGTCACCACAAAGCGGCTCGCCGACTCGGAAAAAAGCAGCATGTCGTCTCTGAAAACACCTGATGAGGGGACGGAACCGAGGTCTACCTCAATACCCCTGTCGCCGGCGAAGGCGCTCTCGGCGAGACAGCAGGCCAGGCCGCCGTCGGATATGTCGTGGCATGACCGCACGAGCCCTGTCTTGATTGCCTTTTCAAGGCTTTGGAAGGTCTTTTTTGCCTGCTTTCCGCGAACCCGGGGGGCTATGTTCCCTGTCCGGCCGAACTGGGCGAAATACTCGCTGCCTCCGAGTTCCGCGTAAGTCTTCCCGATGACGATGATGAGGTCACCTTCGTCCTTCATGTCCATGGTGACCGCTTTTTCAACGTTGTCGATGACGGAAATGCAGGAAACGAGAACTGTCTGGGGAACGGAGATCTTGATATCGTTATGCATGTAGTCGTTCTTCATGCTGTCTTTCCCCGAGATGCAGGGGGTACCGAAGAGCGTCGTATAGTCGTAGAGTGCCCTGTTGGCACGGACGAGCTGGGCAAGCTTGTAGGGCCCCTCAGGGTTCTTTTCCGACAGCACGGGGTCGGACCAGCAGAAATTGTCGAGAAGCGCCATTCTTTTTAAGGAACCACCGGTAGCGATGTTGTTCCTGATAGCCTCGTCGATGGCACATGCCACCATGTTGTACGTATCGAACCGGCTGTACTTGGGACAGATACCGTGGCTGACGACGACGCCGTTATTGCTCGTAAGGTCGGGGCAAACCACCCCCGCATTGGCGG
Source organism: Deltaproteobacteria bacterium UBA5756 (assembly GCA_002418985.1). Classification (GTDB taxonomy): domain Bacteria; phylum Desulfobacterota; class Syntrophorhabdia; order Syntrophorhabdales; family Syntrophorhabdaceae; genus Delta-02. The sequence continues at coordinate 60,292 of DIFE01000134.1, forward strand.
GGCCATCGTTGTACCTGCCCGTCAGGGGTTTTACCACACTTGAACCCTGCACCTCATGATCGTACTGGCGCACGACGTATTCCTTGCTGCAGACGTTCCAGCGGCCAAGAACCGATGCCAGCGCGGCCGCGTAGTCGTCCGGTTCCGCCAGGGGCTCTTCGTCGACGATCCTGCGCTCCCATTTCGCCTTGAGGTTCATCCTGGGGATGCCGCCGTGAAGGAACTCCATCTCGAGATAACCCACTGTCCTGCCGCCATAGAGCACGTGGAAACGCCCGGTATCGGTAAATTCGCCCAGATCCGTGGAGATTACGCTCATCTTGCGGGAGAGTTCAAAAAACTCCCCAAGCTTGTCCGGGGGCACGGCAACGGTCATTCGCTCCTGCGCCTCGGAAAGGAGTATCTCCCAGGGGGAAAGCCCGTGGTATTTCAAGGGGGCCCGCTCAAGATCCATCATGCACCCGTTCGTATCCGTGGCCATCTCACCCACGGAAGATGACAGGCCGCCCGCACCGTTGTCCGTGATGGAACTGTACAGACCCCTGTCCCTGGCTATGAGCAGGAAGTCGGTCATTCGCTTCTGGGTGATCGGGTCTCCTATCTGTACGGCACTCGTGGGAGAGACCTCGGAGAGCTCCTCCGACGAAAAGGTGGCGCCGTGTATGCCGTCCTTGCCGATCCTGCCGCCGACCATGACGATATGGTCTCCGACATTGGCTTGTTTCAGGTACGATGCCTTGCCCCGTATCGTGACGGGCATGATCCCGCAGGTGCCGCAGAAAACGAGGGGCTTGCCGAGATAGTTCTCATCAAAGACCAGGGAACCGTTGACCGTGGGGATACCGCTCTTGTTGCCCCCATGCTCGACACCTTCACGGACGCCTTCAAGGACCCGCTTGGGATGAAGGAGCCGGGGCGGTATCTCGCCACGGTAATCGGGGTTGGCAAAGCAGAAAACATCGGTATTGAAAGCAAGTTTTGCACCCATTCCCGTTCCGAAGGGGTCACGGTTGACCCCGACGATACCCGTCAGGGCACCGCCGTACGGGTCGAGGGCCGATGGCGTGTTGTGCGTCTCAACCTTAAAGGCAAGGTTATGCCTGCGATTGAATTTGATGACACCGGCATTGTCCTTGAAAACGGACAGGCAGAAGTCGTTCCTGCCCTTCCTTTTGCGGATCTCCTCCGTGGAACCCACGACGTAGGTCTTGAAGATACTGTCGATGGTCTCCACCCTGCCGTCCTCCTCGTAATCGATCAGGGCATTGAATATCTTGTGCTTGCAGTGTTCGGACCAGGTCTGCGCGATAGCCTCGATCTCCACGTCCGTCGGCCTGTGGTCGAGACCGGCAGCCTGCCGG
>DIFE01000134.1:61745-65247 GCA_002418985.1 Deltaproteobacteria bacterium UBA5756
ACCACGGGTTCCTTCGTTATGCTCACCTTCGGCACGTAGATTCCCATCCCGCCTTCCGCGCTGTAGCTCGCCGCGTTCTTGAGGGTGTAGCGGTTGATGAGAACATTGGCAAGTATATCCACGGCGATCCTGTCCACATCGCCCTCTGTCAGGCTACCCGTGAGAAAGTACATTTTCGAATTATAGACGGCCTCGCCGTTCTCAAAAGGCCTGCCGGCCATGGCCTGAACAACCTCTCCGGCCGTCCTCCCCACATTATCGGTGACACCCGGCTTATAGCCTACCTCGACGATCCATTTTGCATCGATTATGGGGGTTGCCTCGTCAAGAAGCCCCATGTGAATGACGGGGTCGACGAATGCGTCGTCCGTGAGGATGGTCAGAATATGAGGCTCCACGGCGGCGTCGATGATATAGACGTCGACAACGCGGGCATCGTCAACATGGATGCCAAGGTCCGATTTGATCCGTCGTTTAAGTTTTTCTCCCGGAACGTCCCGAAGTCCTTCCTTGCATGAAATCTCTATTCTATGGGCCATGCTACACCACGTACTCCTTTAGATTTTTTATTGCCTCTGCCGCACGTGATTCATCGTGTATCTCGGCTGTCACTATAATATCATCGCCGCGTGCCTTGAGAAAGCTCTTGAGTTCCCGGAAAGGAAAGGTACCCTCTCCAATGGGAAGATGGTCGTCTTTTGCACCATGGTTGTCGTGAAGATGCATTTCCTTCACACGATTTCCAATAATTGACAACCATTTATCAAGTGATATCTTAGAAAAGAGGTTGAAGTGTCCGGAATCAAAACAACAATACAAATTTTTAGTCCTGAAATATTTGAACAGTTCTGCTAAATTGGAGGGTTCCTCTTCGAAGATGTTTTCCAGCATGACCGGGAAGGCCTCCCCCGCCGCTGCCAGAACCTCACTCCACGTATCCGTGCTTCCCTTCATCCAGAGATCGGCGTTTTCGCCAAAACGCCATTTGTCGTAACCTGGATGACAGACGACCCCCATCGCTCCCAGGCGATTCGCCAACGCCATCGTCTTCTTCAGTTTCTCTTTGGTGATGTTCCTGACGTCCCGGTCCACGCCTCCGGGACTCAGGTCCATGAAGGGGGCATGTACGGTGCAGCGAATCCCTTCCTCACGGAGAATCTTCCCCGTCTCTTCCCCATGCTGCTCGTCGATTTCCTCGATCGTGTGGTTGTCGAAATAGACCTCCACCCCCACATCAAGCTCCTTGAGCCGTCGAATCCTTTCCCGCACCAGGCGGTACGGTGCATTTACGGTAAACATCATGGATTTATCTCCCCACAGGGGCAGTTTCAGGCCCCTGTCGTTATCTCTCTAATGACATCCTTCAGGGCACGGCAAACGACCTCGATTTCTTCAACTTTCATATTGGTATGAAAAGGCAGGGCGACAATTGACTCCCCCGCTGCCTCAGACTGGGGGAACGCCCCCGGTTCGAAGCCGAATTGCCTCCGGTAGAACGGCTGAAGGTGGATGGGAGAAAAATAGGGTCGTGTCGGAATCCCCCTCTTTTCCATAAGAGTGATCACGCTGTCGCGCGGAATTCCTTCCCTGAGACGCACGACATAAACAAACCAGCTCATGTTGGTCGTCGTAGACGCCAACTGAAGAGGTTTGACCTCGTCGATGGCAGCCAGCACCTTCGTATATGCATTGGCCACGTCGTTTCTCTTTTTGAGCATCTCTTCAAGCCTTCTGAGCTGGACGACACCCACGGCGGCATTCAGCTCCGACATGCGATAATTGTAACCGAGCCTTGAGTGGTTGAGCCATCCGTCGAACTTGTCTCTCCCCTGGTTGCGCAGGCTCCGGAAGAGATTTGCCCACTCTTCGTCGTTGGTGACGAGTGCGGCGCCCTCCCCCGTCGTCATCTGTTTGTTGGGGTAAAAGGCAAAGGTTCCTGCCCTCCCTATGGCACCCACGCGGCGGCCCTTGTAGTCGGCCCCAATCGCTTCGCAGGCGTCTTCGATGACGATAAGATTGTGCTTGCCGGCGATGGCCATAATGGGATCCATGTCGGATGGCTGGCCGAAAACATGAACAGCCACGATAGCCTTTGTCTTTTCGGTAATAGCACTCTCCAGCTTTGCCGGGTCCATGTTGAGCGTCCCGGGGTCGATATCGACAAAAACGGGCGTCGCCTTCTCGAAAAGGATACAGTTCGCCGAGGCTATAAAGCTGAAGGGTGTCGTGATAACCTCGTCGCCGGATCCGACGTTGGAGGCGATCATGCACAGGTGGAGGGCGCTCGTTCCGTTTGTGACCGCGACGGCATGCTTCGCCTGGGCCACATCGGCTATGAGCTTCTCGAATTCGACGGTCCTCGAACCTATGCTCAGGTTCCTCGATTGCATGACCCGCACGACCGCCTGTATCTCTTCAGCAGTAATGTCAGGCAGGGACATGGGAAGCTTCAAAGCGGACGTGGGGACGTCGGCCGATTCCTCGCCCCCTTCCAGGAAATGCGGTATGGTCCTGCACGGCACAGGTATCTCCTGACACCTGGCCTGGATATTCATGATCGTCTGCTGAGGGGCGCCGGGCATGGCGATGATCACCTCGTCGACCCTCTGTTCTTTCACTACTTCCGCAATACGTATCGTGGGGCCAAAAACGGGCAACCCCTGAATTTGCCTGCCTATTTTTGACGCTTCGTCATCGAGAAAGGCCTTAGCCCGCAAGCCCAGCTGAGGGTTGTCCGCGATCTCCGTGAAGGCATGGACACCGGCACTGCCGGCACCGACAATGAGTACGTTCCTGGTGGGCGTCAGACCCGTCTTTTTCCAGTCGATATCTTCCTGATAATGCTCGGTTTCCTTCAAAAGGAAGCGGAATATAACCACGAGCGAGAGGTTTATGAACCCTTCGATAAGGATTGCCGGAGGGGTGAAGGATTGCTCCCATACGGGGATAAAGACATATCTCGCCGACAGGAACAAAACGACAGTGCCGCCGATTACACCCGCTATAAGCCAGACAAAATCCCGCGTCGTGGAATACCGCCACAGTTTCCTGTAGACCCCGGCAAGCGCAAGGCTGGCAGGCCTCAGGATCATCGCGGCCACCATGAAGGGCACGACAAGCGACAGATAGGGCTCGCCAAAATGGGGAGGCCCGAAGCGCAGTACGCCGGCAAAGATCACGGAGATAAATGTCAAAAAAACATCGGCGAGAACAACCGGCCAGTAACGTATCTTCATAGAACGAATTTCACCTGCGGATTGACGACTTTGTTNNTTGTTATAGGTAAGATAAACCAAATTCTCCATAATTACCACAGAAAAGATGTCTCCAAACACTCCTTGACTGCCCGACAGCCCTTCATCTCTCCCTTCCACCAGCCCTCCTTTCCGCAAACAAAAGCCGAAAGACTTGTCTCACGCCCGCTTCACCCCCCCTGGGGGGGTTCGCTGGAGGCAGTGAAGAGAGATGTGGAGGAAACCTTAAAAGAATTGCGTCCAGATCC
>DIFE01000134.1:65396-71048 GCA_002418985.1 Deltaproteobacteria bacterium UBA5756
GTCTTTTGGCTTCCTCCTATCCTCTCTTTATTGCCTCCAGAGAGGAGCCTCAAGGCGACGAACGGGCGTGAGACAAATTTTTCTGGTTTTCGTATTCAAATCGATGACACGCTGGCTATGCGGAATCACTACGAAATAATTATGGTTTTGGCGACAGACTGGGGTGGTTGCATTTCGTAGCATGTTAGAAATCCCTTCGTGTTCCTGGCACCAAAGGGAAGGGATAACAGGAAAAAGGGGTGCCTGGTGAAGGCAATTCCGATCATAATCATTGTTCTCATGATCTCCTTTTATGGATGCACAACGTGCCGGGTAACCTCTGTGGAGGATGCCAACACCTACATTGAAAAGGGCTACCGGGCACGTATTGCAATATACAGGACCGGGATGGACGGGTTGCTCTGGGGGGGGTTTTCTATGGACGCACCACGCACAGGCCCAGGTATATATTGATAATAAATGGAAATGGGTAGGAATGCTCGGATTGTCAGATTCCCCCACCTTTTCAATAGCAAACGACGAAATATACTACCGTGAGGCTGGTGAGTACACCGCTTTCCTGAAAACGAACAACATTTACTATTAGAGACCTTCCTTCGCCCGTCAGGGCGAAACACTTGCGGCCTGATCCCCCTTTCATTAAGGGATCAGGCCGCCCATTCCGCTGTCAAACTACTCATTTTGTTCAAGCAGTTCAGTTGGTTTTTCGTGTTTTACCAGGAGCAACCCAATCTAATACCGTAGTATTTCTGGCCAACCTCGGGTTGAAGATGCCAACCCTGGTATGGTTGGCTAAGAAGATAGCTGCTGGCGATTCCGATAGCTGCCCCGGCCAGCACATCCTGCACATAGTGTTCCTTTGCCTCAACTCGACTGACAGCGACGAACGTTGCGGCAGCGTAGGCGGGTATACCGAATTCCCAACCGTAGCGTTTACGCATATACTCGGCCGAGGCAAAGGAAAGAGAGGTATGTGTCGAGGGGAAAGAGTGGTCATCACCGTTGGGATCTGTCTCGTTTACGGTATATTTTAGGCCATAGGTAACGCCAACGGTGACCGCCGCCGAAGCTCCCAGTTGCAGGGCTCCCTAGCCATCCTTAAGACCGACCGTTAGTCCGGCTGCAGCAGCAGGCAAAAGAAAGGTCAGAACTTCGCCGGCTGCCTCGATACTGTTCCCCGCCTGAACGCTCATACTTGTTGTCAGGCATAACAGCATTGCGCAAAGCAGAGTTGTTAACGAGATATATCTTTTCAAAGAATTCCGAGATAACAAGTTATGGCCATCCATATTGTGCATCAATAATTCGCATGACTCCCCGAGTGCTCCCGTAAACCTTGTGGAGCATCGGCGGGGATCAGCGAGGTGAGTGTCTCCAGAACTTTTGCAGCGTCATTTGCGTTAACGCAGACAACCCTTTCGACCCCTTCCTTCAGGTCGGGCCAGTCGATGGGGGGTGACTTGAGCATGGTGATCTTCTCATGGATGGTCTTAAGCGATTCTTCTTCCTCGGAGACAAGTTCTTCGTGGAGCTTTTCGCCTGGCCGGAGACCGGTGTAAACGATATCGATATCGTCACCCATCTTCAATCCCATGAGGCGGATCATGTCCTGGGCAAGGTCGGTGATCTTCACCGGCTCCCCCATGTCGAGAACGAATATCTCCCCGCCTGTCCCCATGGCTCCGGCCTGCATCACCAATTGCGCGGCCTCGGGAATACTCATGAAATACCGGGTCATCTCCGGATGGGTCACCGTTACGGGACCACCTTTCATGATCTGGGCCTTAAAAAGAGGTATGACACTCCCGGCGCTATTGAGAACGTTGCCAAACCTGACGGCAATGAACTTTGTCTTCTTCTCCGAGTTCATCCCCTGGCAGATGAGTTCGGCTACACGTTTCGTTGCTCCCATCACGTTGGCCGGGCTCACGGCCTTGTCCGTTGAAATGAGGACAAATTTATCGACACCATACCGGACGGACGCTTTTGCAACGTTATATGTCCCCTGCACGTTATTCTTAATGGCCAGGAGCGGATGGGATTCCATAATGGGGACATGCTTGTAGGCCGCCGCATGGAAAACAACCTGCGGTTTGTATTTATCCATCACCCATTCCAGCCTCTGTGTATCAAGGATGTCACCTAGAACCATTTCATAGGGTCTGCCGGTAAATGCCTGCGAGAACTCCATGTCGATCCGGTAGACCTCGTTTTCCACTCTCTCGTAAAGAATAAGCTGCTCGGGCTCCATCTTCATGATTTGTCGACAAAGTTCCGATCCGATGGAACCCGCCGCCCCCGTCACAAGCACCCTCTTCCCGGTCAGGTATTCCCGTATCTGGTCCCTGTTCAGTTCTATATGCTCCCGGCCCAGCAGGTCTTCGATCCTGATCTCCCGTATCTGGTTAACGTGGACACTGCCGTTCAGGATGTCACTAACGGCCGGGACGGTCTTACAGGTTATCCCCGCATCGTCGCAAAGCTGGATGATCTTTTTCATCTCTTTCCCGGTCAGCGAAGGCACGGCAATGACGGCCTCTTCGACCTGTTTCTTATCGACGATTCTGGCCAGGTCATCGACCCTTCCCAGAACCGGCACCCCATGGATCCTCATACCCTTCTTAGCCGTATCATCATCGAGAAAGCCAACGGGCTCATAGCCGATTCTTGCATTCTGCTTCATCTCACGAAGCAGCATCTCCCCCGCCCCGCCAGCACCGACAATAAGCACCTTTTTCTGTTTCTTGATCGCCTTTATGGGATAGAACTCGCGAAACAACCGGTACAAAAACCGCGAGCCTCCGACGAGGCAAACAATAATGAACCAATCAATGATAAACACAGACCGGGGAAAATCAATGAGATGATAAACAAAACCCACGTAGAAAAAAAATAAAACAGAGCTGAGAACCGTTGCCTTCAGGATGCGCAACAGGTCGTTCATGGACGCATATCGCCATACACCGCTGTAAAGGCCGAAGAAGTAGAAGCACACGAGCCTGGCGGCCACAACAACAGGTAGGGTTTTGATAAACAACCCGTATGAATGTTCAGGAATGGAAAAGTTGAAACGCAGGGTCCAGGCAAGCCAGAAAGACAGCCCGGTAGAGACTATGTCACTAAGTAATATCAGCAGTCTCTTAGTGTTTCCGATAAGTCGTTTTTTCATTTGATTTCCAGTATGTTTGAAGCCAAATCCATCCCGGTCTCCAGACCGGGATCTAGCCATTTCCGCCTGCTTGAGCACTCTGGCGGGCATGTTGGTCCAGTGATACCCGCCTTGTCCACATTCATCCTATAGAATCCTCTCCAACAGATCCCCATAGTCGCACCGCTCTGACAGGACCGGAACTGAATCGACATCAGCCCTCATGCTGTTGTCGCCTGAAGGAGCGGACGACAGGAAAAAAGGTGGTGCTGATGGCAAAACGTTTAGAGTCTCATCTTCTGCCATCATACCGACATCCTTAATGATCAGGCGAAAAGTCCGATAAAAGGTTTACTATGGAATCCCCGCTAACATATCAGTCCACCGGACAATCAAGAAATGAGGCATGTCGAGTCAAAACTGCGGTGATTATAGCTATCATCGCATTTATACCCTTCTGCGGTTGCACAACGTGCAGGGTTACCTCCGTGGAGGACGCCAACAAATATGCCAGGAGCGGGTATGAAACCCGGATCGCAGTATATAAAACCGGGTTGGACGGGTTGCTCTGGGGAGCGTTTCTGTGGACACACCACGCTCAAGCCCAGGTATACGTCGATAACGAATGGAAATGGGTAGAAGCATTAGGGTTGTCAGACTCGCCCACCTTTTCGATTGCGGACAATGAAATATATTACTGGAGGCCCACAGATTACGCCAGTTTTCTGAAGAAGAACAATCGATATAACTAGAATATCGTCACCCCGGCGAAGGCCGGGGTCCAGGAAGAATGTTGGGATAGAAAAAAGGCTAAGGAATTTCCAGTAATCGAATTTCGGGGTAGTCTGGTTATCCTTGATAATCATTGGTTTGCTTCCTTTGTCAGCACTCTATCGATAATCAGCTGAACCTCCTTTAAACAAAACGGTTTCGCAATGTAACCATGGACATTTTTTGCGATGGATTCTGCCTCTGGCTCGATGACTTCATATCCCGTCATCACTATGATCCTGGTGTTTATATTCTTTTCCCCAACGATGTTTATTAACTCCATGCCGCTTATCCCCGGCATCATAAGATCGGTGATAATGAGATCATAACGACCTTCTTCAAGCTTTGCGAGCCCATCAGTGCCGCTATAGACGGGTACTGCGTTATAGCCGAGATTGTTGAGATACTCTGAGAGAAGATCGCTGATATCTCTTTCATCATCTATAACGAGAATATCCGCTTTCCTGCTCTTTGGGACAGCTTCCCGGACTTCAATCTCTATTTCCTTGACCAAGTATCTACCGGACCTCCTCGTGCAACTCTGTACCCATGTCAGCCCTGTTCATTCAGCCAGGTCAGAGCCTTATCGCGGTCAATGAAGCAGCGCAGATAAATGCGGCTTGGCTTTCTGACCGCAAGTTCAGAGAAGTATGTATGATCTTTATATTCTCTTTGCTCAACAACTGCGACTGACACGTTCGGGTCGAGAGGCGGCAGCTTGCGGGCAAGAAGATGGTCTCTTGTGATCAATAAATGTCCGTCTAATTCCCTAGCGTCCACGAGCATCTTTTTCTTGCCTGAATCATGGAGGGCATCAAACCAACAATCCACGATCCTGCCAACTTCTATAGCAGCATCGCAAAACTCGTTCTTGATCAGTTCCCCATTCAGTTCGACTATCAGGATGTCATTGCGAATCGAACAAACAAAATTCATCCTTGTCCGCCCACCAAGGAAACCTGCCACCTCGTGGATATTATTGTTCCCTTTTTTTCCCATACTCCACCCCGTCAGGCTCCACGCCCGACGAATTTGTAGAAAAGAGCCGCCGGAGGATAACTTGAAAGCCCGGAGGACTAACACGGTGACCCGTCTAGTTTCCGACAGGCTCACCGTGCTCCGGCAGGATCATCTTCTTGTCCAGAACGACTCCACAAGGCCCACCCTCCAGACACCGGTTTCGTTGAACAATTTCAAACGTGCGGGTCTGCTTGACTTTCTGTGGGTTATGAACAGTTGCGCTTCGTCTGAGCGGACGAAACCCATTTCCCACTTGCTCTCTTCCAGTACCGAGTTCGGGTCAAACGACTGAAGCACCCCTTTCCAGTAGGAACCTGCGATCATGCCGCCCGCCTGGAGGTCGCTCCTTATCTGTTCCTTCGTATACCCTGCGCCTGGATCCACTGATCCCTTGTAAATATCGTTACTTATGACTTCCTTGGATCGCTGGCTCAAAAATGACCACGCCTGACTGTAATTTTTTGTCGTCAGGGACTGAAAAAAACCTTCAGCCGATGCAAGGACCCTATCAAGGTCGTCTTGTTTGTCGCGTCCGTGACCCACCACAGGCATAAGCCAGAGCAACACAGAGATGCCGAATAGAAAACCGTATGTGTGTTTGTGTCTCACCATGAAGTGGTCTGCCATTGCGTCAGGATGAAGACTCAGTGGTGTGAAGTCGTGGTGTGAGTGGGAGTTGTGCCACCGCCGCCGCCACCGCCGCCGCCACCGCC
>DIFE01000086.1 GCA_002418985.1 Deltaproteobacteria bacterium UBA5756
CATTATTTTGATGGTGGATTGGGGCTCAATGCAAGGCTGCGTGATCTGATCGGTCATGCAAGTTAAGGAGGTGATTCCCCTGGACCCGGGCCTTCTGCCGGGTGACGGACTCAACATACCTTACCCGCCCCCTGACCCCATGAACCGGGTCTTCCTAAGCTTTCTGGGGTAATAGGCCGATAATGACTTACGGAGCTGTCAATACTGTGCTGTTGGATCCCCGTCTTGCCGGCGGAGACAATCGCGTTGCGCGCGTCTTCGAGTTTGACACTCCCGCATCTGTACGATAGTATCATGAGGGCCGTGATCTGTCGCCGCAATGCCCACTGCCACAGGAAGGTGAGATGAAGGACCCGTCCGGAAGCGACCGCGAACTCATCAAAGAGATATCGGTGCTGAAAAAGAGAGTCCGGGATCTGGAAAGGTCGAAAACCGGGGGCAACGAGACCGGGGAAGCGGCGGGGGTGAACAACCTCTACCCCCTGTCGGTTCTCGACGCCCATCCCTACCCCATCTACGTTTGCGATCCTGAAAGCTATGAATTGCTCTACTGCAACCGGGTGCTGGTCGAGTCCCGGGGTGAACCGGGGCGGAAAAAGTGTTACGAGTACCTGCAAGATCGCAGAGCGCCCTGCCCATTCTGCACGAATGATAAGATCCTCGGGGAGAATCTCGGCAAGAACTTTGTATGGGATTTCCAAAGCGAGATCAGCTTACGTTGGTACCGGTGCCTGGACCGGGCGATCACCTGGGCCGACGGGCGTATCGTCCGTTACGAACTGGCCGTGGACATCACCGACAGAAGAGAAGCCGAGGAGGCGCTTAGGAAGAGTGAGGAGAAGTACAAGTATCTCACGGAGAGCATGAACGACATAGTCTGGACAACCGACCTTGAGATGAACACTACCTACGTAAGCCCGTCCATAGAAAAGGTGCTGGGCTTTACCATCGAGGAGCGGATGCAGCAATCACTGGTAGACCAGCTTACCCCGGAGACGCTGGCGACGACTGCGGAAATACTGTTCGGCGAGCTCGAGAACGACCCGGAAGGAGACCCCGACAGGTCGATTTCCCTTGATCTCTACTATTATCACAAGGACGGATCTGCCAGGTGCCTGGAGACGCGGCTGTCTTTCGTTCGCGACGAGAAGGGGGTTCCGTCCGGCATATACGGACTGTCGCGAGATGTTACGGAGCGCAAAAGGGCGCAGGAGGCCCTCAGCCGGGCGGAGGAAAAGTACCGCCAGCTTTTCGATCTCGAATCTGATGCAATCTTTCTCATCGACAACGAGACGGGCCGGATCCTCGAGGCCAACAATGCGGCATCATTGCTCTACGGATACACCAGGGAAGAACTCCTTGAGAGGAAGAACAGGGACCTCTCGGCCGAACCGGAACAGACGAGAGCCGCCACACGGAAAGAACTCAGCACGGTTCCGCTCCGCTATCACCGGAAAAAGGACGGCACCGTCTTCGCCGTCGACATCAGGGCAACCCATTTGACATGGAATGGACGAAGGTCGCACCTCGCTGCGATACGGGATATAACGGAGCGCAAGCGGGCCGAAGAAGAGCTGCTCGGGGAAAGAGAAAAACTTCAGACTCTTTCGAACAACGCACCGTTCGGAATGATCCTTCTCGACTCAGAAGGCCGCTTTACTTACGTCAACATCAAATTCACGGAGATTTTCGGGTACAGCCTGTCCGATATTCCCGATGGCAGAACATGGTTGAGAAAGGCCTATCCGAACAACGAATACAGGCACGGGGTCATCTCGGCCTGGAAAGAGGATTTCCGCGAGGCCAGGCCCGGCGAACAGAAATCGAAGGTTTTTAACGTTGAGTGCGCAGACGGGACCCGCAAGACGGTGAAGTTCACTACTTCGGTGGTTGGTTCCGGTGATTACCTGATGACCTGCGAAGATATTACAGAAATGACACAGCTCGAATCGCACCTTCGCCATGCACAGAAGATGGAATCCATAGGCACCCTGGCGGGCGGCATAGCCCATGACTTCAACAATATTCTCACGAGCCTGATGGGGTACGCCTCTCTCATGCAAATGAATATGGATAAAGGCAACCCCGTGAGACGATATGCGGACCAGATCGTATCAGCCTCCAGAAAAGCGGCGGATCTTACGCGAAGTCTGCTGACCTTCAGCAGGCAACAGCCCGTGACCCTTACCCCTCTCGATATGAACAATACGATAAGAGCGATGAAAGAGCTACTCGAAAGGCTCCTTACCGAGAATATCGAATTGCGTACGTCCCTCACCCGGGACGATACCGTCGTTCTGGCCGACAAATCGCAGATGGACCAGATATTCTTCAATCTTGCGACCAACGCGAGGGACGCAATGCCGGCAGGGGGGACGGTTACCATAGAAACGTCTGTCGCTGCCATAGACAGCGCGTTCATCGATGCTAACGGGTTCGGCAAGCGGGGCATGTATGTGCTGATAAGCGTCTCCGATACGGGAGAGGGTATGGATGAGGCGACGCAGGAAAAGATCTTCGACCCCTTCTTCACCACAAAAGGAATCGGGAAGGGCACGGGGCTCGGCCTTGCGACGGTGTACGGGATCATGAAACAACACGGCGGGTATATCACCGTTGACAGCGAGTTGAACCTGGGGACAACATTCCGTATCTATTTCCCCGCGGCGTCGGCTGACGTCGATGAGGCGCACGACGCGGCAACCCCCATCGCGACGGGAAATGAAAAGATCCTTATCGCGGAGGATGACGACGGGGTAAGGCGCCTTATGCGGGAGGCCCTCCAGGAATGCGGCTACACGATTATCGAGGCCGTGGACGGCCAGGATGCGATCGACAAGTTCACGGGGCACCCGGACATAGACCTGATCGTCGTTGACTCCGTAATGCCGAGAAAGAACGGACGCGAGGTTTATGCGGAAATACACGGGATGGACCCCGATGTCAGGGTGCTTTTCACCAGCGGATACACGAGAGACATTGTTCTCGATAAGGGAATCGAGGACGGGCAGTTCGACTTCATCGCCAAGCCCCTGCTGTTTGCCAGCTTCCTCGAGAAGGTCCGCGAGATTCTGGACAGGCAATAACCTGACCCCCACTGCTGTCCAAAATAATCCATTTCCCAGGTCGCTTTCTTTCTAACACAATGATTAAGGACAGGTAAATCCCGCATTTCAAAACCAGCTTGCCTTATCTCGCGATTCGTCATTCCAGCTTTCTCCATACGTCATTCCAGCTTTCTCCATACGTCATTCCAGCTTTCTCCATACGTCATTCCAGCGCAGGCCGGAAGCCAAGAAGACCTCTCCTTTCCAAGAACGTGCGGATCAAGATACATCAGGAGTATTTTTACACTATCCTTCTCCGGGACCTTGTCGAACGTCACGATGTGTCCCATCCTAAAGCCATTGCCGACCTTGCGCCCTGGCAACAAAGACAGGGATGCGCGTCAGTCCTATCACCTATTGCCCCGAACCCATCACCTGTTTTATTTCAGATATTTCAAGACCTGACCTTATTGACCTTGCGAGAAAAAAGCGACGGCCTGGTCGTGGGAGGTTCCCGGGACGAGGCCGTCATTTGAATGCTTTTCGGCGAGATCAACAAAGAGGTCTGCTCACACCCTTATCTGTAACCTTTGGACCTGAGGAAATTGGCGCATGTGGCGTTTGACCGGCTGGCGGCATCGCACCCGCACTGTATCCGCGTGTATTCATTGCAGGTTGTGAATCCCCTGCTGTTGCGAACACCATTCGATCTGATCAAGCTGCAGGCATGATTGGTCCAGTTCCCCTGAAGTTTCACGAACGAGCCGTTGGGCATCACGTAGTACGGGCCGTCAGGTGTGATAAGGTCGTGAACGAAAGTGGGCTGCCAACCGTTGCCGCGGCAGGGACCGGCATAGGCGGCCGTGGAAAGAAGACCGATGAGCAGAATGGTTCCCAGGCAAAGAAGACAGAGCCTGCTTTTCATTTGTGATACCTCCCGTAGTTATTGTTTGAGATTTCGCGTTCGGTATCGATACGTGCCGTCTGATACCATCGCCCTGTAATGCTATCAGCAGAAGAGCTTCTTTTCTGTAAACTGGACTACATAACAGGAAAAACCGCGGATTGCAGCGCGACTCAACTTCTTTGACGGATCATTTCTTCGGAAAGGTCCTGAGGAACTTGCGTTCGTTCTCGTAGGTACCGATGACGATCATCTCGGACCCTTCCCTGAGGATCTCGAAGGGATCGGGATTGATGGTAAGCTTGCCTTCGGACCGGATTGCAACGACACTGCAGCCTGTGTCCTGCCGGATGCCGGATTGGGCAAGGGTGAGCCCGGCAAGAGACCGGGGCGCCGTGACACGAAATAGCGTAATGCCCTCGACGAGCATTATTGCATCCTGGTTCATGAAGAAACTGAAAATGGCGTCTACCCCCAACAGCGGATAGGACATCACGAAATCCGCCCCGGCCCGGTGGAGTGTCGATACATTTCGGTCCTGGTTGGCTCTGCTTATGATCTGAAGGTCGGGCCTGAGGCTCCTGCAATACTTGGTTCGTCTATGTTCCCCACCGTGGCACGGATCCCGAGATCGGACAGGAGTCCGGCCTGCTCAGGGTTTTCCAGGATCACCACGTAATCGCGTTCGTAGGTTATCAATCGCTCGATCAAAGCGGCCGTCACATCGTCGTAGGCCGTCATGATGACATGGTCACGTGTATTTACGGGCAATTCCCTCGGTGTGCGTCTTCTTGCTTCCGCTTCCATCCATGGCGCAAAAAGGAACTTGATGAAGGCAAAGGGGAGAAGTACGAGCATGAAGACCACGCCCGAGAGAAGCACCACTATCGAAAAGACGCGGCCAATATCATGGGTGAACGTGATATCGCCGAATCCGAGGGTTGACATGACGGTGAGCGTCCAGTACACACCGGTTATCCATGAATACTCTCTCCCCTCCCATGCCATGAGAAAATGGAAGATAACGCTGTATGAGACGACCATGGCCGTCAGGACCAACATGAAACGAAGGAGCATCCGGACATTCTGCCGGGTGTTCCTGCCCGCAGCCATGGAAGTCAATATGGAAGAATAGAACTTCACCCGCCCCTCCTGACGTTCAACCCCATCACCTTCACCAGCTGTCTATATGCTACAGGAAAGGCTGATGTACATCAACTGCTTCAAACTTTTCCAATCGCGTACTTCAGATAAGGTCCGCGTCCGGACTTGACGAAGAGCTGCACTATCGTATCATGTATCGTATGAAAGTTACGGCGATAATACCCGATCAGTTGGTCGAAGACGTGAAGAAGGCAAGCGGCGGCAAGAACATTACCGATTCGCTTATCGTAGCCTTGAGAGAGTGGATAGAGATGAAACGGATAAAGGAGCTCAATGCAAAGGTGGCGAAGCGGCCCCTTTCGTTTCATGAAGGCCACAGCGCGGGATCGGTGCGGGGATTGAACAGGAAGCGATGATCATTCCCGACACGTCCGTCTGGATCGAGTTCCTGAGGGGAAAAGAGCCTTTTCTTACGGAACCGGGCCTTCTGTTGGAAGAAAGGCAGGTCATCGCCCTTGAATGCATCTTCGGCGAACTGTTGCAGGGTGCAAAGACAAGGCGCGAGCGCACAGTCATCACGGACTACTGGAACAACCTTCCAAAGATCGAGGAGCAGGGTCTCTGGGTAAAAGCGGGGCTTCACGCGGGTGAACGGAAGCTTTTCACCAAAGGTCTCGGACTCATCGATGTATTCATTCTAACGACGGCAAAATCGAGCGGTGCAAGGGTCTGGACCCTTGACAAGAAGATGGCCTCCCTCCTGGCAGAGAACACGACAACGCGCTTGGCTTGAAAGAAAGGCAAAAGATTTGTCTCACGGTTGCTTCACCCTTCGGGTTCGCTGGAGGCAGTGAAGAGAACATGATGAGGAAGCCTTGAAAGAATTGCGGCCAGATCCGGAGAAGACGCGGATCAGGCCGCACTTGCATCCCGCTGCGCGGGAGAAAATAATACTGAGCATGGAGATGTCCGCCAGCTATGAAAACTGATATTGCAAGACTCGACCCCATGAACTCGCGGACAGGCTGCAGGCCTTGCCGGAGAGAGGGGGAGACAGATTGCACAGAAGAAGGGATTGAATCTTACCAAATAGGTTTCTTGTTTTCTTGGGAACGTCCCTCTTGCTGCACCGAACTTGTCGGGGCCCCGCCTGGTAATAATTCTTGACATTTTATGGTTGAACTGGTAAGAAATATTACCAGATAGTAGTTATACTGGAAATATATGTTACCGGATGTGTCTCATGATAGAAACCATCAAGACGATCATTCTGGACTTTCAAGACATCTCGCTTCAAACAGGGGTGCCCAGGCGTCTCGGTATCGAGACTGTATCGGGCAAGGCAACAGTTATAATAGGTGTGCGCCGTTCCGGGAAATCAACGTATCTGTTTCAGATCATTCAGGGGTTGCTGGACAGCGGGGTTCAGCGGGAGAATATCCTTTACGTGAACTTCTTCGACGATCGGCTCCACGGCCTCAAACAGGACAATATTGGATTGATTGCCGATGCCTACTATTCGCTGTATCCGGAGAAGAAGGGCAGCGAGACCGTATATTGTTTCTTTGACGAGATACAGACATTGACGGGGTGGGAGCCTTTCGTGGATCGTCTGATGCGGACCGAGAAGTGCGAAGTCTTTGTCACGGGTTCTTCAGCTCACATGCTGTCAAAAGAGATCGCCACCCAGATGAGAGGACGGGCGCTGTCCTGGGAGCTTTTCCCGTTCTCATTCAGGGAATATCTCGATTCCAAAGGGACGAAAAACAAAGGCCCTCTGTCCACCAAGGACCAGCTTCTAGTGCGGAAGGGTTTCGATGAGTACTGGGAGACAGGCGGTTTTCCTGAGGTCACCAGCCTTTCCAAAAACGTGCGGATCAAGATCCATCAGGAGTATTTTCACACTATCCTTTTCCGGGACCTTGTCGAACGTCACGATGTGTCCCATCCTAAAGCGATTACCGACCTTGCATACAGGTTGGTGGACAATACCTCGTCGCTTTATTCGGTAAACAACCTGACGGGATACCTTAAGTCTTTGGGCCATAAGGTTCCCAAGTCGGCTGTGTCGGAGTACCTCGAATGGTTCGAGGACGCCTTCTTCTTGTTTACGGTTCGGATATTCGATTCATCTCTTGCACGCAGCAACACCAACCCGAAGAAGATCTATTGTATCGATCATTCGCTCGTAACGTCGGTATCTTCGGGAATCCTGGTGAATTCCGGACATCTGCTTGAGAATCTCGTGTTTACCGGGCTCAAGCGTACTTTTAGCGACGTGTACTATTACAAGACAAAGAGCGGCCGTGAAGTGGACTTTGCGGTAAGGAAGAAAGATGGTTCGAGAATGCTGGTGCAGGTCAGCGAATCATTGGCGGAGCCGCAGGTAAAAAAGCGTGAGATTGCGGCCCTTACCGATGCCATGGCCGAACTGAGCCTACGATCGTCCATCATCGTTACAAGGAACGACAGCGGCAAGATGGAAATTGAAGACAAGACTATCGATATACTGCCGGCGTGGCGCTTTCTCCTCGACGTCACGGAGTGACAAACCTACAGAGCGATCCCGAGTTTCTCTCCTTTTGACGTCCCTACCTATCCTATCCGAAGAAAAGGCAAAAGATTTGTCTCACGTTTATCCCGTAACAAATGGGACCCGCTTCACCCTTCGGGTTCGCTGGAGGCAGTGAAGAGAACATGATGAGGAAGCCTTGAAAGAATTGCGGCCAGATCCGGAGAAGACGCGGATCAGGCCGCACTTGCATCCCGCTGCGCGGGAGAAAAAAAGAGTTGGGCATGGGCATGTCCGCCAGCTATGAAAACTGATATTGCAGGACTTGACCCCAGAAACCTTCTATAGATATCGCCGCATATGACGATAATATTACAATCGGCCGGAGAGGTCGTACATCCGCTAAAGGAGTCCACGCTATGTTGTCATGCAGAAAACTCGGATACACATGTCTATTTACTATTGTCAACATCATGATCCTGCAATTCACGGTGTATGCAGACAATTGCAACACTGCTCGGTCATCAACCAGGATGGCCACTTATCCCATAGAATCTGAGGTCGTTACGACGATTGAGAAGACCGTTGTTCCTGTTCCGGTGCCTTCAAACTCGCCCCGGCTTCTTCCCAATGATGTCTCTCAGTATTCTCGGAACGGTTATGGAGCATGGCGGGCGGGCGCCGGCCTTAAACCTCAGAAACGGCTGGATATCATGACGCCGTCATATACTGGAACATCGGTTACAAAAGCTTCAAATATCCTGCGTTTCTTCACCATGAGTGATATACATATCACCGACGTACAATCACCGGCTCAGACTATCTACTTCGGTCTGCAGGGGCAGGCCGGCATGTCCTCGGCATATTCGGCTATTATTCCATATACGACTCATGTCCTGGATGCCGCCCTGCAGACGGTGAACACACTTCATAAGAAGCAGCCCGTCGATTTCGGCATATTCCTGGGTGACGCAATTAACAACACTCAGCTTAACGAGCTTCGATGGTATATTGACGTTATTGATGGCCGGGATATCAACCCGAATTCGGATCCCAGGTCTTCCGCATCGACCGATTACCTGCGCCCGTATAAGGCGGCAGGCCTTGACAGGACGATCCCCTGGTATCAGGTCCTCGGTAATCACGATCATTTCTGGTCCGGTGTTTACCCGCCAACGGAGAGGATCAAGAGTACCTTTGTCGGCGGATATGTACTTAATGTCGGTGATGTTGTAAAAGATCGTGCCAATATCGACCGCCAGGGTTACTATACGGGTGTTGTAGATGGTTCGACACCATATGCAAAGATTATTTCGGCAGGCCCTGAGGCTAATTTTTCGACCCCTCCGAAGGTAAATGCAAACCCCGACCGCCGTTCGGTTTCCAGAAATGACTGGATGACAGAACTCTTTAACAGCGAGTCTGGACCCATCGGGCATGGGTTTTCGCGAGATAGCATCACTACGGGATTTGCCTGCTATACTTTTGAGCCCAGGCAGGGTCTTCCACTCAAGGTAATCGTCCTCGACGATACCGAAAAAGATGACGGTATCTTCGGCAAGAATGCCACCGGCGCAAGCGGTTCCCTCGACTCTGCGCGTTACAACTGGCTCGTAAGAGAACTCGATAAAGGCCAGGCCGAGAATAAGCTTATGATAGTCGCCGCACATGTTCCTATCGGAATTGGCTCGTTCATGTGGGACGTCGATTCATCGCCTGCAGAGAAAGCATTGATTGCCAAACTTCATACCTATTCGAATCTCATATTGTGGATATCAGGACATCGCCATTACAATGCGGTTACGGCATTGCCTTCACCGGATCCTGTCAAACATCCCGAATACGGTTTCTGGGTCGTTGAAACAGCGTCTCTCAGGGACTTTCCCCAGCAATTTCGTCTTTTTGATATAGTCCGCAACAGTGATAAAACAATTTCAATATTTACAACGAACGTCGATCCCGCCGTAAAGCCGGGATCTCCCGCGGCGCAATCACGTTCGTATGGTATAGCAGCTTCTCAGATATT
This sequence comes from Deltaproteobacteria bacterium UBA5756, assembly GCA_002418985.1. Taxonomy (GTDB): domain Bacteria; phylum Desulfobacterota; class Syntrophorhabdia; order Syntrophorhabdales; family Syntrophorhabdaceae; genus Delta-02. Next base: position 9,594 of record DIFE01000086.1, read on the forward strand.
CCCAGCGGACCCGGGCGCGCCCTACCTTCCTTCGGGAGCTTACAATGCCGAACTCGTTAAGCAGCTAAGCGCCGGAATGCAGATCAAGATAGGCTCGTACAAAGCACCGGTGCGGAAATGACCTGCTTATTCCCCCCTGCTTGAAGAAAAGGCGAAAGATTGTCTCACGTTTATCCCGT
>DIFE01000139.1:0-7094 GCA_002418985.1 Deltaproteobacteria bacterium UBA5756
GGTTAGAAAAGGAAGAGGAGAACTCATGACGGTCACCGCCTCGCTGGCCCGCGAAGTGGGTGTCAGGACCGCCTGCCGTGCCCTCAACGTGCCCCGCTGCGGTTTCTACCGGTGGCAGCGGCCGTCCGGGCTGGCTGTTGGGCGTTGGTAATCGGCGGACAGGCGATAAGCATCCCCGCCGTGAACAGCACGAGAATGAATAATGAGGTACCTGACTTTTGAACCCACATCAGAATCTTTCTTTCCTTCTTCATGGCTTCCTCCCTGAGACGGATTCTACATACGAGTAGACGCATTTTACCGGTTGAGCGGGCGGGGTGATTTAAGGGTTCGAACGAGATCATAGCGTGACCGAACCCGGGCTCCTTTTTAACCATCGTATGGTCAGCCCCATGAGATCATTGATTACGAGCGGTTCAAAGTTGGCCGGAAGTCCCTCGGCTTTATTTATCTGACGAGCAAGACCTCGGATTTCGCGCCCTTGAGGACGTTGCTGCTCACGCTGCCAAGGAAATATTTCGCTATGGCCGACCTGCCATGGGTGGCGATAACGATGAGGTCTACTTTGTTCAGATCCTGAAATTTCAGGATCTCCTCGTAGGGGATGCCCTCGACGACCTCCGCTGAGATATTGATTCCGCCGGATGACGAGAACCGGGCAGCTTTTTTGCGGACACGATCTCTTGCCCCTTCGATCATCGCCTCCCTTTGTCTTTCTACCTCTTCTTCCTGCATACAGTAATCCATGGTGCATGCATGGATGTCCTGGTCGACGACATGCAGGAGCACGATCTCCGCCCCATTCTGCTTTGCAATATCAACGCCCCTTGAAAGAGCCCTGGCGGAATGTTCCGAGAAATCCGTGGGCACCAGAATCTTTGTTACGTTTGTCATAACGCCTCCCCGGGTCCGGGACCCTGACATCGAGAATGTGTGAAAAAACCACTTGAAACACCCTAGGTCTCTACGTAGGGTTTGTCAACATCGCCTTCACGCGGGGCGTTGTCCATTCCTGATGCACGGCGTCCGACGTCGCCCCCCGATGAACTTAATCCCCGGGGCCAGGATGAAAGAGTTTCTGTCGCGCCGGTATCAATGCCGGACCTCATTTGCTTTTCTTAACCGGGCCACCGAACTTTTCACGGCTCCCGTGAGGTCCCTGACGACGCGAAACAACCCTTCCTTTACAAGGGCCCATCCTTCATCACCGGATTCCCTCAGGTTGCACATTTGCCGCCTCGCGGCCTGAAGCTTATTCTGCAGCGCCTCAATTTCCGCGGCACATTGCGTTTTGGCTTCTTCTTCTGATTTACCGAGTCGCTCTTGCAGAATCCGTATCGCTGTTTCGCATTCCTTCAGCTTCGTTTCCATTTTGTCCGTTTGCCCTGCTTTTACATCCGACTTCTCGTTCGAACCTTCATCCATCATTTGCTCCAGCCTCGAAAATTCCTCGTTGTATCCCGCGTCCAGCTCCGCCATACTTCTGTCCATAAAGGATTCAAGTTCATCGAGGAGATCGCTTCCGGTCTCTTTGGCGACTACCTCTTTGTCGTCCTTTTCCAGTGTCGCAGGTGCTGGTTTGTCCTGTGTCCCTTTATAAGGTGGCATAGTATCCTCCTGGTATCGGTTCCGATCCGGGCTGGATTTACCTCCCGGAATGTGCAGCCATATCGTGAAAAACTGTGAACCCTTTCGCTTGAAGTCAAGATCAGCTGTCATCCGCTGTCGTTTCACATATCGCACAACACCGCGTCGCTGGTTCAGCGGGACGACACGGGCGGATCGAGAACTTACAAGTGCCCCACTGACGGATCGGAGTCCTCTTAACAAAACTGTAAGGATGGCGATCATATGTTAAGAAGACACTGCACCGCGTGTTTCGGAACAGGGATGAGGGATATCGATAGTTCGATGCAGCGCGCTGATTGCCGGGAAACGGTGGATGAAATAAGTTGGCATTTGTCGGGAATTTGTTTACAATCTCGCTGTACCGTTTGATGCTGACAACAGTCTTCCCGAAAAACAGCCGGGAACAGGGAAATTGCCTCCGCGAAGCGGCGGTACGCGGAGAAGCGAGGAAAAAGCTTTGAAACGCTGGCTGTTTCTGACCTCCATTCTGATCTTCGTAGTTGCCTGTTTTTACCTTTTCTTTACCACATATCAACGGGTAAAAAATGATGCCATAGAGGAATTGAACAAGCAGCAGCTGGCCCATGCCGGGCAGGCCCGGGCCGGGATCGAGGCCTTTTTTCATCAATATCTGAAGTTGCTTGGTCACCTGACGAGGCACGAGGACATCATCAATCTCAATGAGGAAGGCAAGAGAACCCTCCGCGACATGTACGAAGCAAGCAGAGATGATATCAAATCCATCACCCTGGTGAACTCCCGGGGAAGGTTCATCTACACCGTTCCCAACAATGAAAAGTTCCAGGGGTCTGACGTGCCCTATCGGGATTTTTTTCAAAAAATGAAAGGCGATCTCACTCCGGTTGTAAGCGACGTCATTACCACCGTGAAAGGTGTCGAAAGATCGGTGGCCGTCCATTACCCCGTACTGAAAAAAGGCAAATTCAACGGGTCGGTGTCGGTTATTGTCTCCGTCGATGTCCTCGCCGAGAAGTATCTTAAACCCATCCGGATCGGACAGACGGGCTATGCATGGGTCCTTAACCGCCAGGGCACGGAACTGTACTGCCCGGTTCCCGGCCATATCGGCGTCTCCATATATGAGACGTCAGGTCGTTTTCCCAGCGTCATCGCGATGGCGGAAGAGATGATGAAGGGCAGGTCGGGGGTTACCACCTACGACTACGATTTTATCGCCAAACAGGAAACGAAAAAAATTCTGAAACACGCGGTCTACATGCCGATCAATGTCGGGGACACCTTCTGGTCGATCGTAGTGGCCACACCGGAAGACGAGGCCCTCGCCGCGATGAAGGGGTTTCGCAACCGCTGGTTCGCGATCATCGGGCTCCTTGTTGCCGGGCTCTTCGTTTTTGTATTCTACACGGTCAAATCCTGGGCTGTTCTGAGTGAGGCACGCAGACGTATGGATGCCGAAGAGGCATTGATACAAAGCGAAGCCAGGTACCGCTCGATCTTCGAGAACGCCGTTGAAGGTATATACCAGTCGACCCCGGATGGCCGCTTCATGAGTGTGAATCCGGCTTTTGCACGGATAACCGGTTACGACTCGCCGGAAAGGTTGATACAATCCATGTCCGATATCGGCAAACAGCTCTATGCTGACGCCGAAGACCGGCGTGCTTTTGAAGCCAGCATCGAGAAAGAGGGGTTTGTGGAGAACCGGGAAGTCCGGCTCAAACGACGCGACGGGAAGATCATATGGGTTTCCCTGAATGGGCGGGCAATAAAGGACAAAGAAGGGAAGGTGCTCCATTACGAAGGGACCATTGAGGATGTAACAGAGCACAAGATCACGCAGATATTGATCAGGGACGAGATGGAGTTCAACAGGACTCTCCTGCAGACATCCCCGGCTTTTTTTGTCGCCTTGAGCAGCGACGGAAAGACTCTCCTCATGAATCAGTCGATGCTGGACGCACTCGGCTATACAATGGAGGAGGTAGCCGCAGGGGACTATCTGTCGACTTTTGTTCCCCCGGAAGAACAGGAAGCCCTTCGGGAAATCTTTACGCAGATCATGGCTTCCAACAAGCCGGTGCGTTGTGAGAACCATCTCCTCACGAGTGACGGGCGCCGGCTCCTTGTGGAGTGGCATGGCAGGTCCGTCAAGGACGAACAGGACGGATTGCAGTACTTTTTCGGTGTTGGTGTTGACCTGACAGAACGAAAGATGGCGGAAGAGGCTCTGAAGGAGGAGAAGGAAAAGCTTCGGATCCTTTCCGAAAATGCTCCTGTCGGGATGGTGCTCATTAACCGGGAAGGCATCTTTACCTACGTGAACACCAAGTTCAGGGAGATGTTCGGTTACCGTCTTGACGAAGTGCCCGATGGCCGCACATGGTTCAGAAAGGCGTATCCGGACAAGGAATACAGGGCGCTGGTGATAGCCGCATGGATGGAGGATTTCGTCGGAAACGAGCCCGGTGAAAGAAAACCCAGGACCTTTAACGTTACCTGTGGCGACGGAAGACAGAAGCTGATAACCTTTGTACCCCTCCGGCTTACCTCCGGCGTCCATCTTATGGTTTGCGAGGATATGACCGAACTCAAGCGCCTCGAAGACCGGCTCCGTCAGTTTCAGAAGATGGAGGCCATCGGCAATCTGGCAGGAGGCGTGGCCCATGATTTCAACAACATTCTGACGACCATCATGGGGTACGCCAGTCTCGTCCAGCAGGAAGTAGCGGACCGGAGCGTAGTGAAATCCCACGTGGAGCAGATCCTTTCCGCGGCTCAGAAGGCTGCCAACCTGACCCAGAGTCTGCTCGCGTTCAGCCGCCATCGAACCGTTTCCTTACGGCCTCTCAATCTCAATGAAGCCGTAAGAGGATCGCAAAAGTTATTGAGAAGGCTCCTTACCGAAGACATAGATTTCAGGCTGATACTTGCCGGGACGGACACGACGATCCTCGCGGACGCCACCGAAATAGACCAGATCCTCTTCAACCTTGTCAGCAACGCCCGTGACGCCATGGCTAAAGGCGGCACACTCACCATCGAGACGGGTGTCATGGAAATGGATGGCTATTACCTGGAAGCCCACGGGTTCGGGAAACCCGGGCAATACGCCATGATCGCCGTTTCTGACACAGGCGCCGGAATGGATGAGAGAACACGGGAGCGCATATTCGATCCTTTCTTCACCACGAAGGAAATCGGGAAAGGGACGGGGCTCGGCCTCGCCACGGTCTACGGCATCGTGTCGCAGCACAACGGCTACATCAACGTTTACAGCGAGCCCGGCAAAGGAACGACCTTCCGCATGTATTTCCCCCTGGCCGAGCCCGCGGCGAAGGAGGAACAACCGGTAGTCCCCGAAATAAGAGGGGGAAATGAGACTGTCCTCATAGCCGAAGACAACGAGGCCGTAATGAACCTCATCAGGGAGGTGCTGAGGAAACATGGCTATCAAACCCTGGAAGCCGGCGACGGCCAGGCCGCGGTGGAGATGTTCACGGCAAACAGCGGAATCGACCTTGTCATCCTGGACTCCGTAATGCCCAGGAAGAATGGCAGGGAGGCTTACGAAGAGATAACAAGGATCAACCCGAACACAAAGGTCCTCTTCATGAGCGGCCACACACGAGACACCAGGCTGGACAAGGGCATCGCCGAAGAAGAAGTGGACTTCCTCCCCAAACCCCTCTCCCCCGTAAAACTCCTCCAAACGATAAGGGAGATCCTGGACAGGGCCTGAAGATACGAGACTGTTGTTCACGTTACATAGTTGATCTCGAGGATACGGTCGATCCGGAAGGTTCGTTCTTCGTTTCTGAGACAGCAATAGGCTCGAAGGCCCTCGAAGGACTTTCCCTTGAATTCCATCGGTTCTATCGACAGCGGGCGTATTGTTCTTCGTGATTTGGTGTCGTTGGGCTTCAGGTAGATGATCTCGATGGCGAGGTCGCGCCTGATGGCGTCCATGATGATTGCGCTTCGATCGTCGTAGCTTGAGCGCTCGTCGGCCTTTTGATACTGGTACATGGTACGGGATTTCGCCACTCGCCAGTCCATCCGTATGTGATTCTTGCTGATCATCTTCGTCAGGACGATGCCGTCGAAATTCGTGCAGCGGCTCAAGGCGACGTAGACCTGGCCATGCGCGAAGGCACCGCGGCCCATGTCTATTACGACGCGGTCGAACGTCTTTCCCTGACTTTTGTGGATGGTTACCGCCCAGGCGAGACGGATGGGGTACTGGGTGAAAGTGCCCGTCGTCCTCGTCGAGATCTTTTTTGTTTTCCTGTCGTACTGATATTCGAAGAGCTCCCACGTATTCGGCGTTACCTCTACGACTTTGCCGTCGTCAAGCCGCACAAGGACCCGATCCTCCTCGCCGTCGACCCCGCCGACGCCTCGAACGACGCCCAGCGTACCATTTACCCAGCGGCCGAATTTGTCGTTGTTAACGAGCATTATCTGGGCCCCGGGTTTTAGAGTCAGCGTTTCTTCCGCCGGCAGTGAGGAGCGGTCGAATAATCCGCTTGTTTTGCCCGCAAGCGTAAAGGAGCGGTCGGGAAGGGCTTCGAGCATCTCGAGGTTTCGCTTTGCCGCAAGATCGTTGGTACTCGTCAGGGTAATGCAGAATCCGCCCGCCGACGCCGCGGCATCGGGCCGGTGGTTCCTGTTGAGTCGTTCGATATCGTCATCGGTGCAGGTCCGGTTCCGAATGGCGTTCAACAGCTCGATGAAGTCCTGCTCGGTCTGACGGTAGACCTTTTCCAGCTCGATGAATTCCATTGCGAATGTCTTTTCCCTGAACACCTGTGCCGAGAAGAAATAAGGCGACTCGTAACGGTGGGTGAATATCTCCCTTTCGGAAGATGCGACAACCGGTGGAAGCTGATAGAGGTCGCCGACAAAGATCATCTGGACACCCCCGAACCACTGCTTGCGGTAGGGGCCGTTGAGGCGCATGAATTTCTCCACGCAGTCGAGCAGATCGGCCCGTACCATCGAGACCTCGTCGATAATGATGGTGTCGAACTCCTTATAGATCTTGCTTTCCGGTCCGCCGATCTTCTTGACCTTTTCCGGGGTGATGCTCGGTTTGAAACCGAAAAACGAATGGATTGTCTGCCCCTGCACATTAATGGCGGCGACCCCCGTGGGTGCGAGAACAGCCACCTCCTTGCGTGTATTCTGCCTGAAGTACTCGAGGAGCGTAGACTTCCCCGTACCCGCCTTGCCCGTGATGAACACATGGTGGTTCGTGTCCTCCATGATATCAAGGGCCTTCTGAAACTCCGCATTGATCTCAATAAACGATTTGCGCATGCCCACCCATTCTATCAAAGATGAGTGTCCCGTGTCACGATGATTAGAGGCAAAAAACGGGAAAGACTAAAAGACTGTCTCACGCCCGTATTGTTGCTGGCGCTCCTCACTGGAGGCAATGAAGAGAGGATGGGAGGAAGCCTAAAAGAATTGCGTCCAGATCC
>DIFE01000139.1:7191-9784 GCA_002418985.1 Deltaproteobacteria bacterium UBA5756
AGCGGGATCGAAGATTCCCGGGAATTTCCGTCTTCTCAAATTCCCGGGAAGTCTTTTGGCTTCCTCCTATACTCTCTTTAATGCCTCCAGCGAGCCCCCTAAAAGGGGGTGAAGCGGGCGTGAGACAATCTTTTAATCTTTCGCGTTTGTTACGGGATAAACGTGAGACAATCTTTTGTCTTTGCCGGAAGGGCACCGCTTGTTTTTCGATCAGGCGGTGATCCAGTTGGGGTGGGTTGCGGCGTATTGGGCTACTGTTTGGCGGATCCATTCCTCGTCGAGACCGGGGGTGATGTAGAAGCGGGGTTCTAGCAGGGTGTCGCCGGGTGCGATGATCCCATCCTTGAGGGCCTCTTCGGCGAGGGCCGTGCCGGGGTATATCCTGATGCCGACGGAGACCTTGAGGGCGTCAAAATCGAGGGAATCGGCGAAAGCCAGGCTCTCTGTTACGGATTGCCTGGTTTCGCCCGGCGCACCCAGCATGAGAAATCCCATGTGCTTTATTCCATATTTCTTGAGAAGCCTGCAAACCTCGGCCACGTCGTTGCGGCGGAAACGCTTGTTCATCCGTCGCAGCACCTCCTCATCGGCGCTTTCCGACCCCACGGATACCTCAACACACCCGGCCCGGGCCATGGCGGCAGCCAGTTCTTCATCTAGCCGCCAGGGGTAGATGATGCACCTGAATTTCACATCCAGGGAGGCATCGGTCATCATCCTGCAAAGCTTCATCGCATATGACCGCGGCAGGTTGAACGTGTTGTCAACGAAATAGAGCTGTCGCACGCCGCGGGCCGCCAGCTTCGAGATCCATTCTACGACGCTGCCCACGGCTCGCTTCCTGAGTATCCTGCCCTCGATGGATGCCGTGGAGCAATAACTGCAGTCCATGGCGCAGCCGCGTCTTGTCTGGACCGGTATCCAGGTATCATCAGCGGCGACGGGGCCCTCCAGGATAAGGTCCGGGTCGGGAAGGGGAAAATCATCGAAGTTTCTGATCAATTCCCTGGCGTTAGCGGTGCTCCCGCCCTTGACGTGCACCCCGGGCAGGCCTTCCGGAGACTCGCTTTTTTCGAGCCTTCCCAGAAGACGAATAAAAGCTGTCTCCCCTTCACCCTCTATCCCGAAATCGGCCATGGAATCCGCCAGGATGACATCAGGGAACATGCTGTATCCAGCCCCGCCCAGCACGACGGGACAGTCGGCCAGACTTTTGACGAGGGCGATGACCCTTTTGTCGTCCTCGTAGAGAAACCGGGCGTGGCGCATCGTCTGGTCGTCGATATTCCTGATGGAGATGCCGATGACATCAGGCTTGAACTCACCGATGGCTCTCACCAGACCCGTCTTGACGTCGTCGACCCTGACGAGATCCAGCATATTCACCGCATGTCCCTGTCTCCGCACAGCTTCGGCCACAAACGCAAGCCCCAAAGGCATAGCACGCATGTTGATTTCCGTGCGATTGGCTGATATGAGAAGAACGTTCATTGTTGTATACCCGGTCCTCGGGCCAGGTGTTATTCTAGCACGGCAGGACCCCGAAAAGAAGGGTTGCGATAGCGGCGCTGGCGGCCGAAGGACGTCATACGGTCTCTTTAGCTTTTCAGGAAAGTGATTAGTATATTCCAATGGCGAGGGTGCTGATAGGATGCAGCGGGTTTAGCTATAAGGATTGGAAGGGGACTTTCTATCCAGGCGAATTGCCGGGACGCAAGTGGCTTGCCCATTATTCAGGGGTTTTTCCGACGGTGGAGTTGAATGTTACCTTCTACCGCCTCCCCACGACGGAAACCTTTGCAAAATGGTACCACGAAACGCCGGCTGACTTTTCATTTTCGCTGAAAGGCAGCCGGTTGATCACGCACCTCAAGAGGCTCAAGGATATCGAAAGCCTTTTGGATGAATTCTTCGCGAGGGCTATTACGCTCAAGGAAAAGCTTGCCGCAGTCCTCTGGCAGTTTCCTTCCGGTTTCACATTCGACAGGGACAGGCTGAACAAATTCCTGGTCCTCCTCGATAAGTACCCCGTCTGGAATACCTTTGAATTTCGCAGCAGCACATGGGTGAACAAGGAAATAGAGCAGATGTGCAGGAATCGCGGCGTTGCCCTGTGTATGGCGGACTGGCCGCGACTTCTCGATGACCTGCCGGTCACCGCCGGTTTCGTCTATATGAGACGCCACGGCGAGGAGGGCAATTACGCCTCATCATATTCACACGAGGCGCTTGAGCGGGATGCGCTGAGAATACGCGGCTACCTCGATAACGGTTTGGACGTCTTCGTCTATTTCAACAACGACGCCATGGGATACGCTCCCAGCAACGCGATGGAACTTTTGGAGACACTGAAACGCCAGGAGCCGAAGATCGAATCGAAAAGCAAAAAAGGATAGAATAAGGTTTCAAGTGCTTCCTCCGTCATTCCGGCGAAGGCCGGAAACCAGGAAGATCTCTCATACAGCAGGAAACATACGTATATATAAAGCGCCATAAAAGTGCTTAAAGAGGATGGTTGGGATGTCCCTTCGTATGGTGGTTCCTTATCCGTAATCTCTCCTGGGTTCCGGCCTGCGCCGGAATGACGGAGGAA
>DIFE01000107.1:0-12928 GCA_002418985.1 Deltaproteobacteria bacterium UBA5756
AAGTGGGTTATTTTGGACAGCAGTGGTAATGGGTAATAGGTGATGGGTTATGGGAAGGATATCTTCTTTTCCTATCACCTATTACCCATTACCTATCACCTGTCCCCTAAATCCTTCTTCCCCATTCCAGGGCGTTCTTCATGAAGCCGCAGTTTATGTCTGGTTGGACATACTCGTGGTTTGTTTCGGCGAAAGGGACGAGGACGAGGAGAGTTTCCTGTACACGTGTCTTTATGTCGGGCAGGCGAGGGAGGACGTCTTTTTTCCTCAAGGCTATGTCGGCGATAATCATTAGTATGGTGTCGAGGGCGTCCTGCACGGGGAGGTTTACGGGAAAGATCGGTTCCCGGGGCAGGGGGTCTGACGTTGTATCGGGATCGGCTATCGTGAATTGCTTTGCCACCCTAAGGAAGGCGGAAGGTGTTGTCTTGAAGGCGGGAACCCACAGATAGAAGGGCTTAGTTTCCCACTCCGGTCTCGGGGCCTTCGGAAGGTTTCCGAATTTGATAAGATCGGCATAGGAGGCGAGTTTTACCCCTTCGATATCGGCCCTGATACGCCAGAAGGGCAGGTAGGTCTTCGGTTTATCGGCGACTTTGTCTGATGTGGCCGTTCTATAGGCTATGCGTTTGAAGCCTTTTCCTTCGGCCTCCCAGGCGCTGCTGCATTGCGAGCAGAACATGATGCAGCTGTCTCTTTCGGCGATCGTGTCCCATCCGCAGTTGGGGCAGATGGTGGGCAGGAAATTTACCTGCCAGTCTCCTGAAAATGTCTCGGTGTCCGAGGGGTCATCGAGAGGGTCGGAATCGATCGTTTCATTCGTGATGGCGTCGAAGAGCTTTCCGTTGCGCGCATAAAAGGGTGCATACACGATACTCACCGTGTCAGCCACGAAGGCCTCTGCGTGGACGCGCTCTTCCTTGACTTCCAGGCGCGTGTCGGAGACCTCTATGTATTCCCCATTCCTTCCTCCCCGGACAAAGCGGGTTTCGGGTATACGGACAAGTTCATAGGTAATAGCCTTTTTCGTTTCCGCAGAAGACCTGTCGAATACGATTCCGGGTTTTAGGAATATCGTCTTCTCAATGGGTTTCAAAAACCTTGTTTTCAACGCCTGGGGCCTTATGCCGAGTGTGGCGGACAGACCCTTCTTCCGGACGGCGAGGAAGGTTTTGTCTATGATTCCATCTTTGATGCCACTCGTTTTGCAGAGAAAATGCATACCCCTGAATCGCCAGTAAGGGACATAGATGATGTCTTCAAGGAAGGGGTCCGAAGGGGAAAGGCAGTACCGGAAATAGTCCCGCGGCTGGATAAAGAGCCTCGTCCTGCAGAAACCGCAGGTGAGCAGCCTGTCCGTCTCTTCGAGGATGACCGGGCCGCCGCATTGGGGACACTGGTGCTCAATCTGCATCGTTGTCAGATCTTCTCGCCGCAGTGATTACAGAAGACTGAACCCTTGAGATTTACAGATCCGCAATGAGGGCACCTGGGCGGCTGCGCCTCCTGGTCGACGCTTTGCCCGCAGGAAGGACAGAACCTTGCGCGCGCGGGCAGATTCTTCGAACAATGGGAGCATTGGGAAACCACAAGCAGGTGGTGGCCGCATGATTGACAGAAATACGCATCTTTGGCGATGGGGTTTTGACATTCAGGGCATTTGATCGTGTCGGCGGGCTGGGAAGCCGCCTTCAAGCTCTCCGCGTACATGGCGGGCATCATGAAACCGAGCCCCATTCCGAGACCTGCGCCAGCCTGGCCGGGGTTCTGCGCGGCGCTTTCCATCGCCATGGCGGCCTTCATCTTGAGAAGCCTGTTGAGATCGTCGAACATGGCGAGTTTGCTCTTGTCGTCGATGGCCTTCTGGACCTCCTGGGGCGGGGTGATAGAATTGATGTAAAGACCGGAGAGCTGGATGCCGAAGTGGGAAAAGTCCCTTTCCAGCACCTCGGTCAGTCCGGCCGACATGACATCATATTGTCCCGGCAGGTTGAGGAGAGTATCAAGATTGTTGCCGAGATAGTCATTGAAACGGGAGAGTACGACCTTTCCCAGGTAGTCCTCGATGTCCTCGACGGTATAGGAGGCCTTTGTTCCCACAAGGGTGTTGATGAACAGCGACGGCTGGATAACCCTGATGTTGAACATGCCGAAAGCGCGGAGCCTGATAAGACCGAGTGCGGAATCCTTGAAGGCGACGGGATCTCTTGTTCCCCATGCAAGGTTTGTAAAGGTCTTCGTGTTGAGGAAATATACCTCGGCACGAAGGGGGCTTGTGAAGCCCCAGGGAAGGCTCAATAACTTTGTAATGATGGGAATATTCAGCGTGGAGAGCGTATACCGCCCGGCCCCAACGGCATCGTAAGCCTTTCCTTCGTAAAAAAAGATCGCCGCCTGGCTTTCGCGGACGGTGAGCTGCGCCCCGTACTTGATGTCCCCGGAACCCTCTTCGGGTACCCTGTGTGCAATCTCCTTGCCCGTGTCATCAAACCATTCGATAATTTCGAGGAAATTCCCCATACCGTCCCCCTGGTCTTTTTTAGGAGAAAAGTACTATGCTTCCCGAAACATGTCAATGACGAAGCGCACAGGAGAGGGGACAGATGATAGGCCACAGGAAAAAACGCTTTTCCCCTAACCCATAACCTATAACCCATTACCTATTATCATTACCCATATCTTCCCGTAATATATCCCTCGGTTCTTTCATCCCGGGGAGAGGTGAATATCTGGGAGGTATCGCCGAATTCCACCAGGTCACCGAGCAGCATGAAGCCTGTGTGGTCGGAGACGCGGGCGGCTTGCTGCATGTTGTGGGTGACTATGAGTATGGTGTAACGCTCCTTCAGTTCCATCATGAGTTCTTCTATTCTCATGGTGGCGATCGGGTCGAGAGCGGAGCAGGGTTCGTCGAGGAGGATGATCTCCGGTTCCACCGTGAGGAGGCGGGCTACGCACAGGCGCTGTTTCATCTCTTCGGAAAGGTCCAGAGCAGGGGCATGGAGCTTGTCTCTGAGTTCGTCCAGGAGCCCCACGGAGTGGAGACAGCGATCGACGATATCCCTCATGGTCTTTCGGCTGCCCATGCCGTGAACCTTCAGGCCGTACACCATGTTTTCATAGACCGTGAAAGGAAAAGGATTGGGGCGCTGGAAGACCATGCCCACTTTCTTTCTCAGGTTGATGATGTCGATATCTTCCAGCCGTTCGTTGTGGACGTAGATCTCGCCCTCGATGCGGACGTCATCCTGAAGATCGTTCATGCGGTTGAAACACCGCAGAAGCGTCGACTTTCCGCATCCCGACGGGCCTATAAGCGCCGTGATGGCATTGGGGTAAACCTGGAAATCGACGTTCTTCAGTGCATGGAAATCTCCATAATAGAGGTTGAGGTTCTTCGTTCGAAGGGCGAAATTATCGATCATCCGAATTTTCCCTGTATGTAATCTTCGGTCTTGCTCTCGGCCGGTGTGGTGAACACCTTTTCCGTGGTATTGTATTCAATAAGTTCGCCAAGGTAGAAGAAGGCCGAAAAGTCGCTGATCCGGGCGATTTGTTTCGTATTGTTGGATACGAGTATGATGGTGTATTCCGACTTCAACTCGCTCAGGGCGTCTTCTATCTTGGCAGTGGAGACAGGGTCGAGTCCCGAGCATGGTTCGTCGAGGAGAATGATCTCCGGTTTCAGCGCCAGAGTACGGGCAAGACAAAGTCTTTGCTGCTGCCCTCCGGACAGCTTCAGAGCCGATGTGCTCAGCCTGTCCTTTACCTCATCCCAGAGGAAGGCCTTTTTCAGACTGTCTTCAACGATATGGTGAAGGCTGGTCCGGTCGGTCGTACCTTTTAATTTCGGTCCATAGGCGATGTTTTCAAATATGGAGCGGGGCAGGGGGATGGGGACGGCGAAAACGGTGCCGACGCGCCTGCGCAGTTCGATGGGATTGATACTCCCGTCGAGGATACTCGTGCCGTCGATCGCGGCATCTCCCTCGATCCTGACGTTGTTTTCGAAATCGATCATGCGGTTGATGACGGAAATAAGAGTCGACTTGCCGCTGCCCGAAGGTCCCATAAAGCCGGTGATGGTGTTTCTATGGACCGCTATCGTAATTTCTTTCAGCACCTGTGCTTTGCCGAAAAATACCTTTAGTCTGTCTGTAGAGATCTTGGTGTCCATTTTTCCCTATGAATACCGTGCAATAGCCTTATTCATGATGTAATAAGCGAGTATATTGATGAGCAGGATGCTCAGAACCAGCACCACGGCTGTTCCGTACGCCTTTTCCATGGAGATGCCTTCCCGGGCCAGGATATAAAAGTGGACCGCCATGGTTCTGCCGGAGTCCATGACCGAAAGGGGAAGTCTCAGCGAGCTTCCCATGGTGAAGATGATTGCCGCTGTTTCGCCCACGGCGCGCCCGATACTGAGCATGATCCCGGTGAGTATCCCCGGCATCGCGGCGGGCAGAACAACCTTTTTTATCGTCTCCCACTTGCTCGCGCTCAGCGAATAGCTGACGATCCTGAGCTGGCGGGGAACAGCCCGTATTGCCTCTTCGGAGGTCCTGATGATGGTGGGGAGGATCATGATGGTCATCGTCAGCACGCCGGCAAGAAGGGACCAGCCCATCTTGAGCTTGATCACAAAGAAGATGAATCCGAACAGGCCGTAAAGAATCGACGGGATACCGGCCAGGGATTCGACGCCGAAACGGATCAACTTCGTGAAAAGGGACTCCCGTGTATACTCGGTCAGGAAGATTGCCGTCCCGAGACCAAGCGGCGTGGCAAAAAGGATCGACAGCAGGGCGAGTTGTATCGTACCGACTATGGATGGGAAAATACCGCCCTCCCTTCCCATGTCCTCGGGAAAGGAAAAGATAAAAGCGAAACTCATGTGGGGAAAACCCTTGAAGAATATTATCGCGATGATGATGATGAGAATCCCGACCGTGAAGAAGGCCTGGACATTGAGCCCCATCCGTACGAGCCGGTTGATTATTCGGGGGTTGATTCTCATTTTGCGATTTTCCTCTTTATTCCGAAGTTGGCGATATAATTAAGTATCATTATTATGACCATGAGGACCACGCCCGTCGAAAAGAGTCCGAGCCGGTGGTCGCCCGTGGCGTAGGCGAGTTCCAGGGCGATGTTGCCCGTGAGTGTCCTCAAGGGGTCCAGGATGCTTCCTGGTATCTTGAGGGCGTTGCCGGCAATCATGATGACTGCCATCGTTTCCCCTATGGCCCTGCCCATGCCCAGGATGAAGCTTGCCAGTATGCCCGATTTGGCGGAGGGGATGATGACCTTGTATATTGTCTGCCATTTTGTCGCGCCCATGGCGGCTGAGCCTTCCCGGTAGGTCTTGGGAACGCTGACCAGGGCGTCGAAGGAAATGCTGATGATCGTCGGCAGGATCATAACGCCGAGCACGAGGGATGTGGATATGAGTGAAAATCCCGATCCCCCGAGATAATTCCTTACGAGAGGCACGATGTAGATGACGCCGAGAAAGCCGAAGACGACAGAAGGAATTCCGGCCAGCAATTCGAGGGCCGGTTTGAGGAACATCTTCATCTTCTTCCCCGAATACTCCGACAGGTAAATTGCGCAGGATAGACCCATGGGTGCGCCGATGACAAGCGCCCCGATGGTGACGAGGAAGGAGGATATGATCATCGGGAAGATGCCGAAATAACCCTTGGTCGGAGCCCATTTGAAGCCGAAGATGATGTTCTTGACCCCCACCTTGAGGAACAGAGGCAGACCCTCGGCAAGGATAAAGAGGAAGATGAGAAAAAGAAAGAGAAGCGACGAGAGAGCAAAGGCAACGAGCACCCACTTGACGAATCGCTCCTTGAAAACAGTTCTGTCAATCATAGAACCCCACGAGCCCTTCGTTCTTTAGTATGGTCTGTCCTTCTTTGGAAAGGATGTAATCGACGAACTGTCTGGCCTTCGGCTCCAATTCGCCGTTGGTTATGTAAAGGAAAGGCCGCACGATCTTATAGCGGCCGGATTTGATGGTTTTTATGGACGGGCTTACTCCGTCGATCGCAACGGGTTTCACCTTCTTGTCGACAAGGCCCATGGAGATGTATCCGATGGCATAGGGATCGGTGGCGACGACTTCCTTTACGGAGCCGTTGGAGTCCTGAACCATGGTGGCGTCATTGATCTCTTTGCCTTTCATGACCAGGTCTTCGAAAGCGCTTCGGGTCCCGGATCCTTCCTCTCGCGAAACGGCATCTATCTTCCTGTCCTTCCAACCCAACTGGCTCCAGTTTGAGATACGGCCGCTGAAGATCTGGCGTACCTGGTCGAGACCCATTTCAGTGACGGGGTTTTCGGGATGGACGACCACCACGATCCCATCATGGCAGATGGTGATCGTATTGAGTGTCTTTTCCCCTTCCTTCAATTCCCTCGAGGACATCCCAAGATCGACAGTGTTGTTGATCACGGCCTGGATGCCGGCCGTGGAACCCCCTCCCTGCACGTCGATGATGAAGTTCTTGTGGTCCACCACGAAGTGTTCGGCCAGTTTTTCCGTGAAAGGCATGACCGAAGTGGAGCCGGCAATAGTTATAGTATGCTTCCGGCCGGGCCTGTCATTGGAATTGGGGGAACAGGAGACAAGAAATGCACACAGCAGAGGTAGTATGATGGCCCAACGTCTGAGACGCATATTTTATTCCTGGGGGTCCTTGGAATGTCGTATTATCTTGCCCTCCACGAGAAAGATGACCAGTTCGGCGATATTGACGGCGTGGTCGGCCATCCGCTCCAGGTATTTGGCGATGAAAAGCACCCGCGTTGCCCGCGATATGGTCCGCATGTCCTGCATCATGTAAGTCAGCAGTTCCCGAAAGATCTGGTCAAGCAATTGATCGACCTTCTGGTCGTCCTTGGTGACCTTTCGCGCGGTGGCGACATCTTCCTTGACGAAGGCGTCGAGACTCTCCTTGAGCATCATCTGCACTGTGTCGGCCATCATGGGAAGGTCTATGTAGGGTTTGAGCTGGGGTTCCTGATTGAGTTCCTGGACCCTCTCGCAGATATTTACGGCCATGTCGCCGATGCGTTCAAGGTCATAGTTGATCTTGATCGCCGTAGTGATGAAGCGCAGATCACGCGCCGCAGGCTGCCGCAGAGCCAGGAGTTTGAGACAGAACTCATCGATCTCGACCTCGAGGGCGTTAATGATGGGGTCGTCTTCGATGACCTTGTCGGCAAGCTCGGAGTTGCGTTCGAGAAGCGCCTTGATAGCGTTACTGATAGCTTTTTCAACCAGTCCGCCTTCATAGAGGAGTTTCTCCTTGAGCTCCTTGAGCTCAAGGTCGAACGTCTTGTAGATATGTCCTTCAAGCATGACTCGCCTCCTGGTCCGGATGGCAAGAGTATATTCACTTTTGCCATCGATTACAATCGGATTTTGGGTTACCGGTACACCCGCGCGCCCGGCAAATGTACCCTTGTGCCGGGCCCTCTCCCGGTCTGTATAACTAATGTCAATGCTCTAAACGATGATTATTAAGATTTTCCGAATTCGCGGTTCAATCCGGGCAGTCGGTACGCTCAACCACTAACACATTTGACAGAGTCAAACGTGGAGTCCTGAAATAAATTGTTTACGAAGCCATGATGAACGAAATGGCTCCAAAACCTGCCGGTTTCCGGGAAGCTAGACGTGAACGACGGAGTTGAAACCGCCGAATTCATTCATCTCCTTATGACCGGAGGCTGGATCCTCAATCCACTGGCCATCGACAATGAATCGATACTGGTGCGCCCCCTGGGGCAGTGTGATACTCGTTTTCCAAACCCCTTTGGCGTCTTTTTTAAGAGGACGAACCGTCGGGTCCCAGGAGTTGAAGGAACCCGCTATATAAACCTGCCCGGCCCCGGCGTCGTTGAATTTAAATATGATACGTTTCCTGGATTCTTTATCTGCCATTGCACCCTCCTTGTGTTGCTCATCTTTACGGTAACTATATTTTATCACAAGTAGGGGTGTTTTTCACCCAATGGGTAGAACAGAAGAAGAGGGAACGATGCGACGGAGCGCATCCGTTCCCTCTTCAGGAAAATCGATCCGGATTTGGGGGACGTTCTATTCCAGGGATGCAACCGCCTTTTTTATCCTCTCGACGCCTTTTTTTATGACGTCCATGGAGGTGGCGAAAGACAACCTCAGATAACCCTCTTTGCCGAACTCAATGCCGGGAACGACCGCGGTGTGAAATTCGTCGAGGAGTATTTCTGTCAGTGTTGTAGATGAATCAACAACGCGGCCTTTGTATTTTCGTCCAAGAACGACGTTGAAATTGGGAAATACGTAGAAGGCCCCCCTGGGGTCGTAACAGGTCACGCCTTCAATCTCCCTGAGGCTGCTTACGAGAAAATCCTTTCTCTTTTTAAACTCGGCCACCATGGTGGAGATGAAATCCTGTTTGCCGCCGAGGGCCGCAAGAGCCGCCATTTGGGATATCGAGGTGGGATTCGACGTGCTCTGGCTCTGGATGTTTCCCATTGCCTTGATGATAGCGGCCGGGCCCGCGCTGTAGCCGATTCTCCAGCCTGTCATGGCGTAGGTCTTCGAAACGCCGTGGCATATTATGGTCTTCTCCTTGAAGGCGTTGTCCATGGAGGCGATGCTCACGTGATTGTACTCATCGTAAACGAGCTTTTCGTAGATCTCATCGGAGATGAGGAAGAAACCGCGTTCCAACGCAAGCCTGCCTATGGCTTCCAGGTTCTCGCGGTAAAAGACGCTCCCGACGGGATTTGAAGGGTAGTTGAGAATAATCGCCTTTGTCTTCGGGGTCAGGTACTCCTCAAGAAGTTTGCCGGTAATCTGGTAATCATCCTCTTCCCGGGTTTCGACGATGACGGGTGTTCCCCCCGCAAGCTCGATCATCGGGGGATAGGATACCCAGAAGGGGGCCGGGACGATGACCTCGTCGCCTTCCTGGAAAAGGGCTTGAAACAGGTTGTACAGGCTGTGCTTTCCTCCGCAGGAGACGATGATCTCTTCGCGCTTGTAGGATAGTCCGTTATCACGGTTGAATTTTTCGATTATTGCATCCTTGAGGGGATCGATGCCGGTAACGGGGGTATAACGGGTAAAATTATCGTTGATGGCTTTGATAGCCGCTTCCTTTATGTGAGCAGGTGTATCGAAGTCGGGCTCGCCGGCGCCGAAGCCGGCAATATCGATTCCCTGGGCCTTGAGCGCTTTTTCCTTTGCTGAGATGGCCAGTGTGGGTGAAGGTTTCAGTGAGGCGGCTCTTCCAGATAACATGTGGGAACTCCTTTAATGCAGTAGTGTGCCCCGTTGAGGCCGGTATTAGCGGATACTTTTTACACCAGGAGAGAATGAACTGTCAATCATAAATTGAAGATGGTTGACAGGATTTCTTCACCGTTACCCTCAGGACTTTAGTCGTATTCTCGTCGACCTTGTAGCGATCGTCAATACGATGGCCGACTACCCAGATAATGGTGTCGTCGGAGACGAGAAGCGGGATAATCCTTCGCTCTTCCAGGGGGATCTTGCGGGATATGAAAAAATCCTTTATCTTGACGGGTTGACGCATGCCCAGGGGATGAAACCTGTCGCCATTGCGGAACGTCCTTACACTGAGGCTGCCGATCTTGCCGAGGTCAAAATAGGCCGTGAAAACACTTGTTGGATACGAGGAAGGGGGTTTTTTCAGGATCCTGACCGCTATGGTGGCACCAAGGGGGGCAATGCAGTTCTTCCCTTCCTGTAAAGGGTAACTGTCCGTGGCGGGTGACGACGGTCCCTTGGTGGTGAATACGAGTCTGTCGTAGGTTTTCTTCATCCGAAGTGGCGATGCCAGATCGAGCCGCAGATTCGGCTTCTGAGATTCAAGGACTTTCTCGATCAGCCTTATATGCTCCCTCAAGGGGACAAAAGAAGGGGACAGGGATGCGATGATATCGCTGATGGCCCTGAACCGTGTCTCTTGATCCAGTTGTTTTAAGGGGCCGACAGGTACGAGGATATCTCCGCCGCATTCCCGGACATGCTTCGCCAGAAAGGCACGCTTCCTTTCGTCGAAAAAGCTGTTTATCCCGGTGAGATCCCCAAGGAGCGAGACGACCTTTTCTTTGAATGCCGGGTTTAGTTCATCGAGGAGCGGCAGGACCCTGTGGCGAATATAATTGCGTTCATAGACAGTCTTCTCATTGGAAGAGTCACTGACGTATGCGATCGACCCGGCCTCTGCGCATGCGGCGATCTCGGACCGATACGTGTTAAGAAAAGGTCTGACTATCCTGTCCCGTGCCGGAGGTATTGAAGACAACCCGCGAATTCCCGTTCCCTTGACGAGGCGCAGGAGGAAAGTCTCCACTTGATCGTCGAGGTTGTGCGCGATTGCGATCTTTGTGTACCCTTCACGGTCCGCGGTTTCATTAAAGAAACGATACCGGATGTCCCTGCCCGCGTGTTGGAGCGAGAGGCCCCGGGACTTCGCATAGCCCCTGACATCCACCCTTTCAAGGAAATAGGGGATGCCGTAGTCCCTGGCTGTCTGTCTGGTGAATGCCTCGTCCCTTTCGGATTCTTCCTGCCTCAGGAGGTGGTTTACATGGGCGGCGGCCAGGTCGAAGGGGATCTCCCTGCGGATTTCCGTCAGTATGAAGAGAAGGGTCGCCGAATCCACACCCCCCGAGAAACCGAGAAGGACACGGTCCGTCTCATGGATCATTCCTTCCTTTTTGACGAGATTGAGTATTTTCCGGGTGAGGTCCATCTTAGAGGGTGGTGTGGAGGCCGCGATCGGTCACGAACAGCTTGAACAGTTGGGCGAGGAGCAACCGGCGCAGGAGCCACCCGATTTGCCGGATGATTTAAACTTGTTTCCCGCCGAAAAGCCGAAGGAGGACATGTTCTTCTGCGGGTCTTTGGCCCCGCATGCAGGACATTCGGGCACATCATTTCCGAAGATTATAACCTCGAACTCATGGCCGCAGGCGCGGCAGGTGTATTCATAGATGGGCATTGTCCCCCCCTCGTTAGCTCCGTTTTTTCTTTGTCTCTCTCGACAGGTCGGTGATGAGCTTTGTCAATGGCTGGCGGTACCTGTCACTGATACTGTCCACACTTTTTATATCTTCCGCCTCTTTGGCGAACGCCAGGGCCCTTGTAAACATGTTCTTGAAATAGAAATGGTTTGCCGACGCGTAGAGGTAGAGAAAGAACGCTGTTTTGTTGGAGCTATCCGTTCTGATTACACGTTTGAAGAGTTTTCGGGCCTTATCGAAATATTCGCTCTCCAGGTAACTGTTCGCTGTTTTAAAGACGAGAAGCGCTCTGCCATTCTCGTAGGCGGTCAACAAAATCTCTTCATAGCCCTTACGCCCGTAAATCTTTATGAGGGTCTTATCGTATTCGTACAGGAAGCGGGGCAGCAGGTAGTTCCCTTTGTACAAAAGGATGAGGTCTTTGAGCTGCCTCACAAGTTCATCAGCAAGTATGGCGATTTCTTTGAACTCCTCTTTCAGACGCGCCCGGGCCTTTCGCACCAGCGTGCCTATCTCGTTGACTATCTTTCTCTCCTGATCGCTGAGGCTGTTCTGAAGCGTCATTTCGCACTGGGGTTGGTAATACTCCAGGAGATAAAGGTTTTCGCGAAGCTTCATCGCACCGTGAAAAGTGTAGCCGACGGTAATATCGAAGAGTTTCTCCTTGTAGCTTGCCTCGGTGGAATTACGGAAAAGATCGTGGCACATTTCCTTGAGCCTGAAAAGACAGCTTCTGCCCCTGTCATCGACAAAGTCTTCGATGTTCGCAAAGAAAAGCTGTCCCTGGCGAAGCAGGGCTTTGCATTCAAGGGCTTTCTCGTAGACGCATAGCGATTCCTTGATGAGATCGATCTGTTTCTTATCCAGATTCGTTACCATGATCCCCCTCTGCGTGTTCTTTGAGCATTTTCCTGAGATCTTCGCCGTCTATGGATTCCTTTTCGAGGAGTGTTTTGGCTACCAGTTCCAGAAGATCACGTTTGTCGGTAAGGACTTCCTTGACCCTGGTGTAGGAATGTTCGATGATGGCCTTCACCTCGTTGTCTATTTCACGGGCCGTTTCCTCGCTATACTCCTTGGTTCCGCCACCGGGCATGATATCAAGGAAAAGGGGCTTGCGTTCCTGTTCAAACGTCATGTGGCCGAGTTTCTCACTCATACCGTATTGCTTGACCATGGACCTCGCAATATCGGTGGCACGAGCCAGGTCGTTCTGGGCGCCGGTGGAGATCTCATCGAAGATGACCTCTTCCGCTATTCTGCCTCCCATAAGGACGCACATGCGGTCGAGGAGCTCGGTTCTTGTCATAAGATACCTGTCTTCGGTGGGAAGCTGCATTGTGTAGCCCAGGGCTGAGATACCCCGCGGAATTATGGATATCTTGTGGACGGGGTCTGTGGTTTCCAGCGATTCAGCCATAAGCGCATGGCCTGTTTCGTGGTAGGCGACGATCTCCTTCTCCTTCTTGCTCATGACTCTCTTTTTCTTCTCAAGACCCGCCACAACTCGATCGATGGCCTCTTCGAACTCAGCCATTGTCACGGAGGTCTTTCCCTTTCTTGCGGCGAGAAGGGCCGCTTCATTGATAAGATTCGCAAGATCGGCGCCGACGAAGCCCGGGGTCCTGGCGGCGAGGATGGAAAGGTCAATGTTTTTGGCAAGCTTGACGTCCCTGATATGGACCTTGAGAATTTCTTCGCGCCCTTTGATATCGGGCCTGTCAACGAGGACATGCCTGTCGAACCTGCCAGGTCTCAAGAGGGCCGGGTCAAGGATTTCCGGCCTGTTTGTAGCGCCCACGATGATGACGCCCGTCTTGGTATCAAAACCGTCCATTTCCGCAAGAAGCTGATTGAGCGTCTGCTCGCGTTC
>DIFE01000107.1:13020-14509 GCA_002418985.1 Deltaproteobacteria bacterium UBA5756
ATGCCCCGACGCCGACAAACATCTCAACAAAATCGGACCCGCTCAAGCTGAAAAAGGGTACCTTCGCTTCGCCTGCGACGGCTTTGGCGAGAAGCGTCTTACCGGTGCCCGGCGGTCCTACGAGGAGTATCCCCTTGGGGATCTTTCCCCCGAGGTCGAGGAACTTCTGAGGATACCGGAGGTATTCGATGATCTCCTGCAGCTCTTCTTTAGCTTCGTCGACACCTGCCACATCGCCGAAGGTGATCTTTATCTCATCTTCCCCGTAGATCTTCCCCCGGCTTTTCCCGAAGTTCAGAACGCCCGAGGGGGCACCGCCCATTCTGCGCATAAGAAGGTTCCATATGAGGATTATGATAGCGAAGGGAAGGATCCATTCAATAATGATTCGGAGGAGCTTGTTCTCAAAAGAGCCGGAGAATTGAATATTACCTTTCTGAAGGTCTTTGACAAGGTCGGGGTCGTCGACCCTGCTCGTCACGAATTTCACCTTCTTGCCGTCCTGTTGCATCAGGGTGCCCTGGATCTTTTCATTATCGATCAAGAGATCGCTGACCTTTGCCTGGGCGACGAGGCCTTTGAACTCGCTGTAAGGAACGGTTTTGATCTCGGACCGGAAGGAAAGATAGCTGTGGATGACGACGATACCGATGATCGCGATGATGAAATAGAGGAATGTAAAACTCCTTGTCTTCTTTTCCTTGTTCTTGTTCCCGCCCTTGATCTCGAGGATGATATCTTTACGTTTTCTAAAGCCTTTTTTGGATCCTGGGTTTTCTTTTGGCATAGGTAAAGCATATCAGAAAACCATGAGGTTTGAAATATGTTTCTCAGCGCTGAACAGTGCTCCACGGCCATGCGGCAGGGGCATCCGACTTCGTTGGCCGCTATTGTTCCGCGAGATTTACAAACTGAGGCCAGATGCTATAATTGCTTATATATAGCGGACCCGTTGCCGCTGATTACTCGTCCGCTAACGAGGGGGGACTGGTGACGGAACAAGACTTTTCCATCAGTGAGTTTGACCGGCTGTTCGGTTCTCGGGAGCATTGCCGCAACCTCTTTGCCACCCTCATCGATTTGTTCAGGGAAGGTTTCTTCATAACCGACGCCGGCGGATCGTTTTTGCACGTGAGCCCTTCCTTCTGCACGCTGTTTGGGTATTCTCCCGCCGAATTTCTTCGGATGTCAATGCGTGATATCGATAAACAGGGGAGGTTCGACGATTTCGCGGCGGCCATTCCCCTCTCCGAAGGCGACCACGCGGGTGCATACGAGACCACGTACAGGCGAAAAAACGGGGGATCGGTGGACGTGGAAGTAACGGTTGTCCGATATTCCCTGCCCGATGCGGGTGTAAGGTTTGTCGGCCTGGTGCGGCATATCGGCGATCGCAAGAAGACTCAAACGGCACTGAGGGAAAGCGAGGAGCGGTTCAATCTCTTCAGCCATGCAAGCCACGAAGCACCCCCAATCCACCATCAAAATA
>DIFE01000016.1 GCA_002418985.1 Deltaproteobacteria bacterium UBA5756
GTAGGTGGTGGATTTGGGTCGGCCCGACTCCTTGCTTTTTGAGGTCCCTCATGTTAATCTTCCCCGTCCGCATAAAATTTCGTATTTTCTCAGGAGGCATCATGGGATCGCGCTATGACGAGGTGAACGACCACGTCCTTGACCTGCTCAAAGAGGTGAGGTCACAGGATTTTTCCGAATTGGTAAATGCAAAGATAAAGGTCCTTTTTGACCTGAAAAAAAGAAAATCGGGCGGGATGGTAGTCCTCGCGCGGATCATCAAAACAAACGATCTCCTCCGTCATCTCACCAAAAACGGGGTGGATATCAACGACGGTTATGACTACATCATCACCCTGGACAAGAAATGCTGGGACAACATCACCGACCTTGACAGGATAAAGATACTGCGCCATGAACTCAGGCATACCTTTTTCGATATAGAAGCGGAAGAAAACCCGTACAAGCTTCTGAATCACAGCATATCCGATTTCTATGAAGAGGTGGAACTCAACAAGAATGACCCTCGCTGGCGTGAGCGCGTGGCTACTCTCACCGAGGATATCTACGAACAGGAAAAAGAAGCCCGCACCGAGAAGAAAGGGAAAAACCGCTTGAAGGCTGTTTCGTAATTCCAGTTCCAGGGTTTCATGTAAAGACAGGAAAGAAACCCGGGAACACGTGATTGTCTTCCGGATGGGGCGTGGAGCAGGGGGCAAAGGCAATGGTTTTGAATTGTAACCCCCTCGCGACATGTGCTATTTTTTAGGCGGCGATGGGGTTCGCCATTTAACCGCCCGCCCGGGCTGATAACTCCTAACCGCCAGGGAGACCTTCTTGCATGAAGACCCCTGCGCCGATTGTTTCAGGAGGCGTCAATGGACAACATGTCAACGGTTTCCGGCCCCATCGGGAATGCGGTCCCTTCAGCTCTCGATACCATTCAGAAAGTCTGCGCCGAATACGGGATCCTCTCCCTCACCCGCCATATCGATGCCTGCAGGGATCTTCTCACGAAGGACCCCCTCATTGACGTGGCCATTATCGGCCAGTTCAAGGCCGGCAAGAGCTCATTTCTCAACAGCATCATCGGCAAGCCCGTCCTGCCCGTAGGTGTCATCCCCGTAACCACCGTCATCACCCGTCTTGCGTATGCTCGAAGCGAAGAAGCGACGGTGACATTCCTCGACAACAGGCGATTACGGATAGGCCTCGAAGAGGTCGAACTTTTCATCTCCGAGGCCAGGAACCCGGCGAACAAGAAGAATGTGGAACTGGTGGACATCGGGCTGCCTCACCTTCAACATTATGAGGGATTGCGCCTCGTCGATACACCGGGTCTCGGAAGCGTTTTCAGGTACAATACCGAAGTGTCGCGGGAATGGCTGCCCGAAGTGGGCATGGCCATCGTCGCGATCAGCGCCGACAGGCCCCTCTCCGAAGGCGATCTGACCCTGATCGGGGAGCTTACCGAATATACCCCGAAGGTCGTTCTTCTCCTGACGAAGGTGGACCTGCTTACGCCGGACCAACAAAGAGAGGTCGTCGAGTTCTTCAAAAAAACAGTGAAACGCGAATTGAACAAGGATTTCCCCGTATTGCTCTATTCCGTCGTCTCGGAAACAGAGATCTACAGGCGATGGCTCGACCAGCACCTCATTGCACTGTCCGGGAACCACAGCAGCGAGTTTGCGGGCATTATCCGGCACAAGATCACATCGCTGGCCAGGAACACCCTGGGTTACCTCGAGATTGCCCTGAAGACATCGAGGCAGGGCGACGAGGACAGGACCGCATTAAAAAAGCTCATTCTCGATGAAAAGGTAAACTATGATCTGATCCAGTCGGAGCTTTCCCTGGTTGCCAGGGAGAACAAGCTTCAGACCCGCGATCTTATAGCATCATATCTGGATAGTACCCACAGGGCGGCACTGTCCGGAAAGGTCCGCATGGCCCTTACGGGACATATGCCCCTCTGGAAGGGGAACCTCTGGAAGCTTACGAGAAAGTATGAAGAATGGCTTGCCGATACGATGACTGTAGAGATGGAGTCGATATCGAAAACGGAATACAGGCACTTTCTGGGTACACTGAAGAGGGCCCATGCCGGCATATCCAGGTCGGTTATGCTTTTCAGAAACCTCCTCGACAAGAACATCGAAAAGGTGCTGGGCATAGCCCCCGCCAGCATTGAATGGAACGTCACCGTCGCCGAGCCGGGCAACCCCGACGTGGCCTTTGTCCATCCTTTCGACTTTCACTTCGACCTGCTCTGGTTTCTGCTGCCCATGTGTGTATTTCGGAGGGCCTTCGAGAGGCACTTTCTGAAGCTGGTCCCCAGGACCGTCGAGATCCACCTGTCCCGTCTCGCATACCAGTGGGAGGTACGGATCAACAAGGTGATCGACGAAATGAACGACCATGCCCTGGAATACGTGCGGGACGAACTGTCGACGATCGATGCCCTGCTGTCCAACGTGGAGCCGCAAACTGAGAAGGTTCTTTCCGTGATCGAAGAATTGAAAGAGATAGTGAATCACTCGGATGGAATGAAAGAGAGAAAAAAGGTATAATCAGTGACCCGTGAATTATACGGAGCAGACCGCAAAAAACCCACAAAGGAGGATATACCTTTATGATGTACTCTCAGGAAGTGCAAAATATGTGCTCTGTGACAAAGGGAGCGAATCACGGCCCTGCTGCGATACCGCAGGAAGGCAAGTGGACCCAGGTAAAAGAAATAAAAGACATATGTGCCTTTACGCATGGCATAGGCTGGTGTGCTCCCCAGCAGGGAGCCTGCAAATTGACCCTCAATGTCAAGGACGGCATCATTGAGGAGGCGCTGGTCGAGGCGATCGGATGTTCGGGCATGACCCATTCCGCCGCGATGTCGGCGGAGATACTGCCGGGGAAGACGATACTTGAGGCGTTGAATACCGACCTCGTGTGCGATGCGATAAATACGGCGATGAGGGAACTCTTCCTCCAGATCGTCTATGGAAGAAGCCAGTCGGCCTTTTCGGAAGGCGGCCTTGCCATCGGTGCCGGGCTTGAAGACCTTGGCAAGGGACTCAGAAGCCAGGTTGCCACCATGTACGGCACAATTGCCAAAGGCCCCAGGTACCTTGAGATGGCCGAAGGATACGTGACGAAAATCGCCCTTGATGACAACAACGAGATCATCGGCTACGAATTCGTGAGCCTGGGCAGAATGATGGAGATGATAGCGAAGGGAATGGATGCCAATGAGGCCCTGAAAAAGGCTTCCGGGAAATATGGAAGGGTCGACGAAGCCGTAAAATTGATCGACCCGAGACATGAATAAGGAGGATGGACGATATGGCACTTTTTGAAAACTACGAAAGAAGGATCGGTCAAATCAATGAGACTTTAAATAAATATGGGATCACATCCATAGAGGAAGCAAAACAGATTTGCGACAGCAAAGCTATAGATCCTTATAAGATAGCCAAAGAGACCCAGCCGATATGTTTTGAAAACGTGGGCTGGGCCTATGTCGTCGGCGCATCTATCGCCATCAAAAAAGGCTGCACAAAGGCGGCCGACGCCGCGGAGGCCATCGGAGAGGGGTTGCAGGCGTTTTGTATCCCCGGCTCCGTCGCGGATGACAGAAAGGTCGGTCTGGGACACGGGAACCTGGCGGCCATGCTTCTGAGAGAAGACACGAAATGTTTTGCTTTTCTCGCGGGACACGAGTCCTTCGCCGCCGCTGAGGGCGCCATCGGTATCGCCAAATCGGCCAACAAGGTAAGAAATGAACCCCTGAAGGTCATATTGAACGGGTTGGGGAAGGATGCGGCGCAGATCATCTCCCGGATCAACGGGTTTACCTACGTCAAAACCAGGTTCGATTATCATGCAGGGAAACTCGAGATCGTCGAAAGTCGCCCCTATTCGAAGGGCGAAAAGGCCGCGGTCAGGTGCTACGGTTCCGACGATGTAAGGGAAGGCGTCGCCATTATGCAGCACGAACAGGTCGACGTTTCCATTACGGGAAATTCCACGAATCCAACGCGATTTCAGCATCCCGTCGCAGGCACCTATAAGAAGGAATGCAACCAGGCGAACAGGAAATACTTCTCTGTCGCATCGGGAGGCGGAACAGGAAGGACCCTTCATCCCGACAACATGGCGGCCGGACCCGCTTCCTACGGCATGACGGACACGATGGGAAGGATGCATTCCGACGCGCAGTTCGCAGGCTCATCCTCCGTGCCGGCCCATGTGGAGATGATGGGCTTCCTGGGCATGGGCAACAACCCCATGGTAGGCGCAACCGTCGCAGTGGCGGTGGCGATCGAACAGGCTAATAAATAAAGAACTACCTGGCGCCCTCCCGCGTGAAGCGGGATAGAGTTCGGGCGGAGAAATGCAAAGAAAGTAAAGATCGCGGCCTGATCCCGGAGCCTTCCAGGATCAGGCCGCATTTGCCTGCCGCTGTGCTTCTCTCGTCGTCATACCGGCGAAGGCCGGTATCCAGGAAGAGCGTCGGGATAGAAAAATTTAAATGAGGCGGGCATGAGAGAGTCGCTTGACTAGTCTTTTCCCCATTCTCCCGGACAAAGGGCCTCCAGATCTTTGAGGAATGACTCCCGGCCTGCATAGCGGATTGCCTTCATGCCCGCCTTGCGTGCTCTTTCGCAGTGTGCCTCGCTGTCATCGATGAAGAGCATCCGCCCGCCGGAGCCCTTCAGGCGGGAGATCGTGTCGGAAAAATGGGAGATATCCATCTTGTTTTTCCCGATATGATAACTGTTGAAGACGACGTCGAAGTATTTGAAGAAATCGTACAATCCGTTCAGTTCGTCGAGCCAGTTGGTCTGATCGCTGAGAATGACGACGCGGATGCCGGATGCCTTCAGTTTCCTTGCGATATCGAACATCCAGGACCGCGGGACGAACCGGGACAGGATCTCGTTCCGGAGCGTGACATCATCGTCCGCGATCCCCGTTTTGTCCCGGATCGCCTCCCAGTATACATGCTCATCGGCGCGACCGGTGATGTATCCCGTCGTATGAATAAGCTCGTGGGCCAGGGTGAAGAAATCCGTTTCGTTGAGCCCATGTTTTACCGCAATGGCCCGAAGGCCTTTTGCAAATCCCTCTTCCGCTAGAACGCCGCCAAAATCGAAAAGGACCACATCTACACTGCATATGTCTGCTGGAATACTCATCGGTGTCTCCTTCAGGGAGAATCAGCACATGTCGAAAACTATTTTTCGCTTCCGTTACAGGTCGTAATTGCCGATCCTTTCCGGCTGATAGATTATTTCGGTTATCTGTATCTTCATTGTGCCTGTCGGCAATGTCCATTCCATCGTGTCCCCTTCCCGGCAGCCTATGAGGGCCGTGCCGACAGGCGCCAGAACAGAGACCGCTTTTCCGGCCGCACCTGTCTTGTCGGGGAATACCAGGGCGAAGGTCTTTTCTTCGCCGGTCTCCAGATCCTTGATGCGGACCACCGAATTCATGGTGACTACGTCAACGGGAATGTCCCTGGGGTCCACTATCCTGGCCCTGTCGAGCTCCACCTTCAGGCGGTCGATGTGTGGAGAATCAGTCCCGCCATATACCTCGATCAACGCCCTCAATCTTGCCATGTCATGATGTGTTATGAAAATCTCACCCGTCTTCATAATGTCGCTTCCCACCTTCTTTTGGATCCTGCCGCGGGGATCGTCATGCCATCCTTATCGCCAGCAGGAACCACCCCGGCTTTGAACGCTTCCTCGTCCCTCTCTTTGCTCTCCCTATATGCATAACACATTTCGTCCGAGAAAACCGCCCTTCCCGCCAGGCCCCCTGCCGACAACACGGCCGGCACCGGTGGGAAGCTACACCGGACATGCGATTAAAAATAATTCTTGCGAGAGGTGGTTCCGGGGGAACAGATCCATCCACCGCCGGCAAGGTCCCCCAGGCCGCACCGCACTCTGCTCCAGGGCCGTAGCGTGATGATGGTGAACGCCGTTCTCTTTTCTTCTTCTATTCTATGTCGATCGTGGCTATGGTTTTCTTTGCAGACCCGTCATCTTTCGCGTCCAGTATCAGGCGGATTGCGGTGTCCAGTCCGCGAGTCGACTGGGGTTTCAGCAGAAATTCCCTGATCCCGGCTCTCCTGGCCCTGTCCGGTGAGATGCTGTCGTTATAGCCCGTGCAAAGAATGATGGGGATGTCATCGCGTACCTTCAGTAGTTTTCTTGCCAGCTCCACACCGGTCAGGTTCGGCATGGTGTAATCGGTTATGACAAGATGGAATCTCCGGGGGTCATTTTTGAAGATTTCCAGCGCCTCCAGGCTGCTCGTTGTGGCTACAACTTCATAACCCAGCCGGGTCAGCCTCTCGCTGTTCAGTTCAACGTTGAGATCTTCATCATCAACGAAAAGTATGCATTCCTTTCCTCCTTTTACCGGGAGTTCCTCTTTGACGGCGAGGGCTTCCCGTTTTTCTATCTTCGGCAGATATATATGAAATACCGAGCCCTTTTCCAGTTCGCTTTCGACTCTTATAGAGCCGCCGTGGCTCTTGACGATGCCATGGACTACGGAAAGTCCCAGACCGGTGCCTTCCCCATGGGCCTTGGTTGTAAAAAAGGGATCGAATATCCGTTCAACTACCCCAGGCTGCATACCGGGGCCGGTGTCGCGCACCTTGAGTGCTAGATAGTGTCCGGGTTTCATGTCGGGAACGGGCATAAGGTCACCCTTCTTGAAATGATCACTCGTCACGCTGATTTCCAGGATGCCGCCCTTTTTTCCCATGGCCTGGGCGCCGTTGGTGCAGAGATTCATGAGAACCTGGTGTATTTGCGCGGAGTCCGCGAGTATCGTATCGTCGTCGGTCAGACTCTTGAATCTTATTTCAGTGGTTGTGGGGAGGAGAGGTCTTAACAGTTTAAGGCCCTCCTCCACGATCGCGCTTAATGCGACGGGTTTTTGCTCATATTCGGTCTGACGGCTGAAGGTGAGGATCTGTCTTATAAGATCGCGCCCCCGGTGCGCTCCTTTAAGGACCAGACCAAGCCAGTGATAAGCGCGGCTGTCGGTAGGCATATCGTCCTGTACCATTTCGGCAAAACCCATAATACCGGAAAGGATATTATTGAAGTCGTGGGCGATGCCTCCCGCGAGGGTGCCTATGGCCTCCATTTTCTGAGATTGGCGGAGCTGGAATTCGAGACGTGTAGCTTCTTCCTGCGCCTTTTTTCGCCTGGTGATGTCCTCGGTGGTGCCCTCATAGTAGATTATTTCACCATTCGCACCCCTGACCGCCCGTGCGTTCATGGAAATCCATACCTTGTCTCCATCTTTTCTGTATAACTGTGTCTCGAATCCTTCCACAAACCCCTGCGTGTCATAGAGGTTTTTGAGAGTCTCGCGGTCCTCGAGGTCTACATACTGTTGTCTTTCGATATCGGTTACGGAGTCGATCATCTCCTCGGGCGAATCATACCCGTACATCTTCGCAAGAGATGGGTTCACGCTCAAATACCGGCCGTCCGGCGTTGTCTGGAATATTCCTTCAACTGCGTTTTCGAAGATGCTCCGGTATTTTTCCTCGCTCCGTTTTAAGGCTGCCTCCATTTCGTAGCGCTCGATAGTTTTTCCCAGTCTCCTGGCGACGGCATCGATGAGCCTGCGCTCCTCTTTCAGGAAGGGTCCTTCGTCACATTCCTCCATTTTTTCAAGATAAGAGACCTCTACGACGCCGGCATGCTTTCCATTGACCGCAATATAGGCGGTCTGTTTAAAAGGAGTTTCTTTGAAATTGTCCGTCCTGAATTCTTGCGTGCCCCTGATGATGCGACTGCAGGTTGTGTTTGGGTGCTGCCATACTTGAGGAAGAAAGTTGATAATTTCCTGAAGAATCTCTTCTAAAGGGCGGTTCAGGTTTTCAACAATATCCGCAATAGCGTAGAGGCAATTGAGTTCCTTGGTACGCTCACGTAAATCGTGTTCCAGTTTACGGAGTATTTCTTTCACGAAATCACTCTTTAGGCTTCAACGTTTCCAAGTCCGCAACACCGCGGTGCAGTTCCCGGAAGTTCATTTATATGTTGCGACCTTCCCCTGTCCTTATCATTCATTATACACCTCGTGAGAGCTATTGCCAGAACTATATGACATCAAAGAGTGTTTTCTGTATGGTTCAGGCAGAATAATCGGCATTCCGCGTGCAACAAAGAATTCCGGTCAGCCGAGCTCGAAGCTTGTCGCTCCAAATATCTTTTCCATGGGGACGGCGGGCGCTTCCTTATTGTACATCCTGCCCGTCTCAAATACGGGTGTCATGCGATGGCCCTGCGCGAGCGAAAGGGCGGCGGGATTTGTTGCGGGAATATCCAGAAATAGGGGTGTCTGCGGCGATACCTTTCCCGCCAGTGCGCCAAACAGTTTTTCGGCAATGTCAGGCGAGTCGGCGAACAGGGGGCCTATCTTGAATCCTGTCCTGCAGGGGCGTATCACGCCGTAGCCTTTCAGTCCGCTGTCTTCGACGCATCCGAAGGATGCGCTGCCCGGCTGGCTGATCCATCGTTCAAGAAATCCGTCGCGTCGCGCCGGAAAGATGGCGGCATCATAGGAGACAATTGCCTCGAAGGGAACGGTGGAAAGTTCGACGAGATCAGCGGATGCCGATCCGCCGCCTCTGCCCGCGTATCGAACATTTTTGTGGGCCAGGGTAAAACCAAATTTCTCATAATTTCGTATCTTCCCCACGACCCCGTCGATGCCTATGTTCCGAGCCCCGAGAGAGCTCATGGCCCGCCTGGCGAGCTCGATGCCGTACCATCTCCCGCGAAGTTCTTTTCTGATTATGTAAAAGCCTATGAACCCGAAGGAGTCGTCATAGGACACGGCCGAGATGCATCCTACCGGCTCGCCGTTAAGCTCCCCGATAAAGAAACCATTCGGGTCCGTATGATGGAAACAGCCTGCATCGTTCAACCCGGGGTTCCAACCCTCGTCGGCTGCCCAGTCCACAGCCAGTTCAACATCGTTCATCGCCATCTGCCGTATAGTAAAACCTGCGTTCAGCATTCCTGCCGCTCCTTCCGCACGGTGATCATCCTGTTCTCAGATTGATAGCCCCATAATTCGCGGCCCCCCACAGACCGCTGTCCTCACTCAGGATGAGCGTGACGGGTATTTTTGCAAGCATCGTCCCGTAGTGGGCCGAATCGGTGAATTCCTGCCTGAAATGATCGTTTACTACCAGAAAAGGGTTTTTCATGGCAACGCCTCCGGCGATGAAGAGGCCTCCCAGGGCGAGCACGGTGAGCGCATAATTGCGGCATGCCCGGGCATAGAAGCGGGCAAAAAGGACCGTTGTCTCCGCCTTCGGGGTGATCTCGCCGATGACATCCGCCGGATCGAGGTCACGGCCCGTCAGGAAGGCGTGAAGGTGCGTGAGGCCCGGGCCGCTTACAACGATATCGCCATAGGGGTATTCCGCGCCCGTCCTTTCCAGGAGATAATCCCGGTAGGCTGTTTCGGTCTTTCCGTAGAAGGCAAAGGTGGCGTGCCCCGCCTCTGAAGGGAGAGGAAGAAAGGCGCCCCCTCCGGTGGGAGCGAGTGCGCAGTGCCCGAGACCGGTGCCGGCACCGACGACTGCCACGTTGGCGGCGGCCTGGGGTTCGCCGTTCTGAACGATTTGTGTGTTTAAGCGGCTCGTGAGAGGACACGCGAAGGCCTGAGCCACAAAGTCGTTGATAAGGAAGATCCGGGCGCCTGTCGCACGGGTGCGAAGACCGGACACGTCCACGGCCCAGGGTACGTTCGCCAGCTTCGCGTATGTATTATCCTTCACGGCACCGGGCACGGCGAGGACCACGACGTCCCATTGCGTATCCGCCGCAATCGGCCCCTCATTGCGTGCCATTTCCATGAGATCGTCAAGTGACGATGCGCTGTGTGTTTTGAGCCGCAACCCGTCCACGTATGACAGCCGACCTTCATCGCTGATCCGAAAATGGCCGAAGCGGCTGTTCGTTCCTCCTATATCGACTGCAATCACGTTCTTCATGGTCTTTTCACCTCCCTTGTCAACGGGTGTTTCTTTTCATGATCCGGCGCAGCCGCACTTGCGACACAGAGGATAAAATCGTGAACGACATCGTAGGACCCTTTTTGGACATGGCCGGCGAGAGCTTCCTTGAATCGCCCCTCCATCTCCCCCTTTGAACGGGGGTCGAGGGCGTCATGGAAGGCAGTACCGGCCCCGGATTTCGTGAGATGCTCCAGAACACCCTCCGGAGAGCCGCATTTGAATGTTATGCGGCCTTCGGAGATATCTTCGGGAATAAAGGCGGCTTCCTTAAGGAGTGTTTCGAGGTGGGCCGCTCCTTCGGGAAAATCGAAGTGGACACGCTTTCTAAGCACCGAGGGGTCCTCGGCAACAAGTTCATGGAATATCGCGAGTTCCCTCGCAGGCGAATTCTGCCGGTGAACGACAAAGGCAAGGCGGCCGCCTTCATTGAGGGAAGCCGCGGCGGTTTCGAAAAAGGCCGCAAGCGGGATGTAGCCCAGAACCCAGCTTGTAAAGATGAGGTCGAAAGGACCACGGCGGCGCAATATCTTGAGGGCGTCTCCCTGAAAAAACCGGATGTTCTTGTGCCCTGCAAGACGGATACGTTCCCTGGCGACGCCGATCATCTCCCGCGAGATGTCCGCCGCCGTTATCGAGCACGCAGGACCGAAACGGCCGGCGATGAGAGACGTCGCAAAACCCGTTCCGCAACCTGCCTCGAAGACACTGCGGGCCCTTGCGCCGGCGATCTTCCGGACAAGCGTCCGGACGGGCCCGGCCGCCTCCGATAGCCAGTGCGTATCGTAATCCGCATGTATCCTGTCATAGGCGTCCCGAAGTTCCCTGCTTCCGACGCTTGCCGTCGCACCGCGTTTCACGGTAAAGAACCGCGGCAGCCTGTGATTGCGGGGAAGGTGCTCGCGGCATATTTCCTCGGAGACCTCGCGAAGAACAGGCATGGGTCCCTTCGGGATATGACTTCCGAGGATATGCCCTGCACAGGAGGTCCTCGGTTTCATGAAGTGCCTTGCCATCCTTTCCAGGATTTCCTCTAGCGGTTCCCGCACTGCGTTTCCGAAGCTCAACGGGACGAGGTTGCAGGGACAGACTTCTCCCGAGCCGTCGATATAGAGGTAGGTCAGCCCGGCCCCGCAGCCGAAGGCCCTGGCGGATTCCAGGTAAACGAAGGTGGACAGGACAGGCAGATCTTCCCGTGCGGCCACCTCTTTCTGATAGTTCATCAGGAGGTTCCGCTCCGCGGCTTCGAGGACCACATCACTCCTGCCTGAAAGTCTGCCCGTGGGGCAGGGTTCAAGAAGGTGGACCTCCCGGGCCCGGGACCTGCCTGCAAATTCGATGAATCTCATGAAGGTATCGGGATGAATGAGACGCCGGGTGGCTACCGCCACGACGTAGGGATAGAGACCGTTGTCGGCCGCCGTCTGGAGGGCGCTGAGGGCCGTCCGGAATGCGCCTTGTTTCCCGCGCATTCTGTCGTGTTCTTCGGCGTTCATCGAATCGAGACTGACGCCGACAGCAAAAAGCCCTTTTTCTTTGAGGGTCCGGGCGCGTTTTTCCGTCAGGCCCGAGCCCGTGGTGTTGAGCATCAGGCAGGACCTGTCGTCGAAGAGGCCGACAATGTCTTCCAGGTCCTTCCTCAGCAGCGGTTCGCCTCCGGAAAGGGTTACCATTATGCTGCCCATTGCCGACAACTCGCGGGCGATCTTTTCTATGCCGCCGAAGCTGATGTCGTTTTGTTCCCGCCCGGCGTTGTAGCAATGCCAGCACCGGTAGCGGCACCGGTTGGTGACACCGAAGGTGACGGAATAGAGCCTGCGGCCATCACGCTCACCGAGGGCGCCGAAATGTTCTGCGAGGTTGTCGAAAGCTCCGCTCGGAAAGGGAGGGAAATGGGCGTTGATAACGAAACGGCCCTCGAAACTGACGGCCTTTTCCCGGGAAAGGTAATCCCTGAAAAAGGCCCCGACGGAAGGATGCAAACCGGTGAAGGGCTCGCGTACGGCAAGTTGACGAAAGAGTTCGTCTCCCCTCATATCACCTCGTCAA
The DNA here is from genome assembly GCA_002418985.1 of Deltaproteobacteria bacterium UBA5756. Classification (GTDB taxonomy): domain Bacteria; phylum Desulfobacterota; class Syntrophorhabdia; order Syntrophorhabdales; family Syntrophorhabdaceae; genus Delta-02. The sequence continues at coordinate 12,098 of DIFE01000016.1, forward strand.
TTCAGTCGTTGTCACGCGCAGCAGGCGGAATCTTCCCCGATCCAGCAATGCAGGCAGAGTTTCTCACGGGGCAGGCCGATGGCCTCTATCATGTCCCGGATCTTCTGATAGTTCAGGGTGGTCACGTTAATCTCCCGTGCGATCCAGTCGACCATTTTCCGGTATTTTTCAGACGTATCGTCGAGATATTCGGTGATGTCCTCGACGTGTTTGCCTTCAAGGGCGTTGATGGCCCGGCGCGCGGCAAGTTCGTCGATGGACCGGGTCGAGAGGGCGAACTTGCAGTGGAACATGAGCGGGGGGCAGGCCGGGCGGACATGGATCTCTTTTGCACCGGATTCCCAGAGCTTTGCGACGGTGAAATTCTTGAGCTGTGTGCCTCGCACGATTGAGTCCTCGCACAGGACGATCCGGTTCCCGGCAATGACGTCCCTGACGGGGATGAGCTTCATGGTCGCCACGAGATCGCGTATTTCCTGGGAAGGCGGCGTGTAGCTGCGGCCGTACCCCGGCGTGTATTTTACGAGCGGCCTGCGGAAGGGAAGGCCCGATTCTATTGAATAGCCAATCGCGTGGCCGACCCCGGAATCGGGTACCCCGGCAACAAGATCGGCCTCGACATTGTCGTTCCTTGCGAGAAACCCGCCGGAACGTTCGCGCACCACCTCCACGTTGATCCCCTCATAGCTCGATGCGGGATACCCCGTGTATATCCACAGGAAGGAGCATATCTGGTTCCGGTCTCTTCCGGCAAGCCGGCTTTGAAGGCCTGAGGGACTGATGTTGATGATCTCCCCCGGTTCGAGGTATTTCACGACGTGGAACCCCAGGTTCAGGAAGGAGCAGTTTTCCGTCGCGACGGCGTACTCGCCGTCTTTTTCACCTACAACGAGCGGCGTCCTCCCCAGACGGTCCCTGGCCGCATAGATGCCGTCCTCTTTCAGGAGCAGAATGGAAGCGGAACCCTCGATACGGTCGTAAACACCCTGAATTCCGTCGATGAGCGTCTCGCCTCGCGTGATCAGCTTGGCGATGAGTTCAACGGAATTGATCCTGCCGCCGGACATCTCGCTGAATGTTTCGCCGAGATCAAGGAGTTCCTTGGCCAGTTCGGTGGTGTTCTCCACGATACCCGTGACGACGATGGCGAAGGTGCCGAACTTCGACCCGATGATGAGCGGCTGCGCATCGCGGTCACTGATGACGCCGATACCCGAGTTTCCCGCCATTTCCTTATATTCTTCGAAGAACTTGGACTTGAACTGCGACTTCCTGATATCGTGAATGCTGCGATGAAACCGGTCTCCCAGTACGGCCATCCCTCCATATTCCGTTCCCATATGCGAGTGATAATCGGTACCGTAGAGCAGGTTGCTCGCGCAGTTCTTCTTCGATAGTATGCCGAAAACTCCGCTCATAAAGCCTCCTTGATGGTCTTGCAAGGATATGATATATACATTCCCCGGAAATTTCCACAGGAATGAAGAGAGGCTGAAAGCCGCTTCCCGGGTTAAGTTTTCCCGCACAGATACCGACTACATTTTCAGAACCGTTTGAGAGCGCACAGCAGCGATATCGGGATATCTCCGGATGGGGTTGCCAAACAGAAATGAGGAGATTATATTAAAGCCATGACAACGGAAGAACAAAAAATGGTTACCAGGTTCGCGGATCAGGCCTTTCGGGGGACGACAATACGACAGGAGTATCCTGTCTGTGAATGCGGCAAGATCTTCAGTGAAAAGACAATTTGTGAGGCACCCGGGGTTTTTTTCAGGAGTGTGGATGTTTTCGGCAAGACCTTTACGCTCATAGAACCGGTTTGCCCTATATGCAAGCGCAAGATTCCTGCGAGCTTCAATATTCTCAACTAGTCCTTGCCGAGGACTTCCTTAATTTTCGCCGACAGGTCATTGATGGTAAAGGGCTTCTGAATAAAGGCGTTACAGCCTTTCTCCAGTATCTGCGCCGCCTGCCCTTCAATGCTGTAGCCGCTGCACAGGATCACCTTGATATTCGGCTCGATCTTTTTCACACTGTCATAGGTTTCGCTTCCGCTCAGGCCCGGCATGATCATATCGAGGATAATGAGATCGACGCTGTTCTTGTATCTGGCAAAGAGCTCAAGGGCCTTAAGACCGCTTTGCGCCACGTGAACATGGTAGCCCAGGGCCTGTAGCATCTCCCGGGCGGTTGCCGCTACTGCCGGCTGGTCCTCTACGAGAAGTATCGTCTCGCTGCCCCGGGTAATTTCCGGCGTGCGCGGTTCCTCCTGAATGATATCCTTCTGTGAGGCAGGCAGGTAGATGTCGAACCGCGTTCCTTTGCCGGGTTCACTTTCGACGGTTATCGTCCCCAGGTGGTTCTTGATGATTCCCCAGGCGGATGCAAGGCCAAGCCCCGACCCTATCCCCGAGTCCCTGGTGGTGAAGAAGGGGTCGAATATCCGCTCCTGTGTTTTCTTGTCCATGCCGACACCGGTGTCCATCACCGATATTTTGGCGTAAAGACCCTCCCGGGGCACGATACCTGTGTCAGGCATCGTAATGTTGCCTGCCTCCACGAAAATTTCGCCTCCGGCCGGCATTGCCTGCCATGCGTTGACAAAGAGGTTGAGAAACACCTGTTCTATCTGGCTGCGGTCGACATCGACCATGTAGAGGTTTTTGTGCAGTTTCTTGTATATGGTGATCTCTTTTTTGGTGTGTCCGAACATATCGGCGCTGCGGTCGATGAGATCGGTGAGGTTGGTGGGTTTCACCTCGTATTTACCGCCCCGCGCGAAGCCGAGAAGTTGTTTTGTCAGTTCGGCTCCGCTCCTGATCTGTTCCTCGATGTTCTTCAGCCTTTCATAGTTGGCGTCTGATGGTTGGGTCGACAGGAGCACGATGGATGTGTAGCCCATGATACCCATGAGCAGATTATTGAAGTCATGGGCGATGCCGCCGGCGAGGGTTCCGATGGCCTCCATCTTCCGGGCCTGAATGAGTTGGGTCTCCAGGGATCTTTTTTCAGTTATGTCCTGGCCGATGCTGAGGATTTCGGCACATTCACCCTTTTCGTCCAGAATGGCCTTGTTTGTCCATGACACCCAGATCCGCTCGCCGTCCTTCTTTCTATTTTCGTTCTCGTTGCTTTTGAACCCGTCGGGATTACGCTGGATCTCCTCCATCAGGGCGACAAGGTTCCGGGAACTCGCCGATTCCATTTCCGGCACGATAGTGCCCACGACGTTCCGGCCGATCAGTTCCTCCTGGCGGTACCCGAAAACACACAGGCCGAAGGGGTTGATGAAAAGGATAATCCCCCGTATATCCCAGCGTAGGATGATGCTGTTGGCATTATTGACCACATCCCTGTACTGCTGTTCGCTTCTCCTCAAGGCCTCTTCGAATTTCTTTCGGTCGGTGATATCTATGGTGAAACCACCGAGAAGAGGAGGTTTGTCAGGGCGATGGAGAGGAAACTTGCATGATACGTATTGATGCCCCGCGAAATCCTCCTCAATTGTCTTCACGACTCCCGACCTCAGGGCTTCCTCGTCATCGGCTCGCATGCTGCGGGCAAGATCGGGAGGAAAGAGGTCCTCCGATGTCTTGCCCAGGATATCGCACAGAGGTTTTTTCAGAAGCGCCTCGAAACTCCGGCTCAGCGCAATGGCACGATTCTCGCTGTCTTTAAGGAAGACGAGAATCGGACAATGTTCCAGGAAGAGCGCGAAACGCTCTTCGCTTTCTCTGAGCGCTTCAGCCCGATTTTCGCTCAGTTCCATCTCTTTCTTGAGTTCGGCCGTTTTCCGGCGCACGGCACGGCGCAATGCGCGGTTCCATACCATGAGGCCAAGCAGGGCGGCAGCGATGAAGGCAGCCGCAATGCCGCCATAGCGAAGGTACTGAATGGGGAACTGCCCGGAACCATACCATTTTTCATCAATTGCCCGGTATTCACTGTGCGAAATTTGGGCAAAGCCTTTTTCAATAGTAGTAAGCAGGGCCGTATTTCCTTTCCTCACGGCGCGATGCAACGCTCCCGTGAAAAGGGGCCGGGACTGGTTGAATTGACCATGGATCCCTTTCTTGTACAAAAAATAGAGCGCCGAGGGCTTATCAACGACGAAAACGACAACCTTGAGGTCTTTTGCTGCCTCGATGATGGCTTCGTAGCTGACATACTCGGTGAGGTTGTCAACGTCTTTCCCTTTGAGAAAATCCACCACCGCGTCACCTTTCTTGACGGCGACGGTGAATCCTGCCAGGGAACGTGCATCCGTAATTCCCGAAACGCTTTGATGAAAGAAGATGGGGACGTCGATCTGCTGGTAGGGTTTTGAAAAGTCATAGAGCTTCGCCCGCTTCTCGTTGAAGAACATGGTGTCGATGACATCGAAGGCGCCTGCTTCCATGTGCTGCTGGGCCTCCGCCCAGTCCATGCCGGAGAGTTCGACCTTGATTCCGGTTTTTTTCTCCCAGAGAGTCCATCGGTCGATGAGTATCCCCTGAAGGCGTCCCGAGTTGTCCATGAAAGCGAATGGCGGGTAGTTGTTATCCATGACCACGCGGATCGATTTTTCCGCGGGCGTCGTGAAATGTGGCAGGCAAAGGATGAACGAAACGAGCAGGCCAAGACTGATGAGGATACCCTTCAGGTACCTGTCCCCAATGACAAGCACTCTCTTCTTACCCCCTTCGAGGATGCACGTTTTTCTGTGCCTCTTAAGGATTATCGCACAAACGAAGCCAATGTTAAACATTTCCCTGATTCACAGGATGCCGATGAGAACCTTAAAGAACTTCCGTGAAAGACGGGCGCGGGACTATCCTTTCGGTTGTGGTCAGTCTTCGTCTTTGAGGAACAAGCGATGGTATTCCGGTTCGGTCAGGTGTTTTTTCAGCATTTTGCCCACGACACCAAACACCTCGGCAAGATCGTCATCGGACATCCGCTTGATGATCGTCGTCATGACATCATCGTCAGAGAATTTCTGCAGGAAGACCTGCACCGTGTTTTCATCGGTCTGCCTGTCCATGCCATAGCCGAGAAAACCATCAAACGTTTCTACGAACTCATGAGAATGCTTTGCCATCACGACACCCGCTTTCAAATGTTTTTGAACGTTCCCTGAAGAACCAAGCCGTAGTCTAACCCACGATCATTCTGCAATCAAATATTTGCCGCTGTTCGCTCTTGCGTAAAACCCGCGGGGCCTCCCGGACCTTGCGGCCTCGCCGTCAAGTACAACCCGGTCACTCTTTAGCGTTTGCCTTTATCCTTGCAAATTGATGGAGATCGCAGGAGAATGAAAAAAACCGGGGGGCATACCATGAGACTATTTACGATCGGGTTCACAAAAAAGTCGGCACGCACGTTCTTTAAGATGCTCAAGGAATCAGGCGCGAAACGGGTAATCGATGTGCGTCTGAACAATGTGTCGCAACTCGCCGGGTTCGCAAAGAAAGATGACCTTGCCTACTTCCTGGGAGAGATCTGCGCAATGGAGTACCGGCATCTGCCGGTACTCGCTCCAGGCAAGGAGCTTCTCGACGAATATAAGGCGAAGAAGCCTGATTGGAAAACATACGAGACCAGGCTCCGTGCACTATTACGTGAAAGGCACGTCGAGGATGTCGTGTCGAAGAAAGTCATAGCGGACAGCTGCCTGCTGTGCAGCGAGGATAAGCCTCAATACTGCCATCGCCGCGTTGTGGCCGATTACCTCAACGATCACTGGGGCGACATTGAGATCATCCATCTTGTGTAGGGTGTTTCCAGTCGAAGGGCAATATGGACGAGTCAGCTGCAGTGTCTTGTGGTAAAACAATCTTAACCGGAAGACCATGGCTCTTCAACTTTTGAGCCTTAAGTTGTAAACACTTTTAGTTACTCGTGCACACTGACTGTGATTGACTTCAACATCCAACGCCCTTATTCTGATCCCTAGTCCCTAATATCTCGGTTCGTATCTTTCTGAATGCTTCAGGTGATCGTTCCAGTTCTCACGGTAGGCCTTTGCGATCTCTTTCGATCTGATAATGAGGAGGTTTTCCGCATTCTTTTCCTGTGCGGCCTTTGTAAAGTTAAAGGAGCCGGTTATTGTCGTCGATCCGTCGATAATGATGATCTTGTTGTGGGCGATGGCATGCCTGCCATCGATGTATGTCGGGATCCTCATGTTTGCGAGGAATGTGGCGGAGGTGTATTTCGCGGTGCGCTGGCTCTTGTCGAGAATGGCCGCAACCTTTACGCCCCGCTTGTGGGCTTCGATGAGCGCTTTCGCGATGGGGGCGGATGTGAAGGAATATGCCTGGATGAGTATCTCGGAGCGCGCCGAGGCGATTTCCTTTATGATCCTGTCGGTACAGGAACCCCCCGGGGTAAAGCACAGGCTGACGGCGACGTCCTTGCCGTACTGGTCGGCACCCGCGCAGGGCAGCCATACCATCGATGCGAGGAGAAAAACGAGGGCAAGGTACTGTTTGGTCATGAGCTCCGGTTTTGTCTTTAAGCGTAGACGAAGGGACCGCAAAAGTCAATTTCACTTTCCTCTTGTAAATGAGGATGAATTGAAAGAAAATTAACAGGATGAAGACCGGAAACATGTGACCTTATGAAAATAAACGACAAAAAGAGCCTCATCGTCCTGCGCGAAAAACATCAGGTGGACAGATACATCCGGGAGATAACGCAGGAGAATATGCCGGTGAGGGTTGTCATAGATGAGACCATCGTTCTCGATGACTGCCGGTTTGTCTGTCGGGACGGCAAGAATAAGGATCTGCTGATCGAGGCGCCGCTCGTCCCCGGAGAGTATCCGGAAACGGGACGCGCCACGGTCACCTGCGCCGGAGCCAGTTCGCTCTATACCTTTGAGTCCAGGGTTCTCTCCATAGAACTCGCCGAACACCGCCGTATGCATGTGACGGTCCGGTTTCCCGACAGGATCACGAAGCGGGAAAGACGCAGACACGTCCGGGTGCAGCCCCTTACCACCCATCCCGTCGGGGTGTGGATGGTCGTGGCAGGAGGTGAGGTCGTTGATGTCGAACCGGTGGATATAAGCGGCGGCGGCATATCCTTCATGGTGACCGAGGAGGTCAGCCGGTTCAAGCCGGGGGATGCAATCGAGTTGACCATCAGAGTCCCCATGTTTGACGATGTCTCCGCCAGGGCCATAGTCAGGAACGTTATCCACCTGATGGACCTGACCCGGATCGGGGTCGAGTTTTCCTCCCTGTCCGGAGATGCCCTCACGACCATCACGCGATACGTGGCCGGACGCGAAGAACAAATGCGTCAGGAAGCGTTCGAAGACGATTGAACACACCGCGGCCTTGTCGACTGGGTGCAACACCATAGGTCCAATTGGACTTATTTGACCTATACGACCTATTAAAAAAACTTCTTTAACGATCAAAATATCATCCCCTTGGCCGGAGCCTATCAGCATCGGGCCGGAGAGCCCGGCTTCACTTGACGAACCCGGGTATCGGTCATAGTTTTCCCGTCATGGTTACTAAAGTGGATGAGGCGCTCAGTATCGCCGGCAATTGCAGGCACTATGCAATGTGCAAGGTCGATTTTCTGGGGACAGGGGTTTGTGCCTCGGGCATTGAGCGCGGCTACGTCAGCTTTTATCCCGAGGGGAGGATGGACCTCTATGCGGCGCTGGCGAAGGGCAAGGTCCCGGTTACGGAAAAATGCGTGGAGATTGCACAGAGCTGCGATCTGTGCGGGAAGTGCGATTACCAGTGCTGCTTCGTTACAGGGCTGAGGCCGACGCGTGTCATGGAGGCCCTCAAATCGCATGTCGCCCGTCACCTGGCCGCGGGCAAGCCCGTTGCACAAGCCGATGCCGACCCTTTTCTTCAAAGCATACGAAGGATAGTTGGAGACGAATGGGCTACGAACGACCGGGCAATCGCCGTCACCTATTCCCATGATCCTTCACCTCTGGCCGTACCCGCGCTGCCGAGATACGTCATCATGCCGGGTACACGCCAGGAGATATCATCGCTTTTGAAACTGCTTGGGAGTGCCGGGATCCCGTGGGTGGTGCGCGGAAATGGAACCAATCTCATGGGATTCGAACTCTGCGAAGGAGCGGTCATCGATCTTAACCGGATGAAAGAGATCGAGTTCGATGAGAAAAGCTGGTCTGTCAGGGTAGGGCCGGGGGTTGCCGCATTCGAACTCCAGCGTGAGGCCGCGCAAAGGGGCTACCGTGTGAATGTGGCGGAACCGGCGGCCCTGGTCTGCGGCACCATGATGTGCGCGGGGATAGTATCTCTTTTTTCGACAGCGTACGGCTCCTGTGCCGACAATTATATCGATGCCGAATTTGTCCATACCGACGGGTCCTTTTTTTCACTCAACAAAAAGAACGCGCCGAGCCTGTTTGCCTTCGACAGGGCGGGTGCGGCGTCCCCCGGTGTCTGTTCGTCTTTGCGGGTGAAGCGGCGCCCCATGACGGGTGATGAAAGCGGCGCCCTTGTTCCCTTCGATTCGCTGGAAAAGGCAGTAGATTTTTCACGAGATTGTGCGATGCGGCGGATAGGTCTGGCCATAGGGATCCTTGGTCCTGAATATCTCTCATCCTTCATGTCTCCGACACAGCGGACGGCGGTGGAGGTTAAGGACGCCCTTGCCCGCAAACTGGGCATAGTCTGCATGGTGCTTGTGCTCGGCGACCGGTACGCAATGGCAAGCCTCAAGGAGATGGGCCATCCCATGATCGGCCAGGATCTCTTCAAGGTGTTGAGCCTCGGCCTTCCTTCGCTCGGCACTGCCGACTGGCTCGAGTTTATCGCAGGCCTGCCGGAAGAAGAACCTTTTGGATACCTCAAGGGCGGAGGCTTCACCGATCTTGCGGAAGCCGCTCTTTGTCCCTCGGCCTCGCGGCTGGTCCGGGATTTTGACCCCGATTTGAGACCCCTCTACGAGGAAATCTATTCGCGGCCCGACCTGACGGATCTGGTCTGGCTCAATATGTTCAGAATCACCAGTTCGAGGATCGGGCGCGAGAAGCAGTTCTTCCCCTTCCTCATGTACCTCCCCCTCGACCATACCTTGATCGATGATGTCTGCACCGGGCTCGGAAGCATAGCGCTCCGGTACGCTCTAAAGAACGATCTTGGTTTTATCACCCCCGTGGACGGCGGCAAACGGTGCGTTCTGGAGTATGACTACTTTTTGACCAGAACGACGGAGATGAAATGGACCGGATACGGCAGGCCGCGGCTGAGGCCGGCGCCGCGATAGACGGTCTTTCAGTCCGGACGGGAACGATACGATGGATGAAATACATCTTTCAGCAGGGATACTGCAGAAAAGAAAACCTGCTGTACGCATGAGGTCGGCAGACGATGAGACAGAGGGATGCGCGGGTATTCGCGTTGACGGGTGCCACAGGTTTTCTGGGAAGCCACCTGATGGACGCCCTCATCAGGAAAGGACGCAGCCCGATGATTCTCGGGCGTCGTCGTGAAGGTATGAGCCTTGCCGACAGGGTGGCCGCATTGCTTGCGTGGTTCGATGTCGAGGACCGGGGTGCACTCGTGGAAACGGCCGAGGTGGACCTCCTTGAACCCCGGCTCGGTCTTGAACGTCATCAGTACGATGCCCTTTGCGGGAAGGTGTCGGAGATAATCCATTGCGCGTCGGACACCCGGTTTTCGGAGCGCAGCCGGCGGGAAGCGACGGAATCGAACGTCCACGCCCTGCCCGGGATCATCAGGCTGGCGAAGGATTCCCGTGCCCGTTATTTCCATTACGTAAGCACCGCCTATGTTTCCGGGCCGGGACCGGCGCCAGAGGCGCCCATCGTTTCGCGGACGTTCTCGAATGTGTATGAAGAGACGAAGGCCGAGGCCGAAAGACAGGTCGCCGCCCGGTGTTCCCTGCAGGCTACCCCGTTCACGATCGTCCGTCCATCCATCGTCTACGGTGATTCTGTCACCGGCCGGTCGAACCGTTTTAACGCCCTGCATTATCACGTCAGGGCGCTTGGGCTTATCCGTGACATCTACCTCAATGACATCAGTCAGCGCGGAGGCCGCAAATCCCGCGAGATCGATATCCATCTCGACGCGGACGGGATACTGCACCTGCCGCTGCGTATATTTCTTGTGCGCCGGGGACATGTGAACCTCATTCCTGTGGATTATTTTGTTGCCGTCATGTTGTCCGTGCTTGAATCTCCCCGGTCAGGCCGTATCTATCACATCACAAGTGATGCACCCAGGACGACGGAGGAACTCGCCGCATACTGCGAGAGGTTTCTCGGGATCAGGGGAATAGAGATGGTCTACGGTGAAGGGCCCAACGGGGGCGTTCAGAACCCGCCCGAGGAGATCTTCAACAAACTCGTCAGGCCCTATCTTCCCTACCTGTCCGATACGCGCAGTTTCGACAGGACAAATACGAAGAGCCTCGCGACGGGCTTTTCGGCGCCCGACCTGACCTATGACGTTTTCGAACGGTGCATGAGATATGCCGTACGTGCCGATTGGGGAAACGGAAACGGAAAAAGGGATGCCGGGGTATCCGGGGCATCGGACCGGGGAGAACGCGAAAAGGAGGAGACAGAAAATGGCAGCGTCGAGAGGTCGTCAATTGGCCGAAACCATTCATACGAGAATAGAGGAGCTGAAAAAGGTATGCGAAGGCATCGATGAAGGTACAGCTTCACGGGCGCCGGAAGGGCGGTGGTCTCCCAAACAGGTCCTTTCGCACGTCCTCGGACCTGAAGGGCCGGGCATTACAGAAGGCCTTCAGAGCGTTCTCGATCTGGATATCCCGACCATCGATCTCGAAGCCGAGAATCCCTTTTTTTCTGAAAGACGCGCACTGATGAGATTCGACGAGCTTCTCTCAGAGGTGGAGAAACAGTACGGGGAGGTCTCGAAGTTCGCGGAAGGCCTGTCCCCGGACCAGCTGGCCAGAAAGGCGCATGTTCCCCTTCTTAAGGAAACGGACCTGGGAGAATATCCCACACTCGAAGGTATGATCGGGGGCCTCCTTGACTATCATCTCCAATTCCATACCGACCACATGCGAGAGATACTCGAGGCCCTGCAGGTGTCGTGAAGAGATGGCTGGCTTCCGGTATGGGACTCCTCCCGGCTGTTATGAGATAAAACCTGCGCCAGGCTTTGTCTTTCGCGCGCTGAATGACGTAGGAGCCGAAATCAGGTATACTATATCCGGCGATGGCGAAAGGTAATTTCAGAGAAGAACTTAACGAGAGGCAGTATGAGGCGGTGACCACTGTCGATGGGCCCCTGCTAGT
>DIFE01000095.1 GCA_002418985.1 Deltaproteobacteria bacterium UBA5756
TGTCTCCTCGCCAAAATATCATGAAAATTCCGGTCAGGAATGCATCCTCGCAGGGGGAACTTTACCCTGAAGGAAAAACAGAACATCCACAAGGCGATAAGGCAGAATGCCTATAAGGCAGAATGCCAGGAAGGCATGACGCCAACAAACTACCAAAACAAACTACCAAAACAAAAGCACCAAAACAAAATACCAAAAAAAGGCCAAAAAAGGCCAAAAAAAGGAGGTAACACACATGGCACAGAAGGATGTAGAGATCAGAAGGATGTCTTTGCTGAAGCACCAGCTTTCCCCGGTGTCGATCCTCAACCTGTCCCTTGAGGTCCTCAAGACGCAGACGGATCCCATCACGGTGGAGAAACTGTATGCGACGGCGGGCAGGATCGTGGCGGAACTGCCCGATCTCAAGAAGGCCCTGGAGGCGCTGTCCCTTGAGTACGCCAAAGAGGCGGAATTGTGGGTCATGGGGACCGATCAGGCGGAAGCCCCTCAGGCTGAAACGCAGAAGGCAGAAACCCCGGTCGTCCCGGTTTCCGTTGATCCCCCGCTGGCTGAAGTGCCAAAGGCAGAACCGCCGAAGGCAGCGCCGCCCGCAGAGGATTTCCCGAGCGAGGCGCCCGCTCCCGTAGAGAAGACCGACGACATGATTGTCGGCGAGATCAAGGCCGTCTCAAAGACGGGCAAGGGGATCAAGATCGACGACCTCTGGTACAACATCACCTCCAAGACGGAGAAGTCCGTCGAACCCGAGAGGGGCAAGGTGGTGAAGGTGAAGTTCTTCAGGGGGAACACCGGTCTGGTGGTGGTTTCTCTGGAGGCTGCCGCCGCGTAGTTTCCCCCGTCGGGAAGACCGACACTGCCCCTGATCTTCCGTGCGCGGCTGTTAAGCTGTTTTCCGGAAGGTCAGGGGCCTTCCCCTGGTTCCAGGCCAGTGTTCCAGCCAGAGTTTTAGCCAGAGTTTCTTAACCAGAGTTTTCTTAACTGAAGTTTTAACCAGAAGTGCAAAACGCAAGAGTGCAAAACGCAAGAGTGCAAAGCGCAGAAAGTGCAAAACGCAAGTTTTCTTAACTGAAGTTTTCACCAGAGTTTTTTTCCAATACACTTTGAAAAGGAGGAAAAGCATGAGGTGTCCGAGATGCAACACTGAGCTTTCGGAGAGGGTAGCGGTGTGCCCTGCCTGCGAGGCGGTCATAAAGGACCCCAGTGAACTGAAGAGAAAAAAAGAAAACGTCCCCGTGATAGAGGACAAGTACATGATTGTGTCCCATAATTACAACGGGACGTTTTCCGTGAAACAGGCACGCGACGGGTCATTCGTGTGCACCTGTCCCTCGTTTTTGCTCCAGAACGGGACGGAGAACACGGACACGCCGTTCTCAACGTGCAAGCACATAAGGCGTTACATCCAGGAAAACAATATTACCCCTGCCTACACCGGCAGTGAGCCGTCGGAGTGGCAGCGCCTTTTGCTCAAGACCATGGGCGTGAAGGATACCGCGCACCTGTCCAACTCCCAGGCGTATTTCCTGGTCAGCGAGCTCCTTGCCCTTAAGGGGACGAACTACGGGGAGATCGCATGGTTTTTGAAAAACCACAGGAAGCCGACACTCCTGCCCCTTGTCTACTTCGGTATTGAACTTGAGGGGAATGTAAAAAACATCCGGGACCTCTGTGAGGAATTGCTCGGAAGGAACAATATATCGGTTGCCAGAACCGGGTATACGGGAAACACAAGGGCCGCAAACGAGTGGAGAGTTTCTGACGACGCTTCTGTCACCACAAGGCAGGGGTTCTCTTCAATAGAGCTTGTATCCCCGAAGCTTTTCGGATGGCGGGGGCTTAGCGAGCTCAGAGAGGTACTGGGCACGTGGAACAGCGTCGGCGCCGCGCATGTTACTACCGCGGGCACCCATGTCCACATCGACGGGTACGGGCTGGACGACGAGTTCAGGAAGAGGTTCGCCTTTGCATGGGCAAAGGTGGAGATACCGCACCTGTGGTACCTCGTGGCCCCGTCGAGAAGGAACAACAGCTATTGCAAGCCTCTGGACGAGGATTTCCTTGCTGACATGGCGGGAAGAATCGGGGGTGACAGGTACAGGAGCCTCAACTTCTCCGCGGCGCAGAGGCACGGGACGGTCGAGTTCAGGCTGTTCCACTGTTCAACGGATTTTATAAAGATCTCCTCATGGGTAATCCTCATGATGATGTTCTTCGAGGCTGTGAAGAACGGCCTCACCTTCAGGGACATCCCCGATGACTTTCAGGGGTTCCTTGACGTGATCGGTTTTGGGGAGGATTCCTCAGCCCTTCTGAGGGCGACAAGGAAGCATCTTCTGGAGCGGTACGGGCACTGGAAGAAGGATGCAGAGATGCATCCGGGGCACGTCCCAGGCATAGCGCCGCCGAGGTTAGGTAACATCGAGGAGATAGCCAGTATAAGAAGGCTTGAAGTGGAAATAGTACAGACGAGGAACTTAATTGATTACTTCCGAACCGGTCGCCTAAGGTGGGTGGGACCGCCGCAGTGGGTATCCCAGGAATATGCCGATATGTGGCGGCTGGCGGCAGGCAACACCCAGAAGGTGATAAACATTCAGGATATTGCCCTCAGCGAGGACGGGAGCGCGATTGTAGTCGATGGAAGGACGGTGGCTGTTGTAAACGACGGCCACGGCGTGCTTTGTTCGTGCAGTTATGCCCGCCGGAACAGCAACAGGTGCTACCACGCGCGGTGGGCCGCCCGGCGCCTGTTCATAAAGCTTTTTGAGGAGAGACTCGAAGCCTTCCGGCAGGAACTGGCGGAGATACAGAGCGAAGGCAACGAACAGAGCGAAGGCAACGAACAGAGCGAATATTGCGATGAAGGAGGTGCGGCAGCATGTGCAGGATAGCAGGATACGTAGGACCACAGTCAAACCGGAGGACCGCCCTGATCCTCCGGGGCCTTATCATGGCCGAGGAGAAAGGAAACCCCCACGGTACAGGGGTTGTCACAAGGAACCTGAAAAGCAGGAAGAACAACCTCATGAAAAAGGGCATCAGGGGGAGAAGCTACCTCGTGAGAGGACACGCGGACTTCCTGCTGGAGAAGGTTTACAATTATGCCTTCGTACACGTGCGGTACATGACGACCGGGGAGCAGTCAGACAGGTGCTCCCATCCCTTCGGGTTCAGGGTGAAGGGGGCGTGGCACTTCGCCATGCACAACGGAGTCTTCTCCGATGAGCTTTGCGACAAGCTCTGCGGGGAGTTCGGATGTAAGAAGGCGAGGGTGGATTCGGAGACCTTCTTCTGGGCGTTGCGGACCCTTCAGGAAAGGGGGAAGAGCCTGGAAGAGGCGATAACGGAGGTGATTGGGTTTATAAGCGGCAGCGGGCAGAGCGCGGAATACGCCTTCGCGTATATGATGCCTGACGCCGTGTACCTCTGGAGGAGCGAGGGCAGGCCCCTTGCGGTGTTCGATCTCAGGGAGCGACATATGGGAAGGTGGTTTGCCTCGACGGAAGATATGTTCAAAAAGGCATTGAGGATAGCAGGGGCGGACTTCAAGAAAGTGGAAGGGTTTGACCTGAAGCCCTTCAGGCTTTACAAGGTAGGGCACAGGACGACCCCCGTATGGGAGGTCGATATGGTGTGCGACCTTCCGAAACCGCCGCCCAGGAAAACGTTGTATGATTTTTCCTCACCCTCCAGGTTTTCCCGGACAAGAGGGGAACCTCTGAAGGCGGAGCCGGGAATGCTGTTCGACGAGTACGACAACGTTCATCCTGATTATGGTGAGCAAGGGTTTTATGGTGAGCGTTTCCCCGGTGAAGACGAGATGGACGAGATGATGGAAGAATTCGATCTTCCGGACCCGGAGACGCTGTCCAACCGGGAACTGAACAAGATAATCGGGAAGATATCGGATGAAATAAGTCTGTTCGGTCCTGACCCCGATCTGAATGACTATCTCGCGGACGCGATCTATGAGAGGGAAAAGAGGAAACGCGAGGGTCAACGCGAAATACAAGGCAAAGCCGAGGGCAAAGAAAAAGCCGAAGGCGAAGGAAAAGCCGAAGGAAAAGACCTCGCGGAAGGAGGACGGAATGGTTGATGTTATTGAAAATGACGAGCTTGTCACTCTCCTTGAGAAGAGCGGAAAGGAAAGGGCGGACAGGGGCCGCTACTACGGTATACCAGGATCGGCGATGGTCCTCCTCATAAAGAGGGGATGGGTCGTTTCGGAGATAAGGGACTTTTACGTGACCCCGGAGGACCGGAGGAAGGGGTACGGCAGGGAACTGCTTATGCACCTTAGGGAGGTTTCCCGAACGCCGGTTCTTTTCCTGACCGTGAGAGAGGACAATGAGGCGATGAGAAGCCTGTGCTGCAATGAGGGCTTCAGGGAGATCGGCGAGGTGATAAGCCCGCAGGGAAACCGGACGGTGTTCAGCGTTCATATCAGGGAGGGGTGACACCCCCCTCTTTAAAAAGGGAAGGGAGGGATAAAACCCTCCCTTTTTTTGTTTTCACCGAACGACTCCGACGAACGGGGCGATTTCTGTCAGGAAAGAATATTGACAAAGTGACTACATATGGTATAATGAGACTACATTAATAGGAGGTGGCGGAATTGAAGTCTGTAGGGATAAGGGAGCTAAAGCGATCAATCAGCGGATACTTGAGAGAGGTGCGAGCCGGCGAGCAAATATTGATTACGGATCGCAAGAAACCCTTAGCGGTGATATCGGCGGTTGATAGCGACCGTGGATATGACGAGCTTAGAAGCCTGATGGACAAAGGGATTATATACTGGACAGGAGAAAAACCCCTCGGTGCGGTTCCGCGGATACGTACAAAAAAGAGTATTTCTGATGCCGTAACTGAAGACAGGAGATAATGTGATCGCATACCTTGACACCAGCAGCCTTGTGAAACTATATGTGGAGGAGGAAGGCTCCGCCGACGTTGCAGATATTGTAGAAAAGTCTCATGTAGTAGCAACGTCGATGATAGCATACGCCGAGGCACGAGCCGCTTTTTCCCGCAGACTGAGAGAGCGGGCAATTACAGGAGAGGGGTATAAAAAACTGGTTTCTTTTTTTGACAAAGACTGGGACAGGATATTACAAATAAAGATTACAAAAGAACTTGTTCGCCATGCGGGTGCTTTGACGGAAAAACATGGTTTGAGGGGATTTGATGCAATCCACCTTAGCTCATCGCTGATTTTAAAATCAAAAGTGAAATCTCCTGTTTTGTTTTCCTGTTATGATGAGAAACTGCAGAAGGCTTCCCTCCTTGAGAAGCTTGTTCAGCCTTGACATTCCCTGAAGACCAGCTGAAGGGGCGCAGACAGAAATTGCACTTGATATAGGCCATCTTTAATGTTGCCAGACCAATCTCTCTTTGCCAAAGAATCCCTTGTCTTCAGGTATGTTGCGTATTCCGACCCAAAGCGGCCACCGAATATGATCGAATCCGGCCACCCATTATGATTCAAAGCGGCCACCCATTATGATAGGTCCGGCCACCCCCGAAAGAACCTCACAAAACGCTGGATAAATCCCAATACGCGCCGTGGTACGCTTCTGCCAAAAACGGTAAGGAGCGGTAATGGCGAATACGAGGTTATCCATGAGAAAGATCAAAGAAATATTGCGCCTGTGTTGGGGAAACGGCCTCTCGGCACGACAGGCGGCATTAAGTTGCGGCACAGGACGAACCACCATCAAGGAGTATCTTGACCGGGCAAAGAAAGCAGGTCTTTCCTGGCCCATATCTGAGGACTTGGATGAAGCCTCGCTTGAGAACCTGCTTTTTCCCTCTACCATTCCCCTCTCGGCAGAGAAACGCAACATGCCGTCCTTCGATTATCTCTTCAAGGAGCTTAAGAAAAAGCACGTTACCCTTCAGCTTTTGTGGCATGAATACCGGCAGAACAATCCGGATGGGTATCAGTACAGTCAGTTTTGTGTGCGTTACCGGGCGTGGCTAAAGACGCTTGATGTCACCCTCCGGCAGGACTATAAAGCGGGAGAGAAGCTCTTCGTCGATTTTGCCGGCGACACCATCCCGATCCATGATCCCCTGACGGGAGCCATCACCCCGGCCTCTCTTTTTGTCGCCACCCTGGGAGCGAGCAACTATACATACGCCGAGGCAGTTTTGTCCCAGGACCTCCCGTCCTGGATCACCGCTCACGTTCATACCTTTGAATTCATGGGCGCTGTTCCCCACATTACAACACCCGACAACCTCAGGGCAGGCGTTACTCATCCCTGCCGGTATGAGCCGGATCTCAATCCGACCTACCAGGACATGGCAACTCATTATGGCACCACTGTCATCCCGGCGAGGCCGGCAAAACCGAAAGACAAGGCCAAGGTAGAGTCTGCCGTACTCATCGCAGAACGCTGGATTATCGCTGCACTTCGGAACCACACGTTCTTCAGCATGGGAGAACTCAACAGGGCTATTCGGGAGAAGCTCACGGAGTTCAACAACCGGCTTCTCCAGAGAATGAAAGTATCGAGAAAAGAACTCTTTCACACCGTCGATAAGCCCGCCATGAAACCTTTGCCGGAGGTACGCTACGAGTATGCCCGGTGGGAGAAACCAAGGGTGAATATCGACTATCATGTGGAGATAGACCGCCATTACTACAGCGTTCCCTACCGGTTAAAAGGTCAGGTGGTCAACGTCAGAATCACGGGGGCGACAGTGGAATTTTTCTTCAAGGGGAAAAGGGTGGCCTCCCACGTGCGCAGCTATGCCCCCTTTCAACATACCACAGCGGCTGAACATATGCCTGAATCCCATAGGCGCTATCTCGAATGGACGCCTTCCCGCATAGTGCGATGGGCAGAGAAAACGGGAGTCTCAACGGGGGAACTGGTGAAGGAGATCATGGAGAGAAGGCCTCACCCCGAGCAGGGCTTCCGCTCCTGCCTCGGTATCATACGGCTGGGACGACGCTATGGAGAAGAAAGGCTTGATGCCGCCTGCGCCCGTGCTCTTCGTATGAAGGCCTACTCATACAAGAGCGTCGAGTCGATCCTCAAGAATAACCTGGACGGCAAGGAACTGCCGTGCGAGAGGCCTTCTATTCCCGTTACCCACGAAAATATCCGTGGCAACATTTACTATGTAAAAGGAGAACATCATGCTGAACGAACAGACTTTTGAGAAACTCTACACCATGAAGCTTGCCGGTATGGCAGAAGCAATGAAAGACCAGATGGCAAGATCCGATATGGACGGGCTTGCCTTCGAGGAGCGTTTTGGCATGCTCGTCGATGCCCAGTTCCTCTGGAAGGAGAACAAGAGGATGAAGCGTCTTCTGGAGAGCGCCAAGCTGAAGCTGCCTGCCTCCATGGAGGACGTGGACTACCGGGCGCCGCGGGGTCTTGACAAATCGGTAATGCTCAGCCTTGGAACCTGCGAATGGATAAGAAGGCACCGGAACATAATCATCACGGGGCCGACGGGGGTAGGCAAGACCTATCTTGCCTGTGCGCTTGCCCATAAGGCCTGTAGGGAGGGACTTGGCGCCTTCTATATCAGAAGTCCGAAACTCTACTATACCCTGTCCATTGCGAGAGCCGACGGGAGCTATGCGAGGGCGCTCTCAAAGTTGGCCAGGATCCCGGTCCTGATCCTCGACGATCTGGGCCTTGCCGCCCTGAATGATCCCGAAAGGAGAGACCTCCTGGAAGTGATTGAGGACAGGCACGGGTGTGCCTCGACTATCATCACAAGCCAGTTACCTGTGGAACACTGGCATGAGATCATAGGAGATCCGACCATTGCCGACGCCCTTCTTGACAGACTGGTACACAATGCCCACCGGATACACCTGAAGGGGCAATCGATGAGAAAGCGAAAGGCATCATTGACATCAATGGAGGAAACAGTGTAACGTACACAATTACCAGCGTCGCCTGACGGCTCCGACGGAGGTGGCCGCCTTCATCATATTAGGTGGTCTTTTTGGTTCGGAACAGGTGGCCGGTTTAAATCAGAACACGTGGCCGGATTCATCGGAATACGCAGGTATGTGGAGTGCCAACTCCCGTTTGCTACTTCGTGGTTTGCTACTTAGCGACCCTGGCTTTCAGTTTTTTGCCTGCCGAGAATTTAACGACCTTCTTTGCAGGTATCTTGATCTCTTTACCGGTTTGCGGGTTTCTGCCCTTCCTCGCCTTTCTCCGGGAAACGGAGAAGGTCCCGAAGCCCACCACTGCGACCTTGTCGCCCTTCTTCAGCGTTGTGCCGACAGAGTCAATGACGGTGTTCAGTGCCTTCTCTGCGCTTGCCTTCGATATCTTCGCTTCCTTAACTATTGTGTCAATCAGATCACCCTTGTTCATGAAAAGTCCTCCTGTGGCTGTTTTTTCTTATATGATACCCGGAATACCGACGATTGCAAGAAAAAAGAAGAGTTATACATCTGATATTTCGCTTTGGCAGTCCGCTTCTGCTAGAGGGAGTGTCCGGTTTGATGGGGGCAACTCCAAGTCTTGGACAATAAAGCAAAGAAATAACAAGAGACAACGCCAATTTTTGACATTTAATCAAAAGGTGCTATAATGCATTGATTATGACTAAACATCAAAAAAGGGTAGGTTTAACATGAAGGTAAGCGCACGTAATATGTTGAACGGAAGGGTAAAGAAGGTAATCCATGGGGGTGTTAGCTCAGAGGTTATTGTTGAGCTCCCTGGTGGCATCGAAATTATTTCTATTATCACAAAAAGCTCAGCACAAAATCTTGGCCTTAAAAAGGGAAAGGAAGTTTATGCAGTAATCAAAGCCTCCAACGTGATGGTAGCTATTGACTAATTCCTTCTCATCCTTATAAGGAAAAGAGGTAACAGCATGTCACAGGAGATGATGAATACAAAGGAGGTCGCTCAATATCTCGGAATCCATGAAAAACAGGTCTATATCCTGATTAAGGCACAACGGATTCCGGCTACCAGAATTACGGGAAAATGGGTGTTTCCGAAGCATCTTATTGATGAATGGATTGCATCAAATGTAAAGAGTGGATTTGGCGAAGCAAGGGAAAAGAGCAGGCAAGCAAGCGGTGCCCTCCTCTGTGCTGGAAGTAATGACCTTGCATTGGACAGCCTCTTCACTCAGATGCGCGAGAGTTATCCAGAATATTATTTCTTTTCGATCGTAACAGGGAGCACAGATGGTCTCAAAGCGCTTAATCTGGGTTATACCGACGTGGCATGGTCTCACCTGCTTGATCCCGAAACGGGAGAGTACAATATTCCCTATCTTCCCGTGTACCTGCCCAATGTAAAGCCTGTAGTAGTAAACCTGTATCATCGCAAGGTGGGTTTTATTACGGCAGCCGGTAATCCCTTGCACATCAAAGGCTTCAAGGATTTAGCGCGAGAAGATGTAAGAATAGTAAACCGCCAGAAGGGTTCGGGCATCAGGGTTCTTTTTGACTACCATTTGAAGCAGCATGCAATACCTGCCACCAAAGTTCGCGGGTATGGGCGGGAAGTGTGGAAGCATATTGAGGTAGGTCTTTCAATACTTGCGAAAGAAGCTGACGTGGGTATAGCCGCCTCGGCTGTAGCCACAATGCTAGTGTACTGTCTCATAAACGA
>DIFE01000137.1:0-24950 GCA_002418985.1 Deltaproteobacteria bacterium UBA5756
AAGTTTTACCGGACACTACTGGTATGTAATTCTTAAAATTTGTTCATAATTACGAAAAAGCCCATCGAACGATACGACCTTTTCGATTCAGGGTGATACTCCCGCTGCTTTCAGAGCCGATTCCCGGGCTTTGTGAGCAAGATCTATCGATTGCCCCAGGATGTTCAGGCACAGGGCGGGATTGTGAAAGCCCATGCTGTTTTCGGCCGCGACAAAGTCCCAGTACCACTGCGCTTTTCTCACGTACTCCCGGGCCTTGTCAAGTTCTCCTTTATTGACTCCCGAGACGGCCAGGGCCTTCGCGATGGCCTCGTGTGCCCCGGAGATTGTCATGCCGGCGGTGTGTTGAAGTTCCCAGACACTTTTCTGCGTGGCCTTTACGCGATCGAGAAGCCATTTCGCCTCTTCGGGATGGCACCGCCTGCATGATGCTTCCGTATGTTTCATGGGGCTTGTGACCCAGTGGGAAGTGTATTTTTGGCCCCTCTCACGCATATAGGGCATATGGCAATCGGCGCAGGAGACGCCGGCCTTTGCATGGGTGCCGCCGGAAAACGTCTCAAAGTCAGGGTGCTGGGCCTTGAGCATCATCGTCTGGGAATCGGGATGGATCCAGTCGCCTTCAAAACCCCCCGGCTTTCCGCTATAGTATGCATACATCTGTTCCGGGTGAGCTCCCTTGTCCCATGGAAAGATTACCCGTGATGTTTCAGGTTCGAAATAGTATTCGGCATGGCACTGCCCGCAGACGTAACTGCGCATATCTTCCCTGGCCGCCTTCGTGACATCGATACCTTTTCTCTGCATGGCCTCTATGAAAGCCGGGTTGGCAACGCGAAGCTCCATGGTGGATGGATTATGGCAATTTGCACAGGCAATGGAGTGTTTCATTTTAACGAGCAATTCCCCCAGGGGCTTCTTTGCATAGGCCCATCCGGAACTCTTGAATATACCGACGAGGTGGGCGGACTTGCAGGTCATGCAGGCGCCGGGGCTTTGAGGGGTGATCCGCTTTGATTCCTTGAGGTCCGTGAGCGCATAAGGATGTCCCCGATCTTCCGTGTAATCCTTGCTGAAGGCCATTCCTTTGAAATTCGTCAGGATTTCCGGTTGTCTCAGTGAATGCTGATATTTGACGGAACCGCCGAAATCGGTGGGAGATGCGGACATCTCCATATTCTTCTGGAAACTCCCGTACTGGAGAGGGTAATGGCGGCCCCACACGGCCGGATCGTATTCTCCCTCGGGGATTACCGTCACCTCCGATTTGTCGGAAGGCTTCAAAAGGAAGGACCGAACCGCCGCCACAATGACGAATATAAAAATTACAGCGAGCACAATGGTTATCACCGGCTTCTTATTCAAACCTGAGCCCTCCCTGCCCCACGGGGCGTCCATGGACGATAAATTTATGACACTTCATGCAATCGGCGTTGCCTTTTGCCATGGGTGTTTTTTCGATAGTGGAGAAATGGCACCTTTTACAGTTTGAGTTTGCGATGCCGCGGGCGTGGTTGGTGAGCTTGATGGCAAAAGGGTAGGTCCGGGTTGTTTCCCCCACCACGTCACGGATCCCGGCATACGCCTTATAGACCGCGGCGTAGGCGATATTGTTCCGGGGGAGGTGGCATTCCACGCAGGCAAACTGTTTGTGCCGCGACGCCTGCCATGCGAAATAGTTGTTTTCCATGCTGTGGCACGAGCCGCAGAAATAAGGGATGCCCGCAAAATGATAGCCCGAAAAGACGACGACCATGAAAATGGCGCCAAGAGAAGCGCCTATCGCGATGAGCCTCCAGACATGTTTCTTTATCACCGCATCAAAATCGGCCTTGTCGTTATCCTGCGGGAGCGACATTTCTTTCCTTAAATTGGTTTGTAAACACAGACAGTTTAGTATGCAGGGGTATGCCGGTCAACAATAAAGACGGTTTGGAGTTTCGGGTTACGGGTTAGGGATCTTTATCTTCTGTCCGAAACCTGAAACTTTTTCTCACGCTTGACGAACCGTGGATTAGCAATATACTTGGAATATGTACGGGTTCTTTTGGGGTTTGTGCGGGTCACGCTGTAAGCGCGGTCCCGTTTATGCGGTAACGGTGCATCGAATCTACCCAGGAGGTGTTGCATGGCAGCGGTGAAACCGAAGGGGAAAAGCAAGGTTACCCGGAAAGAGGCCGGAGGTTCAGTTCCGGGCAAAAACTTCATGATCGCGTTGCAGGGTCTTGAAGAACTGGCGAAAGGGCAGATCAGTGCCGCGAAGGATCCCTTTAAGACAGGAATCGGTATTGTGGGCGAGATCAAGAAGATGACCTTACGCCTCGAAAACGAGATTGAGGACGATTCGAGGTCCATGACCGAGGCATATGATTCCGCCGGTGTTGTCGGCATGGGTATCGGAGTGCTCTAGGGGAGACTTGGTGCCCGGGTCGGAAACTGAATGCGACAGGCGATCAGGGTGCCTGTCATTACGAGCCCTCTTCAAACCTGATAAACGAATGAATCACATTCCGTGAATCACGGATTCCTGCCCGAATACCGCAAGCCTGCGGCGGGCCCGGGAAGATACGGAAGAGGGTGCACCTTCTGAAAAGTGGACAAGCCGTTCGGGGAGCAATATACTATGGTCACGTCCGCATATGCGAAGACGGACCAGGTTCGCCCGGCCGGCAATTAACGGGTCAGGAGGGGATGGTATCGGGGACACATTTACACCGGAAGAGATAGAAAGGGCTTTGAGAATGCCCCTGCCCGGGTACGGTGCACAGGTTCGCATGTCCCCCTCGCACAGGGAACTTGTGCCGCCTGCCGGAAAAGGAACGCCCTACATGGGAGCGGTGCTTGTGCTGCTCTATCCGGGAAATGAGCAAAAGGACCTTTTCCTCACCCTGACGGTACGTACCGAGAATGTGAAAGTTCACAAAGGCCAGGTCAGCTTCCCCGGAGGGGGATCTGAACCCGAGGATGCTTCGCTGATCCAGACGGCGCTTCGCGAGGCCTGCGAGGAGTTGGGTGTCTGTAGCGAGGATGTGCGCGTTATGGGGGCGTTGACCCCCATATATATAGAACCGAGCAATTTTCATGTTCACCCCTTTGTTGCCTATCTGCCCTATCGTCCGTCTTTCGTCTTGCAGATCGTGGAGGTCATGGAGGTTCTCGAAGTGCCGCTTTCACATTTTCTTGACCAAAAGAACGTTGCCGTCGAGGACTGGCTCATAGGAGGTGTCATGAGACGTATTCCCTATTTTGATGTCCGCGGTTACAAGGTATGGGGGGCGACGGCGATCATTCTCGCCGAGTTTGTCGCTATTCTCGAAGGCGTTGGGAGAAAACCTGATCCGGCCGTGTAGAGCGTTGCATCGGGTGCCGGAGCACGGATGTCTCGATATTTTCAGGAAGGACTCATCGGATGCCCGTTAAACTGAGCGAAGAGGAATTCGACCGCATCGTAGCGCACGCAGTCGACAGGATCCCTCCCGAGATCCGCCAACACCTTGAGAACATCGTTATCACGGTGAAAAAACGCCCTTCGCGCCAGATGATGCGGGAAATGGGGATGCATCCCGATGACTACCCCCTGGGGCTTTTCCAGGGAGTCCCTCTTATCGAGCGTTCAGCAACCATTCCCCCTCTCTACCCCGACATGATCTATCTCTTCCAGGAACCCCTCGAGGAAATATGCAATACCCGGGAAGAACTCGAAGAGGAGATAGAGGTAACCGTCGTCCACGAAGTGGCCCACTACATCGGCATGACGGAAGAGCGACTGGCGGAGTTGGGATACGGGTAAAAGCAGGAAACCATCTCGTATTTATCCCGTAACAAACGCGTGAGAAACGGGAAAGACCAAAAGATTGTCTCACGCCCGTTCGTCGCCTTCAGGCTCCTCTCTGGAGGCATAGAAGAGAGCAAAGGGAGAAAGACAAAAACCTTTCCGGGAATTTGAGAATACTGAAATTCCCGGAAATCTTCGATCCCGCTGCGCGGGAAGAAAAGACCTGACGCGATATCATATCCACGCTGTTCACGGACAATCGTTTGCAACCGATCAGTCCCGAATATGCCGTATTCCCGCCGAAGGCGTGCAAAGTGCGGCCTGATCCCGGTCTTCTGGGGATCTGGACGCAATTCTTTTAAGGCTTCCTCCATATCTCTCTTCTATGCCTCCAGCGAGCCCAAAGGGCAAAGCGGGCGTGAGACGGGTTTTTGCTATTTGAGGTAAAGTTCTCCGAAGGCATCAAGAAAGACGATTTCGGAAAGGGGTTTGCGGGGGGTTTCGCGGGGGGTTTCGCTGAAGTAGCCAAGGGGGGTCATTTCGACAATGCTGTATCCCTCGGGGATCTTCAACAGGGATTCCGCCTTCTTTGCGTCGAAGCTGCCCACATGGACGGTACCTAGACCGAAATTCCATGCCGCGAGCACGATGTGTTCCATGGCGATACCGGCGTCGAACATGAACCAGTCACCCTTGTCGGTTGTCGGAGCCCCCGTATGGCAGCCTGAAAGGCCTCTTTTGGCCGCGACGCAGATTACTACGGGTGCCCCGATAATGGCGGCTCTGGCAGGGTTTGTGGGGGTAAGGCAACTCTGGAGTCCCTCCTTTACCCTCGGGTCTTTGACGACGATAAACCGCCATACCTGCGTGTTTGCCCAGGAAGGCGAGCGCCTTGCCGCGTCGAGGATCTCCGTGAGAATCTGATCGGGAACCGGGTCCGTCCTGTATTTCCGGACACTCCTTCTGTCATGTATCACCTTGAGAAGATCCATAATAACTATTATGCTTTGCGGTATCCGTTAATGTCAATGGGTAAAAGACAGGTGATGGGTGATGGGTAATGGGTAATGGGANNTCCCATTACCCATTACCCATCACCCGCCTCATTTTTTTAACAACATCGCCCCGCTCGAGTATCCGCCCCCGAAGACAGTCACCAGGATCAGATCGTCCTTGATAAACCGTTCCCAGTTCTGCGAAAGGCAGATTACCGTGCTGGCGCAGCCTGTATTGCCCGTGTCCTCTATGTTCGAGATCACCTTCGAATTGTCGACTCCGAGGGCCTTTGAAACCTGTTCCATGATCCTGGCGTTGGCCTGATGAGGAACCAGGTAATCGACGTTTGCAAGAAGATAATTATTTTTTTCCACGATATCCTGGGCTTCGGCCGCCATAAACTTGCAGGCGTTGGAAAAGATGTCCCGTCCATGGGGCATGGTCAGGCCTCCATTGGAGGGCCTGAGGTATATGCCGCCCACTCCTTTGCCGATGTGTCCCAAGCCTGATGTATGCACGTCCACGATCTCGATATCATCCGTGGAACATCGCCCCGCGGAAATGAAGGCGCAGCCGGCGCCGTCGCCCCAGAGATGGCCTGATTGCTCGTTGGTGTCATCGGTGTAGGCGAGGTTGTGTTCCGAAGCGATGACAAGGGCTTTCTTCGCCTTCCCGGTCGCGAAATATCCCTCGACGATCTCGACGGCGTTTATAAAGGAGGAGCACGCCGAGGTGATCGTAACGGCTACCGCTCGGTGTATATTGAAATGGCCCTGTACTGCGTGGGCGAGGGTGCCCACCGTATCGTAAGGTGTGTACGTCGCACCGACGATAAGGTCGACGTCCGTTATGTCGTAGGGGAGCTTACCGGCCAGGGGCGTCACGGCCTCTATGGCCATCGTATTGGTGTTCTCCTCGTCGCCGGCCTTTGTCCGTTGCCTGATGCCCGACCTTTTGAAAATCCATTCGTCGGTGAGGCCGTTCAGTTTTGTATAGTATCCGTTGCCGACCAGCGTTCCCGGCAGATAATGTGAAATTGCGTTGATATACATATGTAAAAGACTCCAGTCTTCTTGTCATAGGGCGTTCGCAGCAGATTTTGTCTGTCAGATACGCGATAGGATGGAGACGTAACTTTCCCGTTGACAGTTTCCTCTGTATTCTATAGGATTCACCGAGTGTTTTCAAGTAAATCATGAACAGGGTAATCCATGAACATAACAGAAAGACTGGAAAAGGTGCGCAAAATCATCGCGGCGGGGCTTGATGCAAGGAGCACGACAGAGGTTCTGGGCCTGATGGGGACCACCGGCTTTCCTCCGGAAATCCTCGAAGAGTTGAGGCTTTACAGTGAACTGCTGCCCAGGGTATCCGATTACGGCTTTAGCGGGCACCAGCGTTTCCTCCATTTCATCTGGGACGCCCTCGACAAAAGTCCCGCCTGCCTCAACGCGGTGTTTTCAATTCCCTTGAGGCGCATCATCGCGGAGGCCCTCTTCAAGAAATGCGGGAAGAATTTCATTGCCGAGGAGAACGTCCGCTTTAATTTCGGCCAGGGGATCGAGGTGGGGGACGATGTCTTTTTCAATCGGGGCGTCTTTCTTGATTCGAAGGGCGGCGTCGCCATCGGCAACAGTTCGGCCCTTGCCGAGAACGTGCAGATCTTTACCCATTCACACCTGGAGTCGGATCACACGACGCGTACCTACAAGAGCGTGACCATAGGCAACTATGTCATCGTCTACACGGCGTCGATCATCCTTTCCGGAGTCTCCATCGGCGACGAGGCCATAGTGGCCGCCGGATCGATTGTTTCCGGCGACGTGGAGGGTGCAATGATGGTGGGCGGCAGGCCGGCCCGGCCGATGCGCAAGCGCCGGGCCGAAGGCAGGCATGGCCCCTCTCTCAACCACCTGTGGCTGAAGGATGGCATCTTTCAGGACGCATAGCGGACAAAAAGAGACGGTTGTTTCGGCGCGTTGCGCGCTGTTAGCTTTCTTTACTTTGATAGGGGTCTCTGTTAGAATTAGCTTCAATTGTGGCCACCGTGAATAAGAAGACCCTGATCCTGACCTGCCTTGTCTGCCTCTTCGTTTTCCTTTCCTGCGGCAAGAAGAGAGACGCGGCGCTTTATGACGACCCCGGCAAGCCGGCCTTCGGCGACATGATAATCACGGGTTCGATCGGGGAACCGTCGAACTTGATTCCCATGCTGTCCAGTGACTCTTCATCACACGAGATTGCCTCGTACGTTTACAACGGTCTCGTCAAGTACGACAAGGACCTCAACATCGTGGGCGATCTCGCCGAGTCGTGGGATATTTCGAAAGACAACCTGTCCATCACCTTCAAACTGCGCAAGGGGGTCAAATGGCAGGACGGGAAGCCCTTTACCGCCCACGACGTGATGTACACATACAAGGTGACCGTCGACCCGAAAACACCGACGCCCTATTCGGGTGATTTCAAGCTGGTCAAGAAGGCCGAAGCTATCGACGACTATACCTTCAGGGTTACCTATGACCAGCCCTTCGCGCCGGCACTCATCAGCTGGGCGGCGGCGGTTCTGCCGAGGCACCTTCTGGAAGGGACCGACATCGCGACCTCGCCCCTCAGGAGAAAGCCCGTGGGCACAGGGCCTTTTGTCTTCAGCGAATGGGTTCCCGGCGATCGTGTCATACTTACCGCCAACCCGGATTACTTCGAGGGAAGGCCTTACATAGGGCGGTACATGATGAAGATCATCCCCGACACCGCCACCATGTTCCTGGAGCTGAAGAACAACTCCATCGACTTTATGGGGCTCACACCCCTGCAATATGTCAAGCAGACCGACTACCCGGCCTTCAGGCGGGAGTTCAACAGGTACAAATACCTTGCATTTATGTACACCTACGTCGGTTATAATTTGCGGCACCGTTTCTTCAAGGACAAAAAGGTGCGCCAGGCATTGGCTCACGCCATCAACAAGCAGGAGATCATTGACGGCATCCTCCTCGGCCAGGGAATCGAAGCGACGGGTCCCTTCAAGCCGGACATGTGGGCGTATGACGGGAAAGTGAAAAGGTTCGAATACAGCCCGGAAAAAGCCCTGGCGCTTCTGACGGAGGCAGGGTTCGAGCGGGGCTCGGACGGGGTGCTAAGAAAGAACGGGACACCTTTTGAATTCACCGTTCTTGTCAACCAGGGAAACGTGGTGCGCATCCAGAGCGCCGAGCTTATCCAGCGAAGGTTGTCCATGATCGGCATCACGATGAAGATCCGGGTCCTTGAATGGGCGACCCTCATCAACGACTTTATCGACAAAAGGAATTTCGAGGCGGTCCTTCTCGGCTGGACGATACCCAACGACCCCGACCTCTTCGATATCTTTCATTCATCCAAGCAGGGGCCGAAGGAATTGAATTTTACCGGCTATGAAAACAGCGAAGTCGACGGTCTGCTCGTCAAGGCCCGCCATACCCTCGACCGTCCAGAAAGGAAGAAGTACCTTGACCGTCTCCAGGAGCTCCTTTCCGAAGATCAGCCCTACACGTTTCTTTTTGTGCCTTACAGCACTGTGGCCATCCACCGGCGTTTCAAAGCCATTGAACCCGCGCCGGCGGGCATCATGTATAATTTCATCAAGTGGTATGTACCGGAAAACCAGGTGAGGTATAGGTCGAATGCTGCGGTATCTCCTTAAGCGCCTTTTTTTCATGATCCCCATGGTTTTCGGGATCACCCTTATCTCCTTTGCCGTGATCCACCTTGTGCCGGGGGAGCCGGGGATGCTCGAAGCAGAGATGAACCCGAAGGTCACCAGGGAGGCGAGGGAGCGTATTCGCGCTTTCTACGGTCTCGATAAGCCTCTCCATGTCCAGTACTGGACATGGCTGAAGAGGATCGTGAGGCTCGACTTCGGCACCTCCTTCGCCACCGACAGGCGTCCCGTAATCGACAAGATCGGGGAGAGGCTGCCCATCACGATCGTCATCAACCTCCTCTCCATGGGACTTATTTTCATCTTCGGCATACCCATAGGGATATACTGTGCCAACCACAAGGATACGATCATGGATAAGCTCCTTACGTCGTTCGTATTCGCGGGATATGCCGTACCGACATTCTGGGTGGCGCTTCTTGCCATGATCTTCTTCGGGGTCTACCTGGATGATCTTGCCATGAAATATTTCGGATTTTCCCTGAAGCTGCTTCCCATATCGGGGATCAAGTCCTACGATTACGGCGACATGAACGTCTTCGAAAAGATCTTCGATATTTCATGGCACCTCATTCTTCCCGTGGGTATCTCCGCGGTGGGAAGCCTCGCGGGTATCTCACGCTACATGAAAAACAGTCTCCTCGAAGTTCTCAGGCAGGAATACATCACCACGGCATACGCCAAGGGGCTTCCCGGGAGCATGGTCATCAGAAAGCACGCGCTCAGGAACGCACTTCTGCCCGTTATCACCATCCTCGGCCTTTCGATTCCTGGGCTTATCGGCGGCAGCGTCATCTTCGAAAGCATCTTTTCCATACCCGGGATGGGACAGCTTTTCTATTTCAGCGTGATGGCCCGCGATTACCCCACCATCATGGGCATACTCGTCATCGGCGCCTTTCTGACGCTTGTCGGTAACCTGATAGCCGACGCGTCTTACGCGGTCGCCGATCCGAGGATTAGGATAGGATAGAAGACAGGTAATAGGTTATAGGTTATGGGTCATAGGTCGTCGACAGACTGTTTTGTTCTTTTCCCATTACCCATAACCCATCATAACCCATTACCTGTCCTGCCATCTCTATGAACAGGCGGATAAAGAATATAACGGGTAAGGGGCTCGCCGGGGTGGAGGGCTTTGCCGGTGTGGCAAAGAAGGTCTTCGGGAAGTACCAGGCGGACCACGCAAATATCATGGTGTCATCGATCTCTTTCTATGTCCTGCTCACCTTCATACCTTTCACGCTCTTCTCCCTCTTCATCCTCGGTTATGTGATAGACATGAGCCATCCGGCCCTTCACATGGAAAAGTATATCGCCGGGGTCATCCCGGCACCCTATAACGCGGTTATTGTCAAGAAGATGCTCAAGGAAATCAACGTCATATCCTTGTCGAAGAGGCTTTCCGGGCCGCTGGGGCTTATGTTTCTCCTTTTTTTCACATCGCGGCTTTTTGCCGTGCTGCGCCCGTCGTTCCAGTTGATCTTCGGAAAGACGCGCAAAGGCTTCATTAAAGGGAAGCAGGAGGAACTTCTCCTTACCCTTGCGTT
The DNA here is from genome assembly GCA_002418985.1 of Deltaproteobacteria bacterium UBA5756. Taxonomy (GTDB): domain Bacteria; phylum Desulfobacterota; class Syntrophorhabdia; order Syntrophorhabdales; family Syntrophorhabdaceae; genus Delta-02. Next base: position 10,025 of record DIFE01000137.1, read on the forward strand.
TGCCTTCATCCAGACCCTGATATTCTTCAGCTATGTCTTTTCCGTCATGATTCAGGTAAAGGTGGTAAAGGCATTCGGCGGTGCCATCACCAGGGCTTCGGTGGTGCAGTTTTTCTCATTTCTGGATCTGCTGTTGGTTGGCGGGATGTTCTGCTTTCTCTACTATTTTCTGACTCCTGTCAGGGACAAAAGGAGACTTTTCCTGGCTTCCTTGCTTGGAGCCGTTCTATGGCATGCGGGCAAGTACTTCTTTCAATACTTCGTACTTTACGTAGGGCGGTTCACCACTTTTTTCGGCACGTACGGTGTCTTCATCGCCTTTCTCTTCTGGGTCTATTTTTCAGTCTTCGTTTTTGTGGTCTGCGCGGAACTGCTGGCTGTTTCTTCAAATGTTACCGTCAGTGAGCATCGGCCCAACTACGCCCCATTCCGATGGAAACGGTAAGGGGGACATCGAGCTCGATCACGTTTTCCATCTCCGTTCTGACGAGCTCTTCCATCTCCGCGGCCTCATCCTCTTTAACCTCACAGAGCAGTTCGTCATGTATCTGCAGGATGAGCCGGGACTTAAGCCCCCGCTTTCTGATGGTCCGATGGATGTTTATCATCGCCATTTTGATGATGTCCGCCGCCGTGCCCTGTATGGGGGTGTTCATGGCCACTCTCTCACCAAGCTGTCGCACGGTGGGGTCGCTATTGGTAAGCTCCGGTATGAAGCGCATCCTTCCGAGGAGAGTCCTGACGAAGCCGGTGGTGCGGGCCTTTTCGATGACGCCGTCCATGAAGGCCCTTACCGCCCTGTGCCGGTCGAAATAACTGTCGATATACTGCTGTGCCTCCCTCTGGCTGACGCCCAGTTCCTTTGCCAGGCCGAAGGCGCTCATGCCATATATGATGCCGAAATTGATGACCTTTGCCGCGCGGCGCATGTCCTGGGTGACGAGGTCGGCGGATACCCGAAAGACATCCCCGGCTACGATGGAATGGATGTCATCATTCCTGTGAAAAGTTTCGATCAGTTCTTGATCCCGGGAAAGGTGGGCAAGGACCCGAAGTTCGATCTGGGAGTAGTCGGAAGAAAGAAGGAGAAAACCGTCAGCCGGCACGAAGGATTCGCGAATCCTCGGCCCTTCTTCTCCCCGTATCGGGATGTTCTGGAGATTCGGATCGCTGCTGGAGAGCCTTCCCGTCGCCGCCACCATCTGATTGAAGGTGGTATGTATCCTCCCTGTGTGGGGATTGATGAGGGTGGGTAGCACATCGATGTAGGTGTTTTTCAGTTTGGTCAGCATGCGGTACTCGAGAATCATTGCGGGAAGAGGATGGCTCTGTGAGAGTACCTCAAGGACCCCCGTATCGGTCGAATACCCCGTTTTTGTTTTCCTGACGGGGGTCAGGCCCAGGGTGTCGAACAGAACGTGGCAGAGTTGCTGCGGCGAGTTGATATTGAAGGGGCCGTCTGAATGAAGATATATTTCCTTCACGATCCCCGTGAGGCGGCTGTCGAAGTCCCGCGACAATTCTCCGAGCTTGCGCCGGTCTATCCTGACACCGGCAATTTCCATGTCGGCCAGCACCTCGACGAGAGGCAGTTCCGTCCCGAAAAAAAGATTCGACAGTTCGAGTTCCTCGAGCAGTACACGGAGCGCATCGGCCAGACCGGGAAGATAGGCGGCCAGGCCGCGAAGGGACGATGCCGTGTCGATGGCGGCGATGTCCGCGTCGAGATATTCCTCCAGGATCGGTCCGGGCGTGAAGTCCTTGCGAAGGGGGTTGACAAGATATGTGGCCAGCATGGTGTCGAAAACCTTTTTTTCGTGCAGGGAATCGCCGGCCACGAAAAAGAAAGGTTTAAGGTTATGGGCGATTATCTCTCCGGAGTTCGAGAGGATCCGGGCAAGATCGTTCTTGTCGGTGGAAAAAAAAGTGCCTTCGCCATCGAAGGCTGCAAAAGCTTCGAGATGAAGAGTGCCCGCGTTCTTTCCCTGGAAGGCTGCGGCAACCGCCACCCGATCCATGGTAAGGTCGGCGAGCGCCTTTTCCTTCCATTCCTTTTTCTTTCCGCCCTCAACCTTGATCTCCCGGTATAACGAAGTGAACTCAAGCTGTCTGTACAGCCTGCGAAGCTCCTCGGAGTTTTCGCCTCTCTCGGAAAGACTCTCCACGCTTGTCTCGATGGGCACGTCATACATGAGCGAAGCGAGTTTTTTGCTCATTTCCGCCTTTTCCCTGCCTGCGATCAACCTTTCCCGCACGGCCTTCCGCTTGATCTCATCCAGGTGGCCGTAAATGTTCTCCACGGACCCCATTGTGCTTACCAGTTCCCGGGCGGTCTTCTCGCCGATGCCCGGAACACCCGGGATGTTGTCGGAGATGTCGCCGCACAGCGCAAGGTAATCGACCATATTTTTCGGTGCCACACCGAACTTGTCCGTTACCTCGGCCTCGCCGATGAGAAGGTTTTTCATCGAATCCAGGATACGGACCTTTTCCCCCACGAGCTGCATCATGTCCTTGTCGCTTGTAACGATAAAGGTCATCACGTTGTCCTGTGCCTTGAGATGTTCCGTGATTGTTGCAATGATATCGTCCGCCTCGAAGCCTTCCTTTTCGAGGACAGGGAGTCCCATGGCGTCGATGATCCGCTTCACGTACGGCACCTGCAGGGAAAGGTTGTCAGGCATGGGCGGCCGTTGGGCCTTGTATTCGGCGGAAATTTCCTCACGGAATGAAGGTCCCTTCGAGTCGAAAATGATGATGAGGGTGTCGGGGTTCTCGCTGTTGCGAAGCTTTCGTATCATACTCACGAAGGCATAGATCGCGTTCGTCGGAACTCCCCTTGAATTGGAGAGGTGAGGGGTCGCGTAGAAGGCGCGGTAGAGATAGGAATTTCCGTCAACAAGGAATACGCGTTTGTACGTTCCGGCGGTGATGTTTTCAGTCATGTTCCTTCCTGGTCCTGATATTTTACTCCGGTATGGAGAAGCGGGTCTTTATCTTGAAGGTTCGTTTTTCGGGAAACCGGTATATTCTGATGGAAAACGTCTCTTCTAGTGTCTTCAGGAATCTTTCAATGTCCTCATTTTTCTTCATAGTGACGGTAAACCAGAGATTGAGATCCCCCTCGCGCTCATAGTTATGGGTAACCGAAGACTCTGCGGTCACTGCCCGGGCCACCTCTTCAAGACGCCCGGCAGGAACGGCGGCACCACACAGAAGACTTACGTAACCCGCCTTCTTCGGGTCAAGCACGGGGCCGATCCTTCGGATGTAGCCGCGCTCTTTCAGTCTCGTCACCCTCAGGCGGGTCTCTTCACCGCTAAGGCCGATCTTTTCCCCTATCTCGTCAAAGGGCCTTTCGGTGAGAGGAAATTCCTCCTGGAGCATGGTGAGTATCCGCCTGTCTGCATGATCCATTGTATCCGGGGGAGTTTTATCCATCGCGGCCAGATCTCTCAAAGAAAACGCTCGAAGCGCTCTTTCGCGGCCTTGCAGATGGGACATGTTGCCGGGGGTTCCTCCCTGGCGCAGAGGTAGCCGCAGACCCTGCATCTCCACGCGGGCAGCGATGGCCTCGCCATTTCCCTGACGGGTGCCTCTCCGTGTGTCCGGGAACCTTCCGGGGGCCTTCTTTCGGGGATGGACGCAAGCCGGGCATTCCCTTGCAGGACGGCCTGAGTGACGTAAAGCGCGCAGAAGCACGAGCCGTACTCGCCAAGGTCCGCATCGCGATAGTCGCAGGGGCAGATAATATCGAGGTCGTCCTCCTTCCTGCCCGAGGCAAGTCTGCAGGGGCACGAGGGATAACCGTAGCGCTCCTGGTTGAGGAAGAGTCCCTCGACGAGGGCCTTTACGAAACCGGAATCGGGATTGAGGTGGTACCCCGCCGCTTTCGACTGTGCCGCGAGATCTTCATAGTAGAGATCGATGCCGGTCGGATTGCCGGGGCCGCCGTTCATAATCCCAGGGCCTTCTTTACACTATCTTCACTAAATCCGACGACACACTGTTCGCCGTTAACGACCAGCGAGGGAAACGAACATTGCGGGTTCCAGTGCCGAACCTCGTCCATCGTCCGTGACCTCTCTTCGTCTGCAAGCGTGTCGACATCGACGTAATCATACCCGATCTCCATTTTGGCAAGGAAGTTTTTCATCATCCTGCACCAGACACAGGTACTTAGCGTGTAAAGAACAAGATTCCCGTGATCTTTTCCTTCCACACGGATCATCGCCATCGTTCATTCGCTCCTTTCCGACAATCGGTCTGCATATGCTGTTATGGTACCATAGCGCAGCCCGCGAAAAATAGGTTTTTCTTTCCAGGTTTCAGCCGAAGGTTGATGATTAATCTGTCCCTTTTATCCGGCGTCATGTAATGATATACTATTGCCATGCCAAAGAAAAAAGGGAGGAGTCCTATGAGAAAGGCATGTTTCCTGTCGATCCTGTTTCTTGTTTGTTTGTGGTCGGTGGCTCTTTTTGCGGCCGAACAGGCCAAACCCGGCGAGCCGTACACATGCCCGCGGGCCGTTAACGTTGAGGTCGTCATGAAGACAGCCGGGGCCGTAAACGGCTGGGATGCAATGCCTGCCCGGAGCACGTTCACCCTGGCGATCAAAGAAAACGCCGTACGCACCGGTTCCATGATCTGCCATTACACGAACGGTACTGTAGACTACAATCTTACCAGAGCCTTCCCGAAAGGCAAGGTCTGCTACCTGGCCCCAAACCAGTCGTTCATGTGCCAGTGAAAACCGTCTGCTAGAGAAATGCCGACCAGTCTGCGCGCAGTCTGTTGATGTCCTTGTAGACGGTTGTGTGACGCTTCTTGTCGTATTCAAGGACGTAGTCGACGAAGGTGGGAAGGTAGCCCTGGGCCTTCAGGGTGCCGATGATGCTGCCGACGTAGGTTTCCAGTCTTTCACGGGGATTTCCGGCAATATCGTCAAACATGCCGGATCTGAAACGTCTGATGAGGCCTTCGATAACAGCCACGAAGATAATTATCACCTTGCTTGGTATCAGGACATGGCTGCCGTGAAGTTCGAGTTCCTTGAGCAGGTTGTTCAGGAACTTGACGACGGTATCGTGATTTGCCGTCCTCAGGAGCGTTTCGATGAAAAAGATGAAGGTGTTGATATACTTGTCGATGTCATTGATGTGTGATTTGAGCATTTCTTCGAAATACATGGTGTCGACGATCTGCCTGAGCGAACCTTCCTCCGGCAGAAGCAGGAGCTTGCGGTCCTCGTAACCGCGCTTGGGCAGGTACTCCTCGTATTCGACATAGTCGGCTTCTCTCTTCAGGGCCGCGCATTCTTTCCCCGGCTCGAAAAAGATGTCATCAAGAGCGATGCCCGATATGTTCAGCGTTGATTCAAGTTTATAAGCCTTAAGGTAACCTTCGCCCAGGAAGGGTAGGATGACCCTGTTGTCGGTGACGAAGGTCCCAAAATCGAGGTTCGCAAGCCCTCCGTGGGCGATGCCTCCCCTTAGCCACAAATCGTTCAGGACACCCCAGGTGTAGATGGAACGCGCTGTTTCCCTCACTCTGGCGAAGGATTTGGAGATGACGACAATGCTGTCGGAGAAAAGAAAATAGATGGTGTTCTTGTCTCGCCGTTCATCGATAGAGGCGACAAGCTTCTCGTACCGGTTCTTCAGATCGCCCGACAGGAACCGGGACGTGAATCCCAGTACGTCGAAATAGGCGACGTAGGCATTAGTTACTGCAGGCTCTTCCATTGTTGTGACCTCGCCCATATTATAAAAGGCAACCTCGCGAGAAATCAACCCTCTCTTTTCTTACGGCCAGCGACAACACGGCGGATCAGCTTTTCGGTTTCAACCGCGAAGAAGACCAGCGATGAGATGCCGACGCAAAGCGCGAGTTCCCCGAGGGTCAGGGGTTGTGTCCTGAAAACGGCGTTGAGGGGGCGCACATAGATCACCGCGAGCTGCATCGCGATGGACACTACCACGGCGCCGAGGAGAGTCTTATTGGACAGAAGACCTTGCTTGAAAAGCGATTTCTTGTCGGATCGTATCGCCAGGGCGTTGGCGAGTTGTGTAAAGCACAACACCGTGAAGACCATCGTTTGCCATTCACCGCTTGCCGACCTCAGGGCAAAGAACTGCACGGACAGGACAAGCAGCGCCATGAAGCTGCCCACCCAGATAGTCTGGATGCCGAGCCCGCCGGAAAAGATGCTGTCCTTCGGGTTTCTCGGGGGACGCTGCATGACATCGTCTTCCGCCGGTTCCACGGAAAGCGCAAGGGCGGGAAGACTGTCGGTGACGAGGTTGACCCAGAGGATGTGTATCGGAAGAAGGGGGATGGGGAAGCCCAGGATCTGGGCAAAGAATATCGTCATGATCTCCCCGGTATTTGTTGACAGGAGATACCGTATGAACTTGCGGATGTTGTCGTATATCTTCCTTCCTTCCCGGACCGCCTGCACGATCGTCGAAAAATTGTCGTCGAGGAGGATCATGTGGGCTGCTTCCTTCGATACGTCCGTGCCTGTGATACCCATCGCAATGCCGATGTCCGCCCGTTTCAGGGCGGGGGCGTCGTTGACTCCGTCACCCGTCATCGCCACGAACTGGTGTCTTTGCTGAAGCGCCTTGATGATCTTCAGTTTTTGCTCGGGGGCGACCCTTGCGTAGGCTTGAATATATTCGACCCGTGAGGCAAATTCCTCGTCGCTCAGGGAGGCAAGTTCCTTTCCAGTGATGACGGCGCCGTTTTCGTCAAGGATACCGATCCTTTTCGCGATAGCGGCTGCCGTGACAGGGTGGTCGCCGGTGATCATGACGGGCTTGATTCCTGCGGTCCGGCAAAGATCGACGGCCTTTTTCGCCTCATCGCGGGGAGGGTCCACCATACCCACAAGGCCAAGAACGGTCAGATGGGTTTCAACTGTTTCCACAGGATATCCTTCGGGGACGGTATCCCACTGTCTCATCGCCACACAGAGGACGCGGAGGCCCCTTTTCGCCATATCTTCGTTCGCGGCGAGTATGTCATCCTTTCTGAGGGGCTCCGGTTTCCCGTTGATCAGGATCGTGTCGGACTTTTCCACGAGGACATCAGGCGCTCCCTTGGTGAAGGATATGAAACCTCCATCACGGTGCTGGTGAATCGTCGTCATCGATTTGCGCTCCGAGTCGAAGGGTATCTCCCCGATCCGGGGAAAATCCTCTTCCGTCCGGTCTCTTTGATACCCCGTATCCCTTGCTGCCGTGTACAGGGCTACCTCGGTAGGATCACCGATAAAGGAACCGCTCGAGCCTTCGCGGGAATCGTTATTAAGGGCGATGCCCGTCATGAGGACACTCAATCCGCGGGCCCTCTCGTCCGTGATTTGCACGATCTCCCCTTCGGCGTAAAGTTCCTCCACGGTCATCCGGTTATACGTAAGCGTACCCGTCTTGTCGGAACAGATATACGTGACGGAGCCCAGCGTCTCTACCGCCGGGAGCTTTCTGATGAGGGCGTTCTTTTTGACCATCTTCTTGGCGCCCAGGGCAAGCGATATGGTGATGACGGCGGGCAGTGCCTCGGGTATTGCGGCAACCGCGAGAGAGATGGCCGTCAGGAGCATGAGAAGGGGCCCCTCCCCGCGCATGAGGCCGATAACGAAGACTATCGCGCATATGATGAGTATGGCGATAGCAAGGTTTTTACCGAATACGGTCAGACGTTTTTGCAGGGGAGTCCTAACCTCTTCCTCGTTCTGGAGCATCGAGGCGATCTTTCCCAGCTCGGTATTCATGCCGGTCCCGACGACGATACCCGATCCCCTGCCATATGTCACGACAGTTCCCTTATAGGCCATGTTGACCCTGTCGCCTATGGGCAGTCCCGGGTCCGACAGTTCCCGGAGCGATTTTTCGACGGGGACGGATTCACCGGTAAGAGCCGCCTCATCCACCTTCATCTGGGCGCTTTCCACAAGGCGCAGATCGGCGGGAACGATGGCGCCCGCCTCGAGAAGAATGATATCGCCGGGAACGATCAGAGCCGACGGAATCGAATCGACGCGGCCGTCACGCATGACGTTCGCCATCGGGGCGGCCATACGCTTCAAGGCCTCAATGGCCTTCTCGGCCCGGTATTCCTGGACGAAGCCGATGACGGCGTTGGCGATGACAATGACAATGATGATAAGCGTATCCGTCAATTCCCCGATCATGCCGGCCACGACAGCCGCCGCAATGAGGATGAGGATCATGAAGTCCTTGAACTGGTCAAGAAACATCATGAATGGTGTTTTCTTTTTACCGGCTTTTAGTTCGTTGGGACCGAACTCACGAAGTTTCCTGGCGGCATCTTCGCCGCTGAGGCCTTTGTCGCCGGTGGCGAGGTGTTCATAGAGGGTTTCCACCCGCTCCTGATGATAACAGATATTCTCCATCGTTCTCTCCTTTCCGGTGATACGATGAGTCAGCCGTGCGGCACTGCCGATTCATCGTTCGGGCAAAGGTCTCGCTTATTAGGATCTCTAACCGGCATACCGGTCGGTTTGAGGCCGACGTATTGACGATGGTGCCGAATGGAAGCTACTCCCCTTTGAAGTGGTGCCATGTCAACTCATGACTATATTACATTATTTTCATATGACCTGTAAAACCCCTCTATCGTGGCTTCAACCTCCTTGCCGTACCGGCTTATGCGGTTTGACACAAAAAAAGAGACGCTTCAGCATGAACGCATCGTCACGCCAAAGGTCTCGCTGATCGGCCGATCCTATCGGCCAATGATAAGGCCAGGAAATCATGTTCCGCAATGTTGACCTTATCTACCTGCAGCTACTCCCCTTCAGGGTCGCCGTTATTATAGAGCGGATGGAAAAGGAATTCAACCGAATTTTCAGGTCTTGTCCAAGACCTTCTCGATGACTTTCCTGAATTGTTCGAGGGTGTAAGGCTTGGCGACTACCCCCGAGAACCCGTACTCCCTGTAGTCATGCACTATCGTATCATTGACATATCCGCTGGATACGATGGCCTTGACCTCGGGATTGATGGCGAGGATATTCTCCATTGCCTCCTGGCCGCCCATGCCTCCGGGCACGGTAAGGTCAAGCACGACAAGATCGTAGGGCGAGCCTGACTGCGCCTCCCTTCTGAAAAGTTCTATGGCCTCGACCCCGTCCCTGGCGAAATCCACGTCGTAGCCCATGTGTCCGAGTATCTGTCCTGCCACCTCACGAACCTGCTCTTCGTCATCCATGTAAAGGATTCTCTTTTCTTTCCCGGTCCCGGCGGCGGCGGGTCCCCATGATTCCGGCTGCGGGTCCTGGGCCTCGATGTAGACGTAAACGGTGGTGCCCGCACCGGGTTCGGATTCGATGGTGATGTATCCGGCATGGCTCTTGATTATGGAATAGCAAATGGCCAGCCCAAGGCCCATGCCTTTCTCGCTGCCCATTTCCTTGGTGGTGAAGTAGGGGTCGAACACGCGCTCGAGGTTTTCAGGGGAAATGCCGGCGCCGGTATCGGCTACTCCTATACGGACATATTTGCCGGGGGGGAGGGGTATGCCGCCGGATGGGGTGATGTCCATATTTTTGGCGGATATTGTAATAGTTCCCCCGTCCGGCATGGCTTCACGGGCATTCATGACCAGGTTGTGGATGACCTGGCGCATTTGCCCTTCATCGATCTGTGCCTGGAAGAGGTCATCGGAAAATTCGTAAACGCATTTCAAATTTGAGCCGCTGACGGTCAATTCGGCCGAATCCCGAATAAGCTCATCGATTATGGTAAGCCTCTTGACCGGCGCACCTCCACGGGCGAAGGTCAAAAGTCTGTACGAAAGGTCCTTGCCGCGGATCGTCGCCTTTTCCGCTTCATCGAGCCTCTTGACGGCCTTTTCACCGGGATCGAGGAGCATTCGTGCGAATGATATGTTTCCGAGGATGACAGCGAGGAGGTTGTTGAAATCGTGGGCGATGCCCCCGGCCAGCGTGCCGATCGATTCGAGCTTTCGTGCCTTGAGAAGCTCGTCTTCCATCCGGTGCTGTTCGGTAACGTCGCGGAATACGATCACGGCACCGATGAGCGTGGCATCTTCGCTGCGGATGGGTGAGGCGCTCCTGGCGACAAGGTGTTCGGTCCCGTTGCGGCTGACAAGGGTATGGGGCGCAGAAAATGAGGGTCCGTCAGTCCTTCCCAGCATCGCCCCGACGGAACCGTTGCCGCTCGAGGCGGCATCTTCCTGCCCCCTGATCTGAAAGATCTCCGTGAAGGGCCTGCCTTCGGCCTCTTTCTGCGGATATCCGGTAAGTTCCTCGGCGGCCCTGTTGATCAGGATGACCTTGCCGTCCATGTCGACGGTGACTACCCCGTCGCCGATCGACCAGAGTGTGACGGCAAGACGTTCCTTTTCAGCGGCCAGGGCCTTTTCCGCCAACGCCCGGACGTCGATCTCGTGTCTTAGCTCGGCGTTCGCCTCGCGGAGCCTTTTTTCACTCTCTTCGAGGAGTTCCTTAGAGACGGTGGTTTCGTTGAGACGGGAAACCATTCGGTTGAAATCTTCCATCAGCGTCTTGATCTCACCCGACAGGACGGGTTTTACGGATATCCCGAAATCTCCTTCGTTGACCTTTTTTGTGGCCTCGCTCAGGCGGGAGATGCCGCGGGAGAAGTACATACCGATGGCCAGCGCGGCAAAAGAGACGAGAAGTATTCCCATTCCCATGAAGAGCAGACCGTTATCGCGAAAAGAGCCAAAAAGGACGGAAGTGGTATCGACAAGGTTTCTGGCGGTTTTTTGCTGGATGGCCTGAGCTTCCTTGAGGGGCTTCGTGAACTCCTCCAGATAGGCGGTAACGAAGACGCTGAGCTGCCTGCCGTCGGCGGTAGGCTGGGAGAGAGGGACGATGTACATGTATTTTTGTGATTTCGTCCCGTCCGGTTCGATCCAGTCGAAATACCCGCCCGACGGCTTACCCCCGCGGTTCGCATTGATGATCTCCCAGTATGCCGGAAGGGAGTTTTGGAAGGCCCTCGTACCGGTGTTCTCGACCTTGCGGTCCCGGTGGAAGCGGATGATGCCGGTGTTTGTCTCGTGAAGACCGGAGAAGCCTCTTTCTCCTATTTCCTGGACCGCCACACTGCGAAATCGTGCATCGCGGCGCAGATCGCCAAGGGTCATGTAGGGATGCGACTGAAGCGTGAGGTTGAGTTGCGCGGCAATGTCATATGCTTTCTGCCGGATCGACGTTTCGCCCATCCTGGTGAGCAGGGCGGAGCTCTGGGTCCACTCCTCCTGGTATCCTTTCTCGATGGCTCGCTGTATGCTCGATTCGAACTTGCCCCCGAAGATATGGATGAGGACGCTGAAGATCGCTATGGGGATGAACCCCGCTATGATGGTCATAATGAAAAGACGCGATCCGAAACGTTTCGGAAAAAAACCCGACAATCTCATTGTCTAGAAATCTCTCCCTGAGTTAAAAGTAACATAAATGGTATCCTTCATAAAGTCGATGACCATTATCACAGTGGATGCCGGAGTACGGGTCAGTTACCAGGTGAGGATTTCCTTGTCTTCGGGAAAATCAATGACAAACCGTATGATGAGCCCTTTTCTGCCCACCGCGTCGTACGCCACGGTACTTTGAGAATATATGCCGTCGAATATATGGGTATCGTAGAAATGATCGTAAAGATGAGCAGCGTAGACACTGCCCGAGGGAAGGGCCTCTCCTATGATGGAACAGGCCTTCACTTCGCTGGGAAAATGCACATCCCGGTAAAGGTCTTCGCTGAACGAGCGGGCTTTTTCAAGGTTGGAAAAGACCCCGAAGACACCCCGGCCCAGTATCGATTTGTCCATCACCACAAAGAGTTCCATAATCTCCTGCTTTTCCTCTCGACGGAGGCATTTTTCACTCCTATAGAAAATAGGAAACCGGCGAAGAAATCAAGCATTTTGACATTTTGTTGTAACCTTTCCGCGCCGTGCGGTAAAATAACGGCGTTCCAGTCACATTACTGCACGCGCCGGGAGGAGTTGCGATGAACCTGAAAAATAAAACTGCATTGATCACGGGGGCCGGGCAGGGCATCGGCAAGGCGTGCGCCGAGGTTTTCGCACAGAGGGGAGCGCGCCTCGTCCTCCTCGACAAGAACAGAAGGACCGTTTCGCACGTTGCCCGGGAACTGGAATCGCAAGGCGCCGACGTTACCTTCCGGGTCATCGATCTTACTCATACCCAGCCCCTTCTCAAGGTCATCGATGAGCTTCTTGCCGCGTTCCGGATAGACATACTTGTCAATAATGCCGGTTTCGACAGGCCCGGCGTAACGGCGAAGATTGACAAATCGGATTATAACGCCGTCCTGTCCATACATCTCGGCGTGCCTTTCCTGCTTTCCAAACTGCTCCTTCCCCGGATGCGTGCCAACAAGTGGGGCCGTATTATCAATGTGAGCTCCATTTACGGACTCCTGGGTGCCAAGGGCGAGGTAGCCTACGCGGCGGCCAAGGCCGGTGTACTGGGTCTGACGAAAACTCTTGCCCGTGAAGGCGGAAGAGACGGTGTGACCATAAACGCCGTTGTGCCCGGTATGATACGTACTCCTCCCATCATGAGGATGCCCGAGAAGTACAGAGACCCCATCATAGCGGAGAGCATGCTGGGCAGGATAGGCGAACCCGAAGAAGTGGCGCGGGCAGTAGCCTTCCTCGCCTCCGATGACGCCTCCTACATAACAGGAACGGATATCAAGGTATCCGGGGGATGGGGAATATAAACTGTCTTTCAGAGTTTTTGCAGCACCTCTTCCAGCATTTTCCCCAGTTTTGTCTCTTCTGTTTCATCGGCGTATTTGGGGGGTTCTGTGTCCGGGAAAAGGCTGTAAACGGCCTTGGTGATGACCTCTGCGTGGGGAGGGCAGCCCGGCATGTGCGTTCCGAGGCCGGCGTTGTGCTGCTGGCAGACACCCATAAAGATGTTTGTTTCATCGGGGTTGATCGGCTCAGCTGTCGATGGGCCCAGGAAAATATTGGCCTTTTTTTCGAAGGACCTGTCAATGAGGGACCGGCTGGGGTCCTGGGGGTCGGGCCGTCGCAGCTTGGAAAGGACGAAGTGAAGATAACCCTTGCAGCCCGGGCACGCCTCTTCGGCATGGATCCTGAGGGAAGCTCCGCCGCTGACATCGATGGCGGGTTGTACGAATTTCCGGGCCACCTCTTCAACAGGAGTGCCCACAACATTGATCTTGTTCTTCTCGAGGGGCCCCAGGCCCTGCATCCACGCAAGGAAAACAGGGGGAGATGTCCTGGGGTCGATTCCCATGATCTCCATGGCGACGGCATCGACGGCGACGGGGTTTGTGCCGCCCACGAGGACATCCATTTTTATGGGTGTACCTGAGACGGGGCCGAAGTCCTCGAGTCCCGTGAGACCGTCGATGATGGTCAGTTTGGGCTTGACGAGATGATGGATATTGACCAGGCTTTGCCAAAGGCCGAAGAAGTGGGACATGTATTTTTCTATCGGCGGTACGGCGCCCTGGAGGCTCTTGACGGCCAGGGATGCGATGGCGGCAAAATGGATCTTCATCACCGGCACGTTGATGATGACGTCGACCATTTCCAGAGTGGCGGGAATCCTCCGGGAGGACATCCGTTTGCAGCCAGGTACCTGTTTTTCGACAAACCTGTCGGTATTGAGGTCCACGAGGCTGATCTTTTCAGGGTCAAGAGCAACCATCTCGTCATAACCGTAATGACTGAACATCTTTGCCGTCGCACTGCGGTTGATCGAAGCCCCTTCCGTTATGTAGACATGTGACGCCCCCGCGGCGAGCACCATCTCCGTCAGAGCCTTGACCACGCGGATATCGGTGACGATGCCCCCGATTACCTTTCCATCCTTGAAACCGTGATCACTCACTACATTCGGCTTGATGGCGACGGTCTGTCCGGGTTTGACAAATCTTCTGACGCCGCCAAGCTTTTCCACGAGATTAATGAGGCCCGTCTTGATCTCATCGTATGTCTGGGTTGGAGGTATCTTTTCAACGGCAACACGTTCTTTTTTACGGTAGGCATGGAACGGTTTTCCGCCGAGCGTCTTCTTCATGAGCACCGACGTGCTCAGTTCCATTCTGACAAGGTCGAAGCCGTTGCGGGTCGGGAAGAGGGTGGGTCGGAAACCGTAATCGAGAAGGAAATTGTACTTTTCCCGGTCCCCCTTCAGGAGAGAGGCACTTACCAGGCTTTCGCGGGTGATAAGCGTGTCGAGCATCGCGTTGCGAGGGTCCTTGCCTTTCCATGCGCTGTCTGAAAGTATCTCTTCAACAGTGCTGGTCTTCTTATCGTAAAAGACCCATCCCACGACCTTGTTGTTCTTGACGGCCCTGAAGATCGCGACGGAAGGGTTCTTTTCCCATTCCTGCCACTTAAGGGTGATATAACGATCATCCGTTCCTTCCTCCAGGTAACGGTCTTTGAGAAGTTTGAAAAGAGTGGGGGTGCGCCTGCCCCTTTTGAAGGATACGTCTCTTGCCATCGCGATAGCCTCCTGTCCCGTGAAATCTACGCTGTTGTCTATCCTCGTAACGACCGCCAAGATTATACCAGTTTCTCGGGCAGGTTGTAAGAAAGAAAGCTATAAGTCTGTTGGTCAGACGTAAATGTCGATCTTCGACCCGATTGAGGACGCCGCGGCGCCCGATGCACTCTCCATGATGCGCTGGATATTCTGCGCGGCCTCGATGACAACCTGCGCAACCATGGCTTCGGCCTCCATCCGGCTTTTCGTGATGGACATGGATGCCCGCTCGCGGGCCATGGTGTAACTCATAATAGAAGAAACGGGGTCGATCATGGCTTCCTCCTGAAATGTTATCGGAGGGAACGGGAAGAACTTAAGGGATTAGGTGTTGAGTGCCAGGACATCGAT
>DIFE01000137.1:24960-30070 GCA_002418985.1 Deltaproteobacteria bacterium UBA5756
TTGTTTTATAAGGAACGCATTTTGGGAAACGGATTATCCTGGACAGCAGTGGGGATTAGGGAATAGGGAATAGGGACAAAAATCAGACGACTACCACCCGAAGACGGCAAATCTGTCGGTCTCAGGTATCGTTCCGGAGAAAGCCGCAATGGCAAACAAGAGGTTCCTGCAATGCACAATATGAATAGCGGAGACTGTACGGACCGATCACCCTCCACAGCGGGCAATCCCAACCCTGCCATCACATCCCTGCTCCCTAGTCCCTTGACACCCCTCGGAAAAAATCGTATACACTTTAACAGTTCATATATGAACCAATAGCGGAGGACATCTTATGGGTCTTGTGGAGGAACTGGGGCTTGATCGGCCGATTGAGACGGTGGAGCACGAGAGCCTTTTGAATATTGTCTATACGGGGACCATGATCGCGAGGGCGTCGTTCAGGTATTTCCAGGGGCACAGGCTCACCGACGCCCAGTTCAATGTCCTCGTCCAGCTCAAGTACGCCGGCGACAGTGCTCTTTCCCAGGCTGCGCTGGGCAGACGCCTTGTCGTCAACAAGGCCGACATGACGGGCATCATCGACAGGCTTGAAAGGACGGGGCTTGTGGAAAGGGTGGCGCATCCGAATGACCGCCGGGTGAATTTGGTGAGAATGACCGTGCAGGGCGAAAACGCCGTTGAGGCCCTGGAGGCTGGCTATCTCGAAGGCGTGGGAAAGTTGATGTCCGGCATATCGCGGACGGACTTGAACAGACTCAACAGGATCCTTGAAAAGGTGCGGCGCAACGTGAAAGAAAAATTATTGCCCCCGAGGCGGAGTGGAGAATGAGGAAGGGACGAAGCTTTCCGCAGGCGCTATTCGAGGTGACGGCGCGGGCCGTATTCAAGACCTATTTCAGACTTGTCCACAGGATCAGGGTTGAAGGAAGAGAAAATCTTCCCCGCAATTTCGACAAACTCATTATCATATCGAACCACGCCAGTCTTCTCGACGGAATCATCCTGTGGACGTAT
Source organism: Deltaproteobacteria bacterium UBA5756 (assembly GCA_002418985.1). Taxonomy (GTDB): domain Bacteria; phylum Desulfobacterota; class Syntrophorhabdia; order Syntrophorhabdales; family Syntrophorhabdaceae; genus Delta-02. The sequence continues at coordinate 25,978 of DIFE01000137.1, forward strand.
CTCGATATGGACATTAAGATTCTGGTCAACCGCGGCAGGGCCCGGGAGCTGTTGCTGCGGCCTTTTATGCAGAACCGCTATACCGTGCGGATCGATACGCTCAATCCCTATTCCCTCAAGGGGATTATCGATGAAGTCAATCGTGGTACGCCGCTCCTTGTTTTTCCCGAGGGACGCACTACGAAGACGGGCAATCTCATGAAGATCTATGAGGGCACGGGTTTTGTGGCATATAAGACGGACGCGGCGATCCTGCCTGTACACCTCGGGAATACCTATGAGACGATCTTCGCGAAAAAACCCGGCGGCAGGAAGATCTTTGCGCCGATAAGCCTGACGATAGGCAGCGTCCGCCCGGCGATAGATGTCAATCGTTTCCAGCCGCACGACAGGAAGCGCGAGGCGGCCCGGGTCATCTACGACATGCTTTGCGAAATGTTCTACGAGGCACATTACCAGCCTTCCACCCTTGGCCGCGAGTTTATTCGCATCTGCAGGAAGACGGGCGGCAAGACGCTCTACAAGGATACTACGGGTACCGAGGTGAGCTATCGCAAGGCCCTCCTCGGAGGGCTCATACTTGGCAGGAAGCTTTCTGTCCATAACGGAAAGAAGACGGGCGTTCTTTTGCCCAACCTGGTCGCGACGGCGCTCGTCATTATGGGACTTGAGATCTATCGGAAAGTGCCCGTCCTTCTCAATTATTCGAGCGGCCAGAAGTCTCTGCGCCATGCCATGGAGCTTGCCGATCTTGAGGTGGTCGTCACTTCCCGGGCTTTTCTGGAGCGGGTGAAGATCGACCCCGGTCTTTTCGGGGATCGAAAGGTCATTTACCTCGAGGACCTCAGAGCCGGCATTCGTGCGGGGGACAGGCTGGGGGCGATGATGAAGATGCTGATCCCCGGCAGGCTGGCGCATATCGGTGCCGAAGAGCACAGGGAGCCGGCGGTCATTCTCTTCACCTCGGGATCGGAGGGGGTCCCGAAGGGTGTATGCCTTTCGCATGAAAACATTATAGCGAACATATGGCAATCGCTCTCACGCGTCGACGTGGGTGCCGACGATTATTTCCTTAACGCCCTTCCCATATTCCACAGCTTCGGCCTCACGATCGGTGTCTTTCTGCCCCTCTTTACCAGGGCGCGTTCCTTCTTATACATAAGTCCCCTTCATTACAGGATCGTACCGGAGATCGCCTACGAAGAGGGATGTACGATCCTCATGGGGACCAATGTCTTTCTGAACGGTTATTCCCGGAAGGCGCATCCCTATGATTTCTACAGTATGCGCTATATCTTCTGCGGAGCCGAGGCACTGAGCGAGGCCGTGTTCGAGCGGTATGCGAAGGTCTTCGGTATTCGCGTCATGTCAGGGTATGGCGCCACCGAGTGCGCGCCTGTCGTCTGCATGAACAGCGCACTGGAACACAAGTACGGCACCGTCGGCAAGGTGCTGCCCGGTATGCAATACAGGGTGGTGCCCGTGGGAGGGATAGACGGCAAAGAGGGGCATGCGGGCCGTCTTTTGGTAAAAGGCAGGAATCTCATGGTGGGATATCTCAAGAATGAGGCCGCAAATCACAAGTACCTTGTCGAAGACGACGGCTGGTACGATACCGGTGATATTGTTGAAGTCGACGAGAGCGGTTTCGTGAAGATAGTGGGAAGGCTGAAACGGTTCTCCAAGATAGGCGGCGAGATGATATCCCTCACAGCAGTTGAAGAGGCCCTTACAGGTATTTTCGGTGAACGCAGGGACGTTGCGGTGATGGGCGTCGCCGATGAACAGAAAGGAGAAAGACTGGTCCTCGTGACAAACACGAGGGACGCTGATTTGAAGAAGGTCCGCGAAGTCCTTCGCGAAAAAGGCTACTCCGATCTGACTTTTCCCCGGCAAATAATCTATATGAAGGAACTACCGAAATTAGGAACGGGCAAACCGGATTATGTGAAGATGAAGGAACTGATAACCGAAGATACTGTGAAGAGTTAGGAGTAAAGAGTAAAAACCTCGGACTCCATGTTCACTTTTTTCCCATGCACACGAAGAACACCTCTGAGCTGACGCTGCGCGAGGCCGCTGGTTTGTACTGAGCGACCTTGCTGAAGCGTTTTTGAAGGTCGGTGGTGATCCCTTTCTGGATACCCGTGGAGAAGGACTTGATGATGAAATGGCCGCCCGGCTTGAGCGTCTCGTCGACAACCTTGAGAACGCAGGCGAAAAGCTCTTCGATCCGTGCGTCATCCACCTCACGTATGCCCGAGAGGTTGGGCGCGATGTCGCAGGTGATCGCATCGGCTGTGGACAGGGAGAATTGTGACAACAGGCCCTTAACGTCCGTTTCCCGTATATCGGCCTGGATGGCCGTTATGTTTTTCCTGGGCAGGGCCGGAGTGGGAAGGATATCTATACCGATTACGGTCCCTTTTTCGCCGACGATCTCTGAAAGCACCTGAAGAAAGCTGCCCGGGGAGCATCCGAGGTCCAGGATGGCGTCCCCTTTCCCGATAAGATGAAACCTGTCCTCGATTTCTTTGAGCTTGTAGGCGCTTCGTGCCCGGAACCCCTCCTGTTTCGCCTTTTTGTAATAGGGATCTTTGAGAATGAACCTAGCCATAGGGATTGACGATGATACCTCCTTCGGCTGGTTTCTCCTCTCCGGTGAGGAGACTTTTCTTGAGGAAGAACGGAAGAACGCCGTCAAGCGAGTCGCGATCCCTGAGGATCGAGATAACTCCGCGGTAACGGGGATAGTCGCCCATACCATGGAAGAAATAGGCATAATCTTCAAGCATACGTTTGACAAGAGGGACCTGTGAGGTGATGCTGCCCCGCTCCATGAGGCCTTTGAGAAAGGCGGCCCTCTTCTCTTCCGTCATGCGTTGAGGCAGAACGATCGTGGACCCGGCGGCTGAAAGGTAGGCCTTGCGGTCTTCTTCGATATTTTCCCAGGACAGGAGGAAGGGCGCGAAGATTTCGTGCCTGAGGACATCTTCGGGTGCCAGCGGCGCAATATCCCCGGCCACCGGCAGGGAATAGATGTCCTCGGGCCTGTGAACGGCGTCCTTCAAGCGGGCGGCAAAGGACATGAGAGATCCTATGGCATCATTGAAACGGCCGGATCTTCTCGACCCCTCCTCCACGATAAAAGCGGCATATGCCGGGGATATCTCATTGAGGAAGGCGGGCTCCCTGGTGTTGTCCCTGTACGCCGTTATGATCTGTTCCAGATTGTTCCTGTCAACGGGCGAACTCATCAGTTCACGCAGGCCTTCCCGGAAATGGATCTCGCCGTTCAAAAAAACGAAGGCATTCTTCTTCATCTCGTATGCCGCCATGACGATCCGGGACTGGGCATGATCGAAGTTCGTCAGGAAACCGCGGTTTACCCGTACCTCTTCGACCTTTCTGAGGATCGGCCGGCCTTCAGGCCGCGGTTCCTCCACTTTTATCCCCGACGATCTCAGGCGGAATATCGCCTTGCGAATCGTCCTCCTGATCTCTTTGTCGGCTTCCCCTGGGTGGATGGCGTTGAGAAAGACGCCGATATCCTGACTCTTTTCTTTTCCCAGCGATTTAAGGAGTGAAAGTTTTTCATCGCCGGTCAGGGTGAAGTAGTATTCAACCTTCTTTTCCAGATCCTGGGCGGAAACTATTGCGTTGATCAAATCATCCATAGAATCGTTTTGTTGTCCCTAAGATCGCCCTTACGAGGATTTTACTGAAAATCCAGCCTTTTCGACAGCCGCTTCGAGGTCCTTCCGGGTGACCTTGCCTTCATCGTACTTCACGACGGCGCTTCCCACTTCGACATCGCTCGAGTCAACTCCCGCGATGGTACCCAGCGCCTTCTTGACGGCCATCACGCAATGCTGGCAACTCATGCCGTCTATCTTGAGTTTCGTTTCGGCCATTTGATCCTCCTTGTATATAGAAGACAGGTTATAGGCAATGGGTGATAGGTGATAGGGGTCTTTCCCATTACCTCCTTCCCATTATAACACAACAACGGCAGGTTCCGGGTAATAGGTGATAGGGGTCTTTCCCATAATCCGTAACCCATAAGCCGGAACCCACATCTGTCCAAAATAAT
>DIFE01000032.1:0-4362 GCA_002418985.1 Deltaproteobacteria bacterium UBA5756
CGATCCTCTGCCCTTTTCACCTGCGCGATGGCCTCCCTGCCGATAACGGATACGAATTTCTTGACCATCGTGGGGTAGGGATGGGGTCCGAAAACGGTCCCCAGGACGTAGTGCGTGGTCCTGACGTTGGTCACCCAGTCGCGAAGGGCCTCGTTGATGGCGTCTTTCAGGGTTCGGGTACCCTGCGCAACACCCGCGACCTGCGCCCCGAGCATCCGCATCCGGCTGACATTCGGCGCCTGTCTTTTCATGTCTTCTTCACCCATGTAGACCTTGCATTCCATGCCCATGAGGGCCGCCGCGGTCGCCGTTGCCACCCCGTGCTGGCCGGCTCCGGTCTCGGCTATGACCCGTTCCTTCCCGATCGTTTTCGCAAGGAGCACCTGGCCGATGGCGTTGTTGATCTTGTGGGCCCCGGTGTGGCAGAGGTCCTCGCGTTTGAGATAGAGCTTTATGCCGAGCCTTTTCGAAAGATTGCCCGCGTAATAGAGGGGCGTCGGCCTGCCCACATATTCGGCAAGGTAATGACGAAGGGCATCTTTGAATCCGCTGTCCCGCGACAGGGCGGCAAAGCGCTCCTGCAACTCGTAAAGGGCGGGAATGAGCGTCTCGGGGACGAACATGCCGCCGAACTGTCCGAAATAACCTCGTTTCTTTTTCACGATATCCTCGCTTCAAGACGCTTAAAGAGCGCCCGCATTTTTTCCGGGTCTTTCTTTCCGGGCCGGCTTTCCACCGACGAGGCGACGTCTATGGCCCACGGCCCAAGCCGGACCGCATCCTCGACGTTGTCCGCCCTTATCCCTCCCGCCAGGATGTACGGCCTGTCGAATCCCTCCAGAAATCTCCAGTCGAAGCATGCGCCGGTGCCTCCCCATGAACCGGTGACGCCCGTGTCGAAAAGGGGAAGATAGGGGATCTTTCTTGCCCGTTCCACATCGTCTTTCGACGTGACCCTCCGTGCCGCAATGATCGAACCGTCGACGGCATGTCCGGCGGCGGCCCACCTGTCCGCATCATAGACCTGCACGCAGTCGAGACCGCAGTGGCGCTTCAACTCCATGACCTCGTCAGGCGTCTCTTCCACGAAAACACCGATCTTGACGATAGACGACGGCAGGTCCTCAATGATTCTACGGGCTCCATCAGGGGCGATGAAGCGTTTGCTCCTTCGAAAGAAGACAAAACCCAGGGCGAAGGCGCCAAGGTCGACGGCAAGAAAGGCATCCTCCTTGTTCGTAATACCGCAGATCTTAACCCGGATAGAGGTGGGGAACAGGGCGCAGGACTCGAGATTCAGAGAAAGATGCTTCTTCTTCATTGTGAAGGTTTCGATCTCTCCGGACGGTCTACTCATTTAACCTCCGAACAGTAGCAAACCTCCGTTCGTCATTCCGGCGAAGGCCGGAACCCAGGAATACCCGTGTCTCGGCAGGGAGTATAGATATAAGGTGACAACGTGCAGTCGCGAAAAGGAGAGGTCCGATGCTTCGTTGCGCAGTGATTCCCGGTTCGTAATCTCTCCTGGGTTCCGGCCTTCGCCGGAATGACGATGGGGGTGGGGTGCCGACCCTGAGCTCTTTTTTGTCATTCATCTTTGTTCGCCTTTCCGTATATCAACTTTCTGAGCGTGCGGGCCGGGTCGGATGACGTCATCAGGGATGTGCCTATAAGGAATCCCGAGACGCCGAGGTCGTGGAAAAGGTCGATGTCGGAGCGGGTATTTATACCGCTTTCGACGATGACGGGGCGGTCTTTGGGCATGGCGGCCACGACATCATGGGACCTGGCGAGGTTGATGGTCAGTGTCTCCAGGTCCCTGCTGTTGACGCCTATCAGAACCCCTCTTACGTGGTCGATCCTTTCGAAGGATCTCAGACTGTGGATTTCGAGAAGCACGTCGAGGTTGAGAAACGCCGCGAGCGCCGCCAGGTCTTCGATCACTTTCACCTCGAGGGCCTCGGCGATGAGAAGCACCGCGTCGGCACCGAAGGCGGCCGCCTCGTAGAGTTCGTAGGCGTCGACGATGAAATCCTTTCTCAAGACGGGCAGGGCCGTTAACTTTCTTGCAAGGGCCAGGTCGTCGAGGGAACCGCTGAAATGGGATTTCTCCGTCAGGATGGAAAGCGCTTCGGCCCCGCCTTGTTCATAGGCACGTAGTGTTCCCGCAATGTCTCCCGCAGGGACGGAAAGTGCGCCGCGCGATGGCGAAGACCTTTTGATCTCGGCGATGATCTTTGGCGGCCCGGTGAAGCGATGGGCAAAGGAGGTAAAAAAGCCGCGTTTCTGCCTGTTGGGGTCCGTCAATGACAGGAGTTTGCCTACGGGCATCGTTTTTTTTCTTTCGGTCAGAAGTGCCCTCTTTTCCTCCAACACTCTTTCGAGAAAACTCATCGGAGGCTTGCCTCCCTGAGATGGTTCAACTTGAGCTTGGCCTTGCCTGAATCGATGGCATCGCGGGACATCTCAAGGCCTTCGCCAAGGGTGCGGGCAATGCCGCACACATAGATGGCCGCGGCGGCGTTGATAAGGACGATATCCCTTTTCGCGCCCTTGATATCCCCCGCGAGGATGCCTTCCGTGATTTTCGCATTCTCTTCGGCATCCCCTCCGCGGAGGTCATCAGCAGGGTGAAAGGGGATCCCGAATTCGCGCGGATCGAGGACATAGCTCTGGACCTTGCCGCCGGATACCTCGGATACCTCGGTTTCGGTTGTGACGGTTATCTCGTCGAGACCGTCGAGTCCGTGGACGACCATGGCCCTGTCGGTGCCGAGCCGTATGAGGGAAACTGCCAGCTTTTCGCAGAGCTGCCCGTCATAGACACCGAGGAGCTGACGGCTTGCCCCGGCCGGGTTTGTGAGCGGTCCGAGGATGTTGAAGATCGTTCTGATCCCGACCTCTCTTCTCGGCGCGGCGGCATGTTTCATGGAGCCGTGAAAGGCGGGTGCAAAGAGAAAACCGATGCCGGCTTCGGTGATGCACCGGCTGACGTCATCGGGTGTGAGGTCGATGGTGATCCCGAGCTTTTCAAGAACATCCGCACTGCCGCAGAGACTGGAAACGCTGCGGTTGCCGTGTTTGGCGACACAGGCCCCGGTTGCCGCCGCCACGAAGGCCGTTGTCGTTGAGATATTGAAGGTAAAGGAGTGGTCGCCGCCGGTGCCGCATGTATCGATAAGCGGCCTATCTTCCGTGACGCGCAGGGGCAGGGCCTTTGCACGCATACATCGCGCGGCCCCGGTAATCTCGGCGATGGTCTCTCCTTTCATGCGCAATGCCGTGATAAACGCGGCTATTTGAGCGGGACTGACGCGGCCGTCCATGATTGCCTCCATGACGCCAAGCATCTCATCCTCTGTGAGATCCGTCCTGTTGACGACCTTATCTATAGCCCCCAGCACGGACCTCTTCTCGTTGATCTCCCGGGAGACATCGAGAAAGTTCTTGAGGATCTTCTTTCCTTCCCGTGTCAGTATCGATTCGGGATGGAACTGGATGCCCTCGACGGGGTAGGTCCGGTGACGGATTCCCATGACCTCGCCGTCACGGGTCCAGGCCGAGACCTCGAGGTCTGCCGACAGGCCTTCCCTGGGTACCACGAGGGAGTGGTAGCGCGTTGCGTCGAAGGGGTTTTCAATCTTATTGAGTATGGTTTTTCCATCGTGATAGATGGGGGATGTCTTGCCGTGCATGATGTGGCCTGTCCGCGTCACGGCCGTCCCGAAGGCATGCCCGATGGCCTGGTGGCCGAGGCACACGCCGAGAATCGGTATTGACGGCGCGAACCGGCGCACGACGTCGACGCATACACCAGCTTCTTCGGGCGCGCCCGGCCCCGGCGAGAGGACTATCCTGTCGGGTCCCAGCCTTTCTATGTCGTCGATGGTCACCCTGTCATTGCGGTGTACGACGACCTCTTCCCCCAGCTCCGAAAAACTCTGGACGAGGTTATACGTAAAGGAATCGTAGTTATCGATCATAAGAAGCATTGCCGGTCCCTCCTTCGTTTTTGCCGGTTATGGCATTGACAAGCGCCTGCGATTTGAAGAGTGTCTCTTCGTATTCCCTGTGCGGTACCGAGTCGGCCACGATCCCGGCCCCTGCCTGGAAATAGACGAAGCCGTCCTTCTTCAGCATTGTCCTGATGGTGATGCAGAAGTCCATGTCGCCGTTGACGGCGAAATAGCCTACCGCGCCCGCATAGAAACCGCGCCTGTGTCTTTCCAGTTCGTCGATGATCTCCATCGCCCGCACCTTTGGCGCTCCCGTCACCGTGCCCGCGGGAAAGGCCGCCCGAAAGACATCGAAGGCGTCGAGCCCGTCCGCCATTTCCGCCTGCACCGACGATACGATGTGCAT
>DIFE01000032.1:4399-11908 GCA_002418985.1 Deltaproteobacteria bacterium UBA5756
GCCGCCCTGCCGGCGTCGTTTCTTGCAAGGTCGACGAGCATCACGTGTTCGGCGCACTCCTTTTCGTCGGCGAGCAGTTCTCTTTCGAGTTCACGGTCTTCCCTCACGTCGCGTCCGCGCCTTCTCGTCCCCGCGATGGGTTTGAGCTCTATCCTTCCATCCTGGAGCCTGACCTGCGTCTCCGGCGAGGAACCGATGAGGCTGTGGTCCACACAATCGAGAAGGAACATGTAGGGAGACGGATTAATGCGCCTCAAGGCCCGGTACAGGGAAAGACAATCACCTTTCGCGGCGCACCGGAACCTCTGCGAAAGGACGACCTGTATCACGTCTCCCGCCACGATATACTCCTTGACCTTTCTGACGGCCTCCTCGAAATCTTCACGGGAAAGGAGTGACTGCGGCTCGGAAACGCCCGGGGCCGGTGCGGCACTTCGCCCCAGGGGGGCTTCGACCGCCCGCGAGAAACCGTCAAGAAGCCCCTCACCCCTTCGATAGGCGCCGAGCGGGCTCTCGCCGGGGGCGATATGGACGAACTCGACGAGTGTCCTGTTGCCCGTAAAGCCATCCATGATGACCAGTCTTTCCGGAAAGATGAAGTGCATATCGGGCATGTCCATGTCAGGCGTTTTTTCGTCCGGGAGGTTTTCGAAGAAACGAACCATGTCATAGCCGACGTAGCCCACGAGCCCTCCCGGAAAGCCCGCCGCCGTTGAGACAGGCGAGGGCGCAAGCCGCCGGAGGGCACCGCGCAGTTCGCCGAAAGGGTCGTCGGATATCACTTCAGCTTCAATGACGCCCCTCATCGATATCCTGGTGCCGCGACTTGTAAAAGTAAAAAGAGGGTCGATGCCGATGATGGAATACCTGCCGCTCATCTTTCCCGCCTCGGCGGTCTCGAGCAGGAAGGATTCGGAGCCGGGATAGGCGTTCTTGAGTTTCATGTAGCAGCAAAGCGGTGTATCGAGGTCCCCCGGCATCTCGCGGACAAGGGGAACAAGGCGGTATCCGGAGGCCTTCCTGACGAAATCGTCAATCCTTTTATTGTTGCTTTCCATTGTGATGGTTCTCCTTTATGGGGGTCCTGAGAATCCTGTCGAAAAAGATTCTCAGTTCCTCCTCGTCTTTGCCCCTGAGTATATGCTTCAGATGCTCGAGGCGGGACGTGACATTCTCAAGCTGCTCTACTGTAGCGTCGTCAAAAATGGCGGCTTCAGGCATCTTTGCCATAGCCTCGTACATGAGCCCCTGGAATGTACCGGGGTCCCGTGTCCCCGCGGTGTTTTCCGAGGGCGTGCCGGCTGCCGGGCGGACAGGCTGCCCGCCGGGGCGCACCCTCGGGACCCTTTGTTCCATGAGCATCGTGTCCGCAAGAACGATGGCGGTGGCGGCCTCTATAATGACGGGCATTCTCAGTGCTATGCACAGGTCGTGGCGCCCTTCGACGGACAGGGAAATCCTTTGCCCGTCTCTGAGGTCGATTGACCCCTGGGGTTTCGGGATGCTCGGAGTGGGTTTGACCGCGACGCGGAAGAAAAGTTCGTTGCCGTTCGATATCCCCCCTGCGATCCCGCCGGCGTTATTACTCCCCGTTGTTCCTGCCAGGTCGAGGATCTCATCGTTGCATGCGCTCCCGCACATCCTGGCCGCCGCGAATCCGGCTCCGAATTCGATTCCCTTGACGGCCGGGATGGAAAAGACAGCGTGGCTGATGAGAGACTCCAGGGAGTCGCAGAAGGGCTCCCCGAGACCGGCTGGCAGACCACGGGACGTGCATTGAACGATCCCTCCGATGGAATCACCTTCGGCCGTGGCCCCGCGAACGGCCCCGGCGATGTCCTTCGAGCCTCCCGCTTCAACGATCTCAGCTTCCACGGCCACGGGGAGTATGATCTTTTTGGCGATCACTCCGGCGGCAACGAGGCCCACCGTCAGGCGTCCGGAAAAGTGACCTGAACCGCGGTGGTCGTTGAAGCCGCCGTATTTTGTGAAGGCGCTGAAGTCCGCGTGACCTGGCCGCGGCGTGTAGCGAAGCGTTTCGTAGGCGCCGCTGTCCTGTTTTTCGTTGTCGAAGACGACAAGGATGGGCGCCCCCGTTGTTTTTCCTTCGAAGATGCCGCTCGTAAGGTGGGGCACGTCGTCTTCAACCCGGGCGGTGGTTCCCTCCCTGCCCCCCTGTCTCCGCCCGAGGTCGCCCAGAAAATCGCCGGGTTCGAGGGGCAGGCCCGCCGGGCATCCATCCACCACGATACCCAGGGATTCCCCGTGCGATTCGCCGAAGATACTTATCCTGAAAAAACGTCCAAAACTATTCATGACTGCTCCTTATAGACTCCAGGTCTTTGAAAAACGCCCCGTACGACTTCGCGACGCAACCGGGAGAGCCGATTACGACGGGCCCCGAGGCACCGAGGGCGGCAACGGCGCAGGCCATTGCGATGCGGTGGTCCCCCAGGGGGTCAACCGTGGCCGCACATGGCCGCGAACCCTTAACTTCGATCCTGTCGGTTTCGACATCGACGGCAATTCCCATGCTGCGAAATTGCGATGCAAGGGCCGCCGAGCGGTCGCTTTCCTTGTACCGAAGACGGGCGGTTCCATGTATGATGCTCTTGCCACGGCAATGGGCCGCCAGCGCCACGAGAGGGGGCACGAGATCGGGGCAGTCGGTCACATCGAATTGGAATGGCCTGAGGTCCCTCTTCTCCACGGTAATCATGCCTTCGCTGATGTTGCAGGCCGCCCCGGCGGCATCAAGGGCGGACAATATCGCCCTGTCGGCCTGACAGGAGGTCATGTCGAGGCCCTGGACAGAGACCGATCCGGCTATCGCCGCGGCCACGAGAGGGAATGAGGCGCCCGACCAGTCTCCCTCGATCTCCACCAGCGCCGGACGATAGCGCTGTCCGCCCGGAATGCTGAAAAGCTTCATGTCTTCATCGCGATGGATGGCGATGCCGAAGTGCTCCGCCATCCTGATGGTCATCTCGATATATGGTTTACTGGCAGGGTTTCGAACGTAGAGGCACGAGTTTTCATCGCAGAGCGGAAGGGCCAGAAGGAGGCCCGACAGGAACTGCGAACTGATCGAACCGTCTATGTGTGCGGTGCCGCCGTGCAAACGGCCGTCGATGGTCACCGGCGGGCATCCGTGCACGGTGGTGCAGGCGACTCCGAAGTCGGCGATGGATTCCACCATCGCCACAGGTCGTGTCATCAGCGAGCCCTTCCCGCCGACAACGCAGCGCTCTCCTGCCAGGGCGGCGATTGGAGGGAACATGCGCATGCAAAGGCCCGATTCATTGCAATCGATGAATTCCGATGGCATGCGTGTATGCCCGAAGGCCTTGTTGCCATTCATCAGGATGCGATCCTTTCCGCGGATGAAGGTGGCTCCCAGCGTGCGTGCGATCAAAAGGGCGGTCATCGCATCATCGCAGAATGAGGGGTTCTTGATCCCCGACACCCCATCGCCGAGAAGGGCCGCGGCTACAGCCCGTATCGTAGCGCTTTTTGAAGCCGGCGCCTTGATGCGGCCGTCAACCTCCGAAGGCTTTATCACTTTCATATACTATCCTTTCCGCGACCTCGTCGATTGAGGCCTCGTCCGTTTTGACGACCAGGTGACAGGTCCTTGCATAGACGGGAATCCTGCCGGTGAAGAGCTCACCCAGTGTTTTCCTACCGAGGGCGAGGGGCCGCGACGAGTCCGAGCCGATCCTCCGGCGTGTCTCGTTAAGGCCCGCAAAGAGCCACACGACCAGACAGGAGTCCTTCATGCTCTTCGCACTTTCCCCGTCGAGGACGCTTCCCCCTCCTGCCGCTACCACGCAGCGGCTCAGCCCGAGGATGTCTTCTATCTCGCTTTTTTCGTGGCGCCGAAAGACCTCTTCGCCGGACTCCGTGAAGATCTGCCCGATCGTTCGCCCTGTCTTTTTTTCAATGCTGGCGTCCACATCGACATGGGGGATCGACAGCTTCACGGCCACGGCCGGGCCGATGCTCGATTTTCCGGCACCCATGAATCCGATGACGCATATTTTATGCGGACGGGGACGGTCCTCCTCGTGAAGGGCCTTTTCCATCTCCCTGAGCGGCGCCTCGTGGCCTGTAAAGATACGAAAGGCCTGTGCGTTCTCAGTGAGGAGTCGGGCCGCGTCCTCGGCCTTTCCTCCAATTCCTCCCCTCGTCGCTCCGCCGTTCGCTGTGGGGGTCGCGCTTGTGTTTTCATACTCCGTGTTGTACCCCGTGAGACTGCCGCCGTCATTAACGACAATGTTGGCGGCGCCGGTTTTCCGGGCGCCCTTATCGAGTTTGTCGAGGAAGGGGATGATTTCTCCCCGAAACGGGGATGCGATAGTGGCGCCGCTGATGCCCAGTTCCCGTATTGTTTGGGCTGTCTGGCCGGCGTCGCGCATTGCAAGACGGATATATACGGCGTTCATGCTCGCGGCATCGAAGGCGCGGCGGAACATCAGGGGGCTTTTGCTGGTGAGAGCAGGATTGCCCGCCACGGCGAATAGTTTCGGGTTATCCATAGCGTATCAACTCCATCACCGTCTTCAGGGATCGCGCGCTCATCTGCCCGGGGGCCAGGGGTTCGCCTTCGTCTCCAAAGGCATAGGTGAACGGGCATCCCAGGAACAAGGATGCCACGCGGACGATCCTCCCCATCTCTCCCATGCCTGCAACGATGAGTTTTCCGGTATATGCCTTCATTTTCAGGAGATCGATGAGACGGAGGTTGTCGCCGGGACCGTTCACCATGCAGGCTACCTTCGCGAGGTCGGCGCCCGATCGAAAGGCGTCTCTAACGGTGCCTCGCAGGAATCTCTGCCCGGGGGTCTTGCGGTGATTGTGATAGGAGACGATGAGCCGCGTCTTATGTCTTAGCGCCAGCGCGGCGATCGCGTTCCTGAATTCGTCGGCTGCCTCAATCTCCACATCGACATAGGCCGCTCCCGCCGCTATCGCGTTTGCGAGAAGCTCGAATCTCCGGTCGTCAGTGTACCGTCCCGGCCTGCACGTGGCGATCAGGCTGGATGACAGTGAGAATATCCGCCTTACGGAGACCGGATCGACATCCATGGTATCGATGCGAATTTCGGCAAGATCGACAGCTTCAATTCTCTTCGCGCACTCCCGTGCAGTTACGTTTCCGACGCTAACACAGATCATCTATCGCCTCTTCCAGTTGTTCGAGGGGTATACTTTCCACCACGCATCGACCGATATCCTGGGGGATGACGAAATGCAGCAGCGACCCTTCACGTTTTTTGTCCTGGCCCACGGCATCTTTTATGGCCTCTTTTTCGCCCGACGGCGCCTCGGGTACCCCGAGGCGGCCGAGCATTTCCAGGATGCGCCTCATATTGGTGTTCGAGAGCTGTCCCAGCCGGTTTGCAAAGCGGGCGGCGAACTTAAGGCCGATGCCCACGGCTTCTCCATGAGGGATGTGAAACACCTTCTCCACGGCATGGCCGATGGTATGTCCCAGGTTCAGTTTTCTGCGCATGCCCCCCTCTGTCTCGTCGCGGTAAACAATGGCGGTCTTGACTGTCAGGGAGGCGAATACAGCCTCCCTGACAAAGGCCGGCTCAAGGGTCATCATTTCCTCGGCGCGGTTTTCCAGGAGGAGAAAGAGTCTTTCGTCGCCGATGATGGCATGCTTGACGATCTCGATGAGGCCGTTGCGGCGGTCCTGTTCATCAAGGGTCGCGAGCACCGAATGATCGCAGATAACCCTTTGGGGCTGGGCGAAGATTCCCGCCATGTTTTTGTATCCCCGGTGGTTTACGCCGTTCTTGCCTCCGACCGCGGCGTCAGCCTGGGCAACGAGTGTGGTCGGCACATAGATGAACGGTAGTCCCCTTAAGAAAGTGGAGGCCGCAAAACCTGCGATATCGAGGGTAATGCCGCCGCCGATGCCGACGATCGTCGTCGAACGGTCCACCCGGCAGTCGATGAACCTGTCGTAGATTTTCCCGATCGTGGAGAGGGTTTTTTCCGATTCCGATGCGGTGATATCGATGGATTCAAGGGGATAGAGCCTGTCGCCGTGGAGTTTGCGGACCCTGCCGTCGATGACGGCTATCGCCCGCCTTCCACAAAGGGCCTGTTCCATCACGGCAAGAGGGACGTCCAATTCTATCCTGCATCGTCCCGTCTTCGTTCTCAGGCTGATGGTCTTCATGCCGCGGACTCCATGAAACGGTGAAGAGTCCTCACGTGGTTCATCATCGCCGTGAATTGTTCCGGCGTAAGGGCCTGTTCCTTGTCGCAGATCGCCTCGGCAGGATTGATATGAACTTCGACCATGATGCCGTCGGCACCGGCGGCCACCGCGGCAAGACTCAGGGAAGGGATAAGACTCACCCTGCCCGTCGCGTGAGAGGGGTCGATGATAACGGGCAGGTGTGTCAGCTCCTTCAGGACGGGGACGGCACTGATGTCCAGGGTGTTTCGGGTATAGGTCTCGAAGGTCCTTATGCCGCGCTCGCAGAGGATCACGTCCGGATTGCCGGCGGCCAGGACATATTCGGCGCAGTTCAGGAACTCTTCGATGGTGGAGTTCATGCCCCTTTTGAGGAGCACCGGTTTGTGCGCCTTGCCTGCCTCCTTGAGAAGGGAAAAGTTTTGCATGTTCCGGGCACCGATCTGCAATATGTCGGCATACTCCGAGACCCAGGGGACGTCCCTCGTATCGACTACTTCCGTTACAATGGGAAGCCCTGTCTCCTCGCGGGCCTTCTTCAGGATCTTGAGTCCCTTCAAACCGAGACCCTGGAAGGCGTAGGGCGACGTCCTCGGTTTGAATGCTCCTCCCCGTAATATGTCGGCCCCCGCCTCTTTGACTGCAATGGCTGTCTCGACGGTCTGCTTCTCGCTTTCCACCGAGCAGGGCCCGGCAATGATACACAACCCTTTCCCGACTGAAACATTGCCGACTTCCACAACCGTCCGTTCGTGCTCCCTCAAAAGAGAAAGTTCAATCTGTTTCATCATTCCCTCCGGTTCCTTCGCCAAAAATTGGCAACAAAAAAAGGGCCATGGGTTTCACACCCATGGCCCTTTATCAGGCTCGATATCCCTATACAGGACAGGGGTGCGCAATGACGGAACGATACCACCACCAGCCGGTATAGGCGTTAATTGTCATTGCGGTCTTCTGGTCCTGTGCATACATGATGGGGTATTGTTTAAGGGATTTTAGTCGGTCTGTCAAGAAAAAAAAAGAACAAAAATCAAAACGCAACAGCCCGTTGCCCAAATCCCCCTTTTCTAAAAGATTTGTCTCACGCCCGTTCGTCGCCTTAAGGCTCCTCTCTGGAGGCATAGAAGAGAGGATAGGAGGAAGCCAAAAGACTTCCCGGGAATTTGAGAATACTGAAATTCCCGGGAATCTTCGATCCCGCTGCGCGGGAGGGTAAAGAACCAGGATACTTCGTTCAGACCTGTCCCACAAAGATGACCACCACACGGATACATCAATAGTGAATTCCCGCCGAA
>DIFE01000032.1:11925-16579 GCA_002418985.1 Deltaproteobacteria bacterium UBA5756
TTCTTTTAAGGCTTCCTCCAATCCTTTCTTTAATGCCTCCAGCGAGCCCGAAGGGCAAAGCGGGCGTGAGACAGTCTTTTGCCGTTCGCTTCTATTTCGCATCCCGAAAGTTTTGCTGGTAACAGGATGGACCGGTTTGGGCAACAGGCCGGCGAGATTGTCTTTCCAAACGGGGCGTGCAAAAATTGATCGATTGTGCTATGGTAATTTTACTGCCCGAAACACATGAGGATGTTCCATGACAGAAACCGAAAACGAGGCTAAGGAAGCAGAACCGGTTTTGTACCGGACGACGATTCATTGGGCGGCATTGCTGGGCCCCGGGATGCTCTTCGTCATGGGTGGGGTATCGGTCCGCGCGAGACCGCTCGCGGCTCTTATAATGATCGGTCTGGCCCTGGTGTGGGGTTTGCTCTCCATTCACAATCTCCGGGCGTCGGAGTTCGCCATAGGCACGTCGAGGTTGACTATCAGGGTTGGCTTTCCATTCAAGCGTTTCTATGAATTTCCTTTTTCACAGATAGCCGGGGCCGACTATCATCAGCCCGCCCTCGGGGTAATACTGAATTTCGGAAAGGTTATGATCATGCATACCACCGGAAAGACGATCGTCTTCAGGCTGGTGGCGAAACCTAATGATTTTGTCGAAAGACTCAGGCGGGAAGTGGACCGTTTCAGACAGGAACAGGAACCGAATCCGACAGGCGGGTGAACATGACAGATGTAAGGATTGCCTTCGAGGTGATGCGATGAGGATGAAAAAGGCTACGGCGGCGTTAACCGTCATGTTCATTCTTGCGGTCATCATCGTGATGACGGTTCAAAACGTTCTGGCGGAACCATACCGGCATCAGAAAACGGGGCTTCTCTTTCCCGATCCTGTCGGTACGATGAAGCTTGTGAGGGCCACGGATTATGAACCGCTCTACGCAGGCCTCGGTACAGGTATTTCTTATCGCACGCAGACGATCAGGGCGGACATTTTCCTCTACGACCTTGTGCAGGGTCCGATCCCCGACGGTATTTCGTCTCCGATTGTAAGCAAAGAATTCGATGAGGCTTCGGGAGACATCTATTCCCTGGAGAAACAGGGAACCTACAGGAACGTATCTGTCGTCGTCAAGAAAGAGACCGTGGCGGCAGGCGGTCATATCAAATTCCTCCACAGTGTTCTCACCTACGAGCAAAACAATATCAAGCTCATATCCCACCTTTACCTGACAGGTTACCGCGGTTTTTTCATGAAGCTGAGGATCACCTATTTCCAGGAGGCAAAGGTCCGCGAGGAGGCCAATCTTGCCGCGTTCCTCGCCATGATCGGCGATATAACAAAAGCCTCTCCACAACCGTAGGGCTGCCGGGTGAAAAAGTGTACACCCGTCAGGGAACTAAATAAATTCTTTTGGTTGCCGATAAAGACACAGGGAAGATATATCACGATCAAGGGGGTTTTTAAGAATGAACCTGTCCAAGAAGTTGTTTCTTCCAACTTTGATTTCCAGCGTTTTCCTCATCATTCTGGGGGTTCTCGTCTACCTGCCTTTCCTGGGAATTGTTGTGGATCAGGGCCTGATGTCGACCATGGCCGCCGTTATCGTTGTCGTCGCCATAGGATTTACGGTATTTGCCTGGCGCGTGGCTTCCTCCGGGGTGCTAAGGCCGATGCAAAGAGCCATGGCATCCATCGAATCGGTTTCGCAAGGCGATCTGACGAAGCGGATCGATGCGGATTCGGCCGATGAACTGGGGACGCTCTACCGCCGCCTCAATCTGCTGGTGGAGAAACTGCACTCCTCCGTGTCGAAGGTGAATGAAAGCAGCGTCAGTGTTGTCTATGCCGCCAACATACTCGACAGAACGGTCGTGCAGATGGCCACCGATATCGAGCATGTCACGAACCAGGTTTCCTCCGTAGCCGCCGCAAGCGAAGAAATGTCCACGACCTCCTCGGAGATCGCCCAGAACTGCGTGATGGCGGCGAAGAGTTCCGAAAAGGCCGACAATCTTGCCAAGAAAGGCGAGTCGATCATTAACGAGACCGTTGAGGTCATGTCCCACATTAACGAGCGGGTAAACGGTACGGCTGAGATCATAAAAAAACTCGGGGTACGGTCCGACCAGATTGGGACCATCGTGGAGCTTATCAATGATATCGCCGACCAGACGAACCTTCTCGCACTGAACGCCGCCATCGAAGCGGCCCGCGCCGGAGAACACGGCAGGGGTTTCGCCGTTGTGGCCGATGAGGTCCGTAAGCTTGCAGAGAGGACGACACAGGCGACGAAGGAGATCGGCCAAACCATTGTTGCAATGCAGACGGAGACGAAGAGCGCCGTCTCTTCCATGGAGGAAGGCGTCCGGGAGGTCGAATTGGGCGCCGAGGAAACAGCAAAGTCCGGACAGTCTCTTCACGAAATATTGAAACAGATAGAGATCGTTACGTCCGAGATCAATCAGATTGCCGTGGCGTCGGAACAGCAGACGGCGACGACAAATGAGATCTCCCGCAACATTCAGCAGATATCGGAGGTCATGCAGGGCACGTCCAAAAGGCTCAAGGAAAATGCGGAGGCAGCGTCGCAGGTTGTGGACCTTTCGCAGGAACTCCAGCAGGTTGTCAGCCAGTTCACCCTCGATACCAACGAAGTGGAGGCCATAGCGTCCGATGATGCCGCAAAGGCCGAGACGATGGTCGGGAAGGCCTCGCGGTATATCGGGGAACACGGCGACAAGAAAGCCTTTGATGAATTCACGAACAATCGGACCGGACAGTTCAAAGACAAGGATCTTTATATCTTCGTGGTCAATCTCCAGGGCCTCACCGTTGCACATGGAGGCAACACCCAACTGGTAGGAAGGGACATGTTCGGGCTTAAGGATGCCAGAGGCAAATTTTTTATCAAGGAAATGGTTGAGGCCTCCTTGAAGACCGGCAAGGGATGGTCGGACTACAAATGGCCCCATCCCGAAACGAAAAAAATCTGCACAAAAGCAAGCTACTTCCAGCGCGCCGGAGATTACGTGATCGGGTGCGGGATCTACAAGAACAAGACAGCTTAAATGGTTGGAGGTCATCACCGTCCAAAATAATCATCTCCCGGACTGCTTTCTTTATAGGGCAATGATTCAGGACAGGTAAATCCTCGCATTTCAAAACCAGTTTGCCTTTTCTCTCGGTTCGTCATTCCGGTTTTGGGCCGGTATCTTCACCGGAGTACCGACAACCCGGGAATACCTCTCATACAACAGGAAGCATACGTATACAGGGCACCCATCAGAGTGTTTAAAGAGGACAGGTGGATGTCCCTTCGTCGGGAGTTCCTTATCCATAATCTCTCCCGGTTCCGGCCTTCGCCGGAATGACGCGAGGATTGGTGGGCCGACAACCGGTCGGCACGATCGGGACACCCGGTGTCATCTATAAGGGTGATACACAACCCCACGGATTGACCACAGAATTATAGTCGTTTTAGCGGACAGAAAGCCCCCGCCTTTTCATGTTAATTTTTCAAAATACGAGGTTTCACCTGACGATATGAACGCACAATCCAAAAAAGCCTTGTACTGGTTGATTTTCATCACAGCCGTCACAGTTGCGGGACGGGCAATAAACATTGAGGCCTATGACAGAGGCGGCGAGATTCTTTGCGACGCCGAAGAATTCTGTACTTTCGCCGGCGATTGCGATGACAGCTCCAGGTCGGCCGAATCCGGCGCTTGTTCCGATGATAAACGAGGACTGGTCAGGGAAGTGTCGGCGTACAATTCGGTACCGGAACAGACTGACGCCAGTCCCTGCATCTCCGCGGATGGAACGGACATCTGCAGAAGATACAAAAAAGGCGAATGCATCGTTGCGACCAACGCCTACCCTTTGAAAACCAGGCTGCGAATAGACAAGATCGGCGATTGCACCGTAGCGGACCGGACGCATGTCAGGTACTCTCATCGTGTCGATCTTTTCATGGACAAAGATATAGAGGGAGCGGTCAATTTCGGGGTGCAGAAACTGACCGTCATTGAACTCGCAGAAAATATGTAAAAACCGCCTCTACCGTATGAAATGTGCTCCGCGGCTTACGCTGTTTTTCAGCGCCGCCTCGGCGACGATTCGCGCTGTTCTGACGCCGTTGCGCAGGTTGATTACCATGGGGACGAGCTGGGCCCTTCGGTAGAAATCGTCAACGCGGTTCTTCAGATATCCGATGTCCGCCCAGGCGCGCTGCAGCCTTCTGAATGTGCGGATTATCCCGACGTAGTTCCACATCGTGGACTTGATGCTTACCCAGTCCTGATGGATAAGGGCGGGGTCGACCTCTTCGGTTCGCTCGGGGAACTGCCAGGGGGGTATGTCCGATTCCTTGTATGGCCGGTTGCCATTAAAGTTGCCGGCGATGTCCTTTGCCGACCGGATACCCCATACCAATCCTTCCAGCAGCGAGGTGGACGCCAGCCTGTTGGCTCCGTGAAGGCCGGTAGCCGCTACTTCACCTGCCGCATAGAGACATTTCAGGGAGGTCTTCCCCCAGGTGTCGACCTGTACGCCGCCGCAGCTGTAGTGCGCCGCGGGGACGACGGGGATGGGTACCTTCTGGATATCGATATCAAAGGCCAGGCATCTTTCGTAGATCATGGGAAAACGCTTCTTGACGTT
>DIFE01000032.1:16617-19939 GCA_002418985.1 Deltaproteobacteria bacterium UBA5756
TACATGGCGCGGGAGACCTCGTCTCTCGGTGCCAGGTCGCCCAGATCGGAGTATTTTGCCATGAAAGGAACACCGTCTTTGGTCTTGAGCCGTGCGCCTTCTCCCCGAAGCGCCTCGGAAATGAGGAAGCCGTCGGCGTCCTTGTGGAAGAGCGTGGTAGGGTGGAACTGGATGTACTCCATGTTGATAAGCCGCGCCCCCGCCCGGTCGGCCATGGCGAACCCGTCTCCGGTTGCTATCGGAGGGTTCGTGGTGTGCAGGTATATCCTGCCGAGGCCGCCCGTGGCCAGCACCGTGTAGGAGGAAAAGAAGCGCTCCACGTTCCCCGTACCGTTGTTGAGCACATATGCGCCGATGCACTGGGGTTCCCTGTAAAGTGCCAGCGGGCTTGTTGAATTGTGCGGTATCGTCAGAAGGTCGATCGCCGTATACCCCGGAAAGGCCCGGATGTTGCTGTATTCGGCAAGTTTCGCGACCAGCGCCGCTTCAATGGCCTTGCCTGTCGAATCCTTGGAGTGGAGTATCCTCCTGCGCGAGTGGCTTGCCTCGCGCGCGAACTCGAATTCATCCTCACCGGAGCGTGAAAAAGTGACTCCCACTTTTTTGATGAGGAAATCTTCGACCATCCCGGGACCTTCGTAAGCAACGATCTTGACCGCATCAGGATTCGAAATGCCGTCGCCGGCCTGCATGATATCGTCCGAAAGGAGTTCCGGAGAATCCTCCTGACCTCTCGCCACTATTCCGCCCTGGGCGTAGAAGGTGTTTGATTCTTCGATGGAAGCTTCCTTGTTGATAATGATGACTTCAAGTCCCAGATCGGCCGCGGTAATGGCGCAGGATAGTCCCGCAATGCCGGATCCGATAATCAGTATATCGCAATATTGTCTTTCGTCGGTCTTCATCTTCAGACTA
Organism: Deltaproteobacteria bacterium UBA5756; assembly: GCA_002418985.1. Classification (GTDB taxonomy): domain Bacteria; phylum Desulfobacterota; class Syntrophorhabdia; order Syntrophorhabdales; family Syntrophorhabdaceae; genus Delta-02. The sequence goes on from DIFE01000032.1 coordinate 17,533, forward strand.
TTGTAAGCATCCTTTCCAGGGCAATCCTGGCATATCGGGCATCATCGGGATCGACGGTAACCTCCGGCTGGGGCCTTCCATCCACGAGGTTTTCCAGTACGCCGAGAAACTTGAGCGCCGTAACCTTGGCCATCTCCCGGCATCCCCATTCCCTCAGGGGCACAACGAGCTTGTCGGGGTGGTCCTCCTTAAGCCGGTTCACGAAGTTGATCTCCGTCCCGATGGCCCACCTCGAGCCGGGCGCGGCGGCCTCGATAGTACTCTTGATGAAACTTGTCGATCCGACGTAATCGGAAAGCCTGACTACGTCAGGGATACATTCAGGGTGGACGATGACATTGATGTCCCCGTATGTCCTCTTGACATCTTCAACATCAGAGGGTCTAAAGGCCACGTGGACGTAGCAGAAACCCCGCCACAACACAACTTTCTTCGCCGCGATTTCCTTAAGTGCCGTCCCGGACATGTCCGCATAGGGTTCCCAGAGGAACATTTCGTCATCCGTGACACCCATGGTATGGGCAGTATTGCGCCCGAGATTTTCATCGGGAAAGAAAAAAGGGACGGCGCCCTGGTCCAGGACGTATTCCATGACTTTTCTTGCGTTCGCCGAGGTACAGACAAATCCCCCGTTCTTTCCGCAAAAGGCCTTGAGGTCAACCCGGGAATTGACATAGACCACCGGGATGAAGGACTTGTCCGTTTCCCGCAGAAGCTTCCAGGCTTTTTCCACGTCCGCGATCACTGCCATTTCGGCAAGCGGGCATTTTGCAGCGAGTTCGGGATGGAAGACTTTCTGACGGGGCTGGCAGAGGATGCGGGCCATCTCAGCCATGAACGACACGGCACAGAATACGATATATTTGGCTTCGACCTGCTTCGAGGCGCTCTGCGCAAGCTGGAGAGAATCCCCCACAAAATCCGCGGAGCGCACGATGTCGATGTTCTGGTACAAATGGGCAAGGACGATGAGATCCTTTCCCAGCTTCCTTTTCGCGGCAGCGATGCGTTCTTTGATCTCCTGACGGGACAGGGTTGTATCCATGGTCACGTAACAACTCCTTCATGTAGTAAGCTCATGTCGAGGGCCCTGGCGGAATGGGTGAGGGCGCCTACAGATATGAAATCGACCCCCGTTGCCGCTACTTTGCTTACCCTCTCGACAGTCATGTTTCCCGAGGCCTCAAGCTCCACCCGTCCCCCCACGAAGGCAACGGCGCGGCGCATCGATTCGGTGTCCCAGTTGTCGAGCATGATCCGTTCGACCTTCGCCTCCACGGCTTTTTGCAGTTCCTCCATGGTGCGGACCTCGACCTCAACAGGGACGTTGGATAATTTGCGGATCAGTTCGACCGCCCTCGCTATCGAACCGGCGACGGCAATATGGTTTTCCTTGACAAGGGCCATTTCCGTAAGGTTGTGGCGGTGATTGACGCCGCCGCCCATGGTGACGGCATATTTTTCCATCGTTCTCATGCCCGGCGTCGTTTTGCGGGTATCTAGTATCCGGCTCTTCGTGCCGGATACAGCCTCAACAAAGGTCCTTGTCAGCGTGGCGATGCCGGATAGCCTCTGAAGAATATTGAGCGCCACCCGTTCCGCGGTAAGGATCGCCCGTGTCCGGCCCTGTATCGTGGCAATGATGTCTCCGGCACTGACGGTGTCGCCGTCCGACACACGCTCGTGGTATTCGATATCTTTATCAAGAAGCCGAAAGACTTCCCGGGCGTAGGCGTGACCCGCCAGCACCCCCGCCGCCTTTGCAACGATCTTCGCACCCGATCGGTGTTCGGGGGGGACGATGGCGTTGGTCGTTACATCCTCCACACCGACGTCCTCCATGAGAAATCCCTCTATTACAGCCTTCATGATGCTGATATTATAAAGTGAGCGTCGGGGTGAGTCAATGGAAGACTGCGGGAAGACTGCCTAAGAATCTCATTCTGCTTGACTTTGAAGGAAAATTTTCATATGTTAATGCACGTTTCGGGCCGTTAACTCAGTCTGGTAGAGTATCTGCCTTTTAAGCAGAGAGTCGAAGGTTCAAGTCCTTCACGGCCCATATGTATTGATGTCCCCATCGTCTAGCCTGGTCCAGGACACCGGCCTTTCAAGCCGGCAACGGGGGTTCGAATCCCCCTGGGGACGCTTTTATTCTCCAGTAAATACAGTCAGTTATCGTTTTAAAAGTCACTTCTATTACACTTCTATTTTCTATCTTTTAGTTCCTCTCATTGCTGTCCAAAATACCTTAATATCAAAAATAGCCCCTAATAAAATCATAACCTTGGACGGATAAATCTCCTGTTTCAGAATCAGGTTGCCTTAACGAGTGTTTATTATAATGCATTCTGCTGTCCAGGTTATTTAAACTCCAGTGCCATCTGTTCCCCATGCGGCACCATTG
>DIFE01000030.1 GCA_002418985.1 Deltaproteobacteria bacterium UBA5756
CTCCTCCTATCCTCTCTTCATTGCCTCCAGTGAGGAGCGCCAGCGACAAAACGGGCGTGAGACAGTCTTTTTGTCTTTTTAGGAAGGGTCCGTCGAACGTCGATAAAAGGACCCGGAACGTACAGGCTCCGGGTCCTTTGTTGTGCTGTATGTTGGTGCGCGGTTATCTGAGGCCGTCCTCGCATTTGGCTTCTTCTTTCTTGAGTCCGCCGATGCGGGGATGGGGCCTGCCGCCGTCGGTGACGGCTACGGCGAGGAGGATCTCGTCGGACCTTGGCGAATCGCTGACGGAGACGGTGATGGCGTCGAAATGGGACCTTACGAAGGCCGCGTCTTTGAAATGAAGGGGAATGTCGATTGTGTCACCCATCTTGCCCATTTTCTTGGCTGAAGGGATGATGGACTTGCCTCCGCCGACTGCGTTGCGGAGCGGTGTGCCCAGTTTCGGGTGGAGAAGCGCCGCGGCGTGCTCGAGTTCGCCTTTTTCTCCGACGATGGCCGCCTTGCCGTAGCTCTCGGGTTTTCTATCGGCGCCGAGCGCCTCGACGGCCCTTTCGGATATCAGCTTGCCTATCTCTTCACTGAAATCGATGAGAGGCGCCAGATCATCTTGAAATGTTCCCGCGTAAGGGTTTTTGATAACGGCGATACAGGCTGCCTTCCTGATCGGCTTCGCCGCCCTCTTCTGGCCGTCAACCAACATGTCTTCAACAATGGTAACGATTTTTCTGATTTCCATCCTGCACCTCCAGGGTTATAGATTTATTGTTATTGCCACGAGAAGTTGCTACGATGCTTCCCTTCAACGCTATGGCTGCATAGTCGATGATGTTGCGTTCCCTCAGGGTGTTCGCGGTTTTAAGACCGTTCTGAAGGGAGCGTGCTACAATATCGGGGCTCAAGGCGCCGACCGCCACCGTGACGTCCTCATCGGGTATGTCGGTTTCGGGATCGATAAGACGCGCCTTCTTCCTGATGAGCCCGCCGGCCGCTACCGTGGTGTGGTTGCAGATAAGCGTGGCCGCGGCATCCGCTATAGCCCCTGTCTGGGACACCGCGGTTGCGGTGTCGGCGAGGCCCAACGTCAGGCTTCTGCCGCCGAATCCGCTCGTCGCCATCCCGAAGTTCCGCATGCCTTCCAATACCATGACATAGAGAGTCGCCTGTCCGGTGATACTATCGCCGATGCCTACCCTGAGAGCCCGGCCTGTCTTGTTGTAAATAGACAGGTCCCCGCCGTTGTTTACGGTGAGAAGATCGACATCTTTCTTTAGAAAATGTTCTTTTATCATATCCGCAACCGTGCCGGCAACCGCCGCCATGGGTGTCAGGCTTGCCTCATCCACGAGCTTCACCGCCGCCGTCATTCGTTGTGCCGCCTCAGGCAGGCCGGAGACGTTCTTGATCCTTTGCGCCTTTTGCCTCAACACGGGCAGACATTCCCGTATCTCTCTCAAGATGCCGGCGACTAATTCTTCCGCTTCTTCCCGGACAAACTCAAAAGGAGCACCGTTCTTTTCACCCGTTATGACCAGGCTGGCGGGGCCGATCTCGACATACATGGCATTCCTAGCGGTCCTTGTCTTTCTTCTTCAATGCCTCTTTAACGGGTTGGACCGCCTCGACGTGCCCTCCGATCTCCTTGAACGTCTCAAGGGTCATCGTATATTCGACGGGGATTATAAAAGAAGGGGTCGGCGAGAGATAGATGCTGCCGTGCTTGATTTTTTCCACGTCTACGAGGAAATTGATTCCTCCGCCGGGGAATATGAAGGGTCTTGCTCCGCCGACGGTGACATTTACCTTGCCCTCATGAACGGCCCGTGTGAGCTTGATGGGGTTTTTCGTCACACCCGCCCGCGCCGAGCCGCCGACGCCTGCCGCGAATACGGCGCTTACGCGGGAGAGCTCGCAGGATTCCTTGAGGACTTCGAGAAACGTGACGGCCTCCGGGGACGGAGGTCCTTCGATGAACCTGTCTTTCTTCCACCTGTAGAAGGCTGACTTCCTTCCCGTGGTCTCGGTGATGAGGAGCGTCATACCCTCGAAGCATTTGCCTGTGTCTATTTCCTTCACGACGTCGAGGGGGTTCACGATATCCGTTCCTCCCCAGCCGCTGCCTTTATTGAGAAAGTATCGTCCCTCCGTACTTTTCTGTCCCGTCAGCCCGATGGGGGAACGGGGTTTCTCAAGATATCTTCCCGAGGGATGCTCGCTGAACAGGCCCGTGATGTGTCCATCGAGGACGATCACCTCGTCGGCCGCCTCGAACATATATGGTGCGAAGAGACCCGTCGTTGCGCTTCCGCAGCCGACGCGCATTCTTTCTTCGATTATTCCGCCGATCTCGGGTTCCTTGCCGAGGGCAAGCTCCATTTTTGTGCCGTCTTCGATCTCGACCTTGATCTTTTTGCCCTGAAGGAACTCGTGGAGCACCTTTGCGGCAAAGAGCCCATCCTTTGACGTGAGGATGTTTACGCCGCCCAGGGATAATATCTTCGACCCGTATTCCTCCGTACAAAGGTGGCCGATGTGCCGTTTTCCCTTTCTGCGGACGTATATCTTTTTGCCTTCCTCGCCTACGTGGAGATCCGTGTCGACCTTCAGCTTCACCCCGCTGTAGCTTAAGGGGGCCTCGGTAACGACGGTAACGATGTCCACGCCGTCCTTGACGCCGCTGACGATAAACGGAGAGGGTCTGAAATCGGGGTAGGTTGTGCCCGATCCTATCCCGGTGATAAGGGGCCTTCCGATGGGTCCCGCACCGGCCCCCTCGCCAACCAGGTCCATTACCTCTTCGTAAGTATGGACCCGGCCGTGCCTGACGATCTGTCCGTTTTCATTGAAATATCTCATGCAGGCGCCATGGGCGCCCTCGGGGATCCTGCACATGATGGGGCAGGACGTGCACATGGGCTGGTCCGTGGGGGCCTCAGGGACGAGCGCCCCTTCGGGGCATACCTTGAGGCACGTCTTGCATTCGACGCAGCCGGTACCGATCTGCACCTTCCTGCCTTCCACGGTTATGATACCGAGGGGGCAGACCTCTTCGCACAGCCCGCAGCCTTTGCATTTATCCAGGTTGGCTTTCATATAAATTCCCTCGAGCTTTATACCCTATGCGGTCTTTCGGGTAGGCGGCGGGGTGTTTTTGCTGACCTGAGTCTTCACCACACCGTCTATTATCACCATAGCGATGCCCGGTATGTCGCCGACTTCGATGGCAGCCTTCGCATCCTTGCCGGCGGAACCCATGGGCGCATCGACGATCTGCAGATCACCGTCGAAACCGGGTGCCAGGATACCCTGGGATAGCCCGAAGACATTTTTCGTGTTGCCCGTCGCGAGGCAAACGGCTGTCTCGGCCGGAATGCCGCACAGCGCCGACATAAAATTGACCATCCTCCATATTCCGAGGGGTATGACGCCTGTTCCCGACGGCGCGTCGTTGCCCAGGATGAGCCGCTTCAGGATTCCCTTTTCCTTCATGAATTTGCCTATCTCGAGCGCCGACAGGGGATTGCCGCAGTGGACCACCTCGATGGCACAATCGGTCTTTTCAATGACCCGTTTCACCTCCGGTACGGGGATGCTCGTAGGCCCGCCGTTCAGATGGCAGGCCACGGTAGGTTTCGCAATGAGTACGTCGTCGCAGGTGACCGTGGAGCTTCCCGGTACGGATGTACCGCCGACATGCATGAGGACCTTCATGCCGTATTTCTTCGCCCACTCGACCATCTGCCGCGCTTCATCGGCCGCCTTGACGCTTCCCAGGCCGATCTCGCCGACGAGCCATACGCCATCATCGGCGAGCTCCTTGAAATCGGCTTCGACGAGGCCTTTTTCAAGGATCAGGCCGCCGCCGTAGACTTTCACGCCCGCGGGTTTCAGCTTTGCAAAGGACCTCTGGGCAAGAAGAGCGAGGGCCTTCGTGCCCTTGGGATCTGTCGGCCTGCCGGGCATATGGACCTCTCCGGCGGATATCATCGACGTCACGCCGCCATGAAGACTGCTTTCAATGAAGCCGAGCTGACTCTGGCGGGGAGTAAAATCACCGAACACGGGGTGCACGTGAGAATCGATAAACCCCGGACAGACAGTCATGCCGTTGGCATCGATGGTCTTGTCGGCTTTGGGTTCGACGCCACCGATCTCCTTGATCTTGCCATCCTCGATGAGGATGGAAACAGGACCGTTGACGACCGGTTTTTCGATGTTGCCTGTGAAGATCATCCCTACATTCCTTATAGCGAGCGTGCTCATGCGCTTCCTCCTTTTACCCGGTTCATCATTTATTCTATTTTATTCTTTTCCAGAGCCAGCTTTAGCCTCTCTATGTCGCAGGGTAACCGGCGCATCCGCACCCCCGTTGCGTCCTTTATCGCGTTCACGATCGCCGCGGCCTGGGGGATGAGGGCCGGTTCACCGACCCCTTTGGCCCCGAAAGGACCCGTGGGTTCGGGGTCTTCGACGACTATCGCCTCGACCTCGGGCATATCCATGGATGTGGGGAGATAGTAGTTGTCGAAGGATTCGGTCTTTCCCGGTACGAATTCTTCCATGAGCGCAAGCCCGACGCCCATTGCCACCCCTCCGTAGATCTGGCCTTTCACGTTGCTCACGTTGATGGCCCTTCCCACGTCATGGGCCGCGTGCACCTTGACCGCCTTACAGACGCCCGTCACCTCATCGACATGGACCTCTGTCATGTGCGTTGCAAAGGCGTATGTTGCATAGGGAGCGCCCTGTGACGTTTCCGGGTCGGGAGCCGTTGTAGGCGGGTCGAAATGCCCGTTGAAAACGGGCAGACCTTTTTCCGCAGCCTCGCGACAGATGTCCTTGAGGGGTTTGCCGCTGTAGTAACCCTGCCCCTCAAGATATTCCCGCATCTTTTGGGCTGCGTCGCAGACGGCCATTCCCGAGATATAGGTCTGTCGGCTTGCCGAAGTGGACCCCGCGTCGAGGGACGTGTCCGTGTCCCCCCGCACGAGGTCGATGCCCATCTCTTCCATGCCGAGGGCATCGCACAGTATCTGAAGAAGGACCGTATCCGATCCCTGGCCGATATCGCAGACCCCGGAATGCATCTCCACTCTGCCTTCGGGGGTGAATGTGAGATAGCAACTCGACGGGTTCGATATTCCCGTGTTGCCGATACCGTAATACATGCACCCCAGGCCGAAACCGCTTCCCGGGCCTTGTTTGCGCCTCGCCCTCCAAAAAGGCTCGATGCCCTTGAGGGTTTCCAGGAGACCCGCGCTGTGGTTGAGGACCTGGGAGGTGGCGGTCAGAGAGCCCCTCTTCAGGGCGTTCTTCATCCGTATGTCCAGGGGGTCCATGCCTATGCGCTGTGCGATCTCGTCGAGCTGCGATTCATGGGCCAGGGCGAGTTGAGGCACGCCGAATCCCCTCATAGCGCCCGATACGGGGTTGTTTGTGTAGAACATCCTCGAGTTTACGAGGACGTTGGGTACCTCGTAGGGACCCGTGGCATGCACCGCGGCCCTCAGGCACACCGTCTCGCCGTAGGATATGTAGGGCCCCGTGTCGCCGATGATATTCACCTCGACGGCGGTGAGGCTGCCGTCTTTTTCGGCACCCGTCTTGTATTCGATGTAAAGGGGATGCCTCTTGGTCTGGCCGAGAAAACTCTCCTCTCGTGTGTACCTCATCACCACGGGTCTTTTCGTGTGATAGACGGCCAGCGCGATGTAGCCTTCCACGGTAACGTCGAGCTTGCCGCCGAAACCTCCCCCGGTGGTGGCCTGGACGACCCGTACCTGCTCCGGGGGGATCGCGAGCAGCCTCGCTATCTCTTTCATCTTGTAATGGATGTTCTGCGTCGAGGAGGCGACGACTATGTGTCCCCTCTCATCCGTGTAGCCTATCCCTGCCTCGGTTTCCATGTAGGCGTGATCGATCCACGTCGTACTGTAAGTATTTTCCACGATGACATAGGATGATTCGAAACCTTTCCCGGCGTCACCCTTTATGACCTTGCGGTGACTAAGGAGGTTTCCCCCATCCTGAATAAGGGTGGGGGAACGCATGGAAAGGAAGGGATCCGAGATATATTCCAGGTCTTCGTATTCGATATCCACGAGGCCCGATGCCTTGCGTGCTATCTCCTCGGTGACCCCGACGACGACAAGGATGGCCTCTCCTTTGAAGCGCACGCGCCCCTCGGCAAGGAAGGGCTGGTCCTTCTTGATCGCGCCGAAAAGGTTTTCCCCGGGTATGTCCTTGTGGGAGAGCACCTTTACGACCCCATCGAGGGCAAGGGCGGCGGAGGTATCAATCTTCCTTATCATCGCGTGGGGACGCGAACTGCGGACCACGCAGGCAAAGAGCATGGTGTTCTTCTTCAGGTCGTGGGCGAAGGCCGCGGTTCCCAGGACCTTGTCGAGGGCGTCAACGCGGGTTATATCCTGTCCGATGAACATAGTTCCATCAACCTCTGAGTACTTCTTCGAGAATGCCTTTCAACACGGGGAGCTTGTAGGCATATGAAGGCCTGATCCCCGAGATGAGCTTGATCTCCTCGAGCGCCATCCGTATCGCTTCCGTTATTATGGCCTCGTTCTTTTCGGCTCCCTTAAGCAGGTCTTCCACCTTTTTCGGCCTGAAGGGCATGGGCGTGCAGGACCCGATGGCCAGTTTCACATCCGTGAACCTGCCTTTGTCTTCCCTGATCGCGAAAGCGACGCCGAGGCGGGAGATCGCCCAGGTTGCCCTTTTCGCAACCCTGCGGTAGCCTTCTCGGTATCCCCGGAGGGGGTTTATCTCTACGGAACCCAGGAGTTCTTTCCTGTCGATGGAGGTCACGTAGGGGGCAACGATGACCTCTTCCAGCGGGACCCTGCGGCGCGTTTCTTTAGATTCCAGGACGAGAACGGCATCATGTATGAGCAGGGGAGGTATGGAGTCCGCGGCGGGGGACGCATTCGCGAGATTGCCCCCGATGGTGCCCATGTTGCGTATCTGCGGCGAGCCGACGAGCCCGCAGGCCATGGCGAGACTCCGGGCGTTCCGGATGATGGGTTCTGACGTGCTGAGCCGCGCGTGCGTCATGGCCGAGCCCACGGATAGTCTTCCGTCCGTCTCCGTCATGGTAAGGAGTTCGGGGACGCCGGCCACGTCGATGACACGACTGTACTGCTTCCCCGCCCTCATCCTGACCATGAGGTCCGTTCCTCCCGCGATGATCCGGGGGTTTTCGAGGGAAGAGAGCCAGGAAAGTGCCTCTTCCCTGGTTTTAGCGATCACACTTGCAAATTTCGGCAGCATTCTTTATGGCCTCTTCGATCTGTATATATCCCGTGCAGCGGCACAGGTTGCCGCTGATTGCCTCTTTGATGTCCCGGGCGTCGGGGTCCGCGTTCTTGAGAAGAAGACTGTAGGCGCACAGGAGCATCCCCGGCGTGCAGTACCCGCACTGGACGGCGCCGGACTTGATGAAGGCCTCCTGAAGGGGGTGAAGAACCCCGGAAGAGGACAGGTACTCCACAGTTTTGATGTCACGGCCGTTTGCCTTCGACGCGAGGGTCAGGCAGGAATAGTGAGGTTCGTCGTCGACGAGCACGGTGCATGTCCCGCATTCCCCTATGCCGCAGCCCTCCTTGACGCTCGTGATCCCGAGCCTCTCCCTGAGGGCACCGAGGAGAGTCTCGTTGTCATCCACCTCGATCGAGGTCTTCTTTCCATTGAGTACGAAGCTTATGGTCTTCATTTCCTTTTTCCGGTCATTGGTTCATGTGTTCGCCGTTTCAACGCTCCTCAATAGCAGTCGTTCTCTACCTCCCCATAAGGGTCGGCAGATAGGTTGCTATTTGCGGAAAGACAGTGAGAATGATCGCCGTAGCAATGATGGACAGGAGGAAAGGCAGCGCCCCCCTGAATATGGTGCCCATGGGCACGTCCTTGGCGATGCCCGCGATGGTATAGATATTGAGCCCCACCGGGGGTGTGATAAGCCCCGCCTCCATCATGAGCACCAGGAGAACCCCGAACCATATGGGGTCGAACCCGATGGTGACGATCACCGGAAAGATGACGGGCAGCGTGAGAACCATCATGGAAACGGAGTCGAGAAAGCACCCGAGGAGGAAGTATATGGCCACGATGATCACAAGTATGATGTACTTGGACACGCCGAGCCCGGCAATCCACGTGGAGACCGCCGTCGGTATTGTCGACAGGGCCAGGAAATAGCTGAAAAGGGTCGCGCCGGCGACGAGGAAGAGCACCATGATCGAGATCCTCGCCATCTCAAGAAGGGCGGAGAAAAGGTTTTGCCTGGTCAGCTTCCTCTTGATGATCACGATGATGAAAAGGGCCGTGGCGCCGATGGCCCCCGCCTCCGTGGGGTTGATGAAGCCAAGGTATATTCCGCCCATGACGATGAAAAAGACGAGCAGCACTTCCCAGACTCCCTTGAGGGCGACGAGCTTGTCCCTGAAGGTGATCTTTTCCGTGCTGCGCGGCGCGAGCGCGGGGTTCATACCCACCAGGGTTATGACGCAGGCGATGAACGCAGCAGACATGAGCAGCCCCGGCAGGATCCCCGAGATAAGGAGCTTTCCGATGGACTGTTCCGTGAGCATGCCGTAGACCACGAATCCGAGGCTCGGCGGTATGAGAAAGCTCAGTGTGCCGCCTGCCGCGATCACCCCGCAGCCAAGCTTGGGGTCGTATCCGAACCTGCGCATTTCGGGCAGGGCCACGCTCCCCATGGCGGCGGCGGCGGCGACTGAAGACCCGCTCACCGCGCCGAAGGCCGCACAGGCGGCGATGGTAGCGATCCCGAGTCCTCCCGGCAGTCTGCGGGCCCACTTGTCAAAGGTGTTGTAGAGCTCTCGCGTTATGCCTCCCGAACCGGCGAAGCTTCCCATGAGGATGAAAAGGGGGATGATGGTGTAGGGATAGTTGTTCGCGACACCCCAGACGGTCTCAGCCACCTTGGGGAGAGCCGCGTCCAGGGAGGAGAGCGCCCATATCCCGCTGAAACCCACAAACATCATGACGAAGGCGATGGGCATACCGAGGAAGAGGAGGACCATCAGGAGCACGCAACCTAGTATACCAACTGTAACGGGGTCCATTATTCCCTCCTTCCCAGGCTCGCAACGGATGTTATGAAGTCGGTGAGGATCTCCATCCAGAGCATCAACCCACCGACGGCTACAAGGGTCTTGAAGGGCCACATGGGTACCCTGAGCTGGTCCGTAACGGTCGTTTCGGAGATGCCCTCGATCCAGCCGTATATTGTCATGATGGCAATGATGACAAGGGACAGGAAATCAGTTATGATCCTGCATATCTTCCGGCCGTTCACCGAAAACTTCGACGTAAGGAAGTCGACAGCCACATGACCCCTGACCTGCTGGGTGTACGCGGCACCCAGCAGGACGAGGATGGACAGCATGTATTCCGAGAGTTCAAGGGTGCCCGGGAGGGGCTTGTTGAAGATGGCCCTCCCGAGCACGTCAAAAGTGGTGATCAGCATGAGAGGAATTGCAAGGAACATGCCCACCGCACAGACGGCGTATGTTGTCCTGTGTACCCCTTTTTGAAAACCTTCAAGCGCTTTCATGGCATTCCAGCCTCTTTTTCAGATATCAGGCCTTTTTGAATTCAGGCGGACAGGAAACGAGCTGAACGTTTCTCTTCTCACACTCCTCGTTCATTATAGCTACGACCTTTTTGGCGTTGAGCTTCTTTGCTTCCATGTCGGAAACCCATTTGCGGGTCACATCCTGGAATCTTTTGTACCACTGCTCTTGTTCCGCCTTGGGAAGGTCTATCATCTTGACGCCGGTTTTCTGAATGTCCGCCATTATCTTCTTGTAATCATCTTTGCCGAGACCGCCGGTAACCTTGAAGGGGTTCGTACAGACGTCCTCGATGATTTTCTTCTGGTCGGCAGGCAGCTTGTTCCAGCTCTTCATGTTCATTACGGTGCCTTCGGAGACGCAGCCGAATGTAAGGACGGTACCGTATTTCGCGACTTCGCCGAGCTTGTAGGCAAGGATGAGGGGCGCGCAGGTGACGATGCCATCCACGGTGCCCGTTTCCATTGCCATGTAAACATCGCCGAGAGGCATGAAGACCGGCTCGGCGCCAAGGGATTTGATGTAGTTCGTCTGGTGGCCGCCGGGGGATCTCAGTTTGACGCCCTTCAAGTCTGCCAGTTTGGAGATGGGTTTCTTCGTCCAGATGAAGGACTGGATACAGCCGTTGAGCTCGAGGACCTTGACGTTCTTGAACTCGTCCTTCAATGCCCTGTTGTAGACCGCGTTGCCGATGTCAGCGGCGGTATCCTTGCCGTCAACCCAGACCGCAAGGGAAAGGACGTCGGTAAGGGGAAAGCGTCCCGGCGTCCATGTGGCCGTGAAATAGCCCATGTCCGAAAGTCCCTTCGCCACGATGTCGAAATGTTCGGGGCCCTTGCCGAGTGCGGCGCCGGCATACATGGTATACGCCATCTTCCCGCCGCTTCTCTTCTTTACCTCTTCCATCATCGGCGTCCAGACTGTTTTGACCTCCCGGCTTACCGGCGGATGCCAGGTGCTGAACTTGAGATTGGCGTTCTGCGCGTGCAGCATCGTACTGTCAAACACGCCCAACCCTGCCGCTGCCCCCACGACCGCGGCCCCCTTCAGAAAATCTCTCCTGGAAATCTTTTTACATTCCTCGCACATGGGATTCCTCCTTTAAGTTTTTCCTATGGCTTGCAAAAAACACCGCCCCAACAATATAAAGCACCAAAAAACCTTCCTTTCCTGGTGCGCTGATCGCAAATGTCATACCCGTGTCTCCTTGCCTGTCATTGAAATTCCACGACAGGTCCGCGGGCGGGTGAAAATATATAAAATTGCCTTGCTCCGTTTGAGACATGATTGCGGAAGGGAGTGCGAAGCTACTATTTCGGAGGGTCGTCCAAAAACGTTCATCTTGATTTCCTCGCGCCTGCCCCGGTTCTCCTGCTGATATGCATGCCGGAACCTAAAGATTAAAAGCGCGTGAGCCATTAAATCCTATTAATTTTATTAAATATCATTTAATCATGTCAAGGAATATCTAAAGCCAAAAGACCCTCCGCGAGGGTCACCCCAATAACCGATGCACATCGTCGTGTAGCCGATTTGTCGTGCCAGTATTCTTTCCACGTAAGGGGTGCCGTTGCCATGGGGTGACCTCCTCGAGTCTCCGGATGCTTCAGCGCGTCACGTACCTAATGATCGATCTTTGTGTGCGCCATTCTCCAATTACATTATTACAATACTCCGAAACGCCCACCCGACGTTCAAGGCCGGGATAATTATACCCATCTCAAGGTTACCGTTTTTTCGTCAAGGAACATTTTGACGGAATCCATTCTGGATTTTGAGTTTCCGAAGAAGGAATCTTTTTTGGAACCCAGCCCGAAGAAAGCATAGGGCTGCGGTATGCCGGCGTTGACACCCACATTACCCACTTCGCATTCCCTCGTAAACTTGCGGGCGGCTTTGCCGCTTTCCGTGACTATGCATGCGCTGTGGCCGTAATTCGTTGAATTGATCCAGCCGATGACCTGATCCAGATCGTCCATCCGGAGGAGGTTACACAGGGGCCCGAACGACTCTTCCCGGGCAATGTACATGTCGGGTGTAACATTTTCGAAGACGCTGGCCCCGAGAAAATACCCTTTCTCGTAGCCTTTTACCTGCGCCTTGCGGCCGTCAAGTATGAGCTTTGCCCCCGATTTCAGGCCGGACTCAATGAAACTGACCACCTGGTTCTTACCCTTCAAAGTTGTCAGAGGACCGAGTTCGACGGTCTCGTCAAGGCCATAACCCATCTTCAAGGCGGCCGACGCCTCCAGCAGTTTTTCCTTTATGGCCTTGTATGTCTTGTTGTCTCCGACGATTGCAACGTTGTCGGAACCGAGGCAACGCTGGCCGGACATGCCGAAACAGCCTCTCAGGATATATCCGACCGCCTGATCGGCGTCGGCGTCAGGCATGACGACGATCGTATTCTTGCCGTTGCCGTTCAGGGACGACCTTTTGCCGTATTTGCCGCAGATCTCGAAAAGTTCCTTTGCCACTCGTGTCGAGCCGATGAGGCCCACTCCCCGGACCCGGGGATCGGAGAGAATAACCTTGTTCAATTCCCTCTCGGGTCCCATGTGCAGGAGGTTTGCAACGCCGGGGGGAAAGCCGGCTTCGTCAAGCATCTTGAACATCGCATCCGCCGATACCGGGCATTGGAGACTTGGTTTTACGATGACCGTGCATCCGCATGCCAGGGCGTAGGGAACGAATGACGACCACGCGTGCATGGGGATGTTGCCCGGGGTGATGATCATGAAAACGCCGACGGGCTCCCTGAGAAGGTAGCAGTCTATACCGGTTGCCAGCTGGTCGACGTGTTCCCCTTTCAAGAGGCTGTACATGGCGCTGCCTGCTGCCTCGATGTTTTCGATACACCTCGAAATGGTGCCCCTGCCGTCGCTTACCGTACAACCATGGTCCTGGACGAGGATCCTTGCCAGTTCCTCGTGGTGTCTCATGAATGTGTCTCTCAGATTGAATATCAGTTTTGCCCTGTCGCGGAAGGGCACGTTTTTCCATTTCTTGAATGCGGTATGTGCCGTTTCTATCGCCCGCTCGACGTCTTCGGGTGACGCGATCGGAGCCTGCGCGATCACCTTGTCTGTCGCGGGGTTGGTGGTATCGAAATATTTGTTTGTCTTCGGTTTTACCCATTTGCCGTTTATATAGAGGTCCAGCTTTCCATAATTCTTGCTAACTTCCGGCAGAAGTGACATATTTTTTCCTCCTTTGATATTCGAAGTTTAGAATGTGGGTGGGGTTATCACCCATATTACGACGACATCCTCCTTGCCCGTGTTGCCCCAGTCATGAGGAACGGTCGACGAGAAGTAAAAGCTTTCATCCTTATGGATCTTGTACATTTTGTCGCTGAGGATCAGGTCCATTTCGCCCTGGACAATATAACCGAACTCTTCTCCTTCGTGGGAATACATCCCGTGAGAACCACCGCCCGGCTTGATCACGGTATAAAAGGGCTGCATCTTCTTGTTGCTCGTGCTCCTAACGAGGGATTGGATCTTTGCGTCCCATCTGTTCAATTGTATGACGACGCGTGATTCCTTATGCATTACCACGTCTTCGCTGTTGGCCCTCTTCATGAAGAAATCCACGATATTGACGTTGAGCGCCTCGGCTATTCTTTTAAGCATGGAGATGGAAGGGTCCGCCTTGCCGCGTTCAAGCTGGGATATCAAAGACGGGGTACATTCGACAAGCTCGGCGAGCTGTTTAATGTTCAGGGTCTTATCTTCCCGGAATTTCTTTATCTTTTTCCCTATGTCCATGTGTCCGCCCGGTCGAGTGGATTAAATAATATTTATTTTATTAAATCATATTTAATTCTGTCAAGCAGTTTTTACGAAAATAAAAACCCCGGACAGTTCTGCGCCCGGGGGTTTTATTCAATCAGGTGAGTTTGTTATGCGGCTGCTGTGCCCAGCCTGTCCAGGGTCTCGAAGTATGCCTCGATCCTCGTGCGCACCTGGGATTCGGCGTAAAAGCGCTGGTCGCCCATGTCGCTCTCGAAGACGAGGGCAGGGATGCCGGTTCTCTTCGTGAGGATGTCCTTCAGGGTCGGGACCGCGAAGGATACCGCCTTGCAGCTCCTGTTCATGAACATGATCATGCCGTTCATGGAGTATTTCTTGAAGAGGTCTGTCGCCATGTCCGCCCTGTCCTCAATGGTGGAGTTGGAGAACCGGTTCACGTAGTTCTCGGCGAGGGTGACCAGCGGGTCCTTGTTGAGGTCGAAATCGAAGCTCCAGGCGTGAACGTAAAGGGAGGTGAGGATGACGCCGCCGTACGAACCCAGCATCTTGGCATGGTCGCTGAACTTGAACCACACAGGAAGGTTTTCCCAGTAAAGCCGGTATTTCTCCTGATCTTTCGGCAGCACGCCGATACCCTGGTCCACCTTTGCCTGTATCTCGTTGACGAGCGTCTGGTAGTAGTCGACGCACTCCGGGGTTCCCCTGCGGTAAACGGCGATGGCCATGCCGATAAGGGCGTCGAAGATGCTGATGGGCGATGGTTTGTACTGGGCCATGTCGAGGAATTCCTTGTAGAGGATGCTCGATGCGGCGGAGTATTTCATGACCTCTTTAAGCCGGTCGTAGTCAAATTTCTTCTTCGTTTTTTCTTCGAGGAAAGCGATGAGTTCCTTGAGTTGGAGGACGCAGTACTTGACGATCTCTTCGCGGGCCTTCTTGTTCATGACGTGTTCCGGCGTGTCGAAGACAAAAACGGGCTGACCGCCCTGGCGCGCAAGTACCTGGAACCATTTTGTCAGGGTAAAACACTGGGCGTTGCAGGCGAGGAAGAGGTCCGCGTCGGGGATGCCCCTCGTAACGGTGACCCCCGTCTTCCGGTAGCCAAGGTCGCTTCTGGCATAGGCGCAGAGGTGGTTCGTGTAGCCCATGCCCTCGACAACGGAGCAGAGCTCCACCCCTTTCTTAGCCGTCAGGTTCGCGACGGCGTGGTTCTCGGGGTAGATAGGCACAATGTCGTGGGCGACGAAGATCTCAACGGGAGAGATCGCCGTGGTATAACCGATGAGCTTGCCGTTATCATGAGCATGGAAAGCATCTTCCATGTATTCGTCGGTTATCTTTTTTGACAGTTGTTTTGATGTCAGCTTGTCGTTCATAGTGAGCCCCCCTTGAGAGATTCGAAGAATGCCTGAGCTCGTGTCAGGACGTGGGACAGGGAAGTGGTCTGATACTCCGTGTCCAGAACGTGCATCGGTATCCCCTCTTTTTTGATCAGGTTCTTCAGATCCGGCAGATCGTATTCCTGGGATTCGCAGAATTCGATGTGGACGTAGATGATCGCCTTCGCTTTTGTTTCTTTGTAGAGCTTTTTCACCTCTTCAAAGTTTTTGAATACGTCGTCATGGATGGGCGAGAAGAACCCCCTGTGGAAATGCCTGTCAGCCATGGCATCTATAAGGTCGCCGTTCAGTGACGGGGCTCCCCTGAGGTACCGTGTGCCGTCGACAAGGGTATCGCCGACGATGTTGAGCTTCAGTTCGTCGAAGATGTCGAATATCTCGGGCGGATCGCAGGTGATCCCTACGAGGATCACGTCGGTGTAACCTTTGCCTTTCTTCAGCTTCAGCCCGTCTTTGATTGACTTCAGGCTTTTGTTGAATTCCGCCTTGTCGACCTGCAGGGAGAGTTTCATCATAGCGAAGAACTGCTTGTTCGTTATCGTTCCCGGGTTTTTCTTCTTGATCTCATAAAGTTCGGCGAGAAGTCTCTTGTTCTCGTTGTGGATCAAGATGGACGCGGTGAGGGCCTCGTTCGTCAGGGTTTTTCCCGTCCACTCGCCGAGTGAGGCGATGAGGCGTTCGATCTCCTCCTTGACCCAGTAGCGGGCGGAGGGCCTGTCGGCCTGACGGGGCGCAAGGTAGCTCTCCACATATTTGTCGGGAAAATTGATCCGCCATATGTCGGAAAGGTGCTGTGTTGTGTCACAGACCTGAGGCAGAACAAAACCGCTGAAGAGATCGCCCTCGTAACTCAGTGCGAGTTCGAGATTACTCCGTGCCAGCGAACAGGCATTGTCTGGAAGATGACTGGGCGCTTTCTTTAAGGGTTTATGAGTACCAAGAATTGTCACGGGAAGGAGATCGAATGCATAGATCACCTCTTCAGGAACATCAGCGATGGTACTCCCAACTACTTTCTTTCCTGTATCTCTAGCCCATTGTCGGATGGAAGGATACGGATCCCGAGCGAGTGCAACAACATCTTTCAGATTTAAGCTTTCCCACATAACCCCTCCAAAAATGATGAAAAATTTCACACATTATATGAAGGTTGCCGATTATTGTCAAGGTAAGTTTCGGATGGTCCAATCCGGTGAAAACAAAGGCGGATAGGCCTTCTGTGGGGGATGGACGCCCCGGGATAGCTTACGAAGTCTCGGTTTCCACCCAGGCCGTGTATTCGGGGAGGGCCTCATCTACGGCCGTGGCGACAATCTCCGGGACTTCGTAAGGATGAAGCTCCTTTATCGCCTCCTCCACGCGGCGATAAAGGCCTTGCCTCGTTTTCATCACGCAATACCATTCATCCGCCTCCTCCACCTTTCCTTTCCACCGGTAGATGCTGCGGATGGGGCCTACCACCTGACAGCATGCTACGATGCGTTCTTCGACAAGGCGCCTTCCGAGTTCCTCGGCCGCCTTCCTGTCATCGATTGTCGTGACGATTTGAATAATGGCCGGCATCTTTTTCTCCTCCTTCGTTAGCTTCGCCGCGTCGGGTGCGAGCGGCTGTCGCGTGAACAATTTAACTTGAAATTATGGGAGATTTCATATATTTTTCTATGCTACAATAGGTTTTAAGGGTTTTGCGGGATATTGAGGACGCCATGTTTCAAATAAATGATGGAAATGCGATCATACTTGCCAGCGAATCGACGAGAAGGGTGGATATTCTGCGCATGCTCGGGATCCCCTTCTCGATAATCCCACCTGATATAGACGAGACCAGAAGGCTCGAGGAGCCGCCGAAGGAATACGTTCTGAGGGTTTCGTATGAGAAAGCGCAGAAGGTCGGAAGACATTTTCCGGACAAGTGGGTAATAGGGGCCGACACGATCGTGGTATACAAGAACAGGATCCTCGGCAAGCCCGTGAACGAAGATGAAGCCTTCAGGATGCTCCAACTCCTGAAAGGGAAATGGCATAAGGTCATAACCGGGTTCTGCGTATTGAACGTCAACAGGGATATCACCTACCGGGATGCCGTGGAAACCAGGGTTTTCATGAAGGATCTCCTCGACAAGGAGATAATGAAATATATCGGTACCTCCGAACCGCTCGATAAGGCCGGCTCCTATGCGGTCCAGGGGAAGGGCGGTTACATGGTGAAGGAAATCAAGGGATCCTATTCGAACGTGGTGGGACTGCCGATCTGTGAACTGTCCGAGGTCCTTCTCTCACTGGGCATCCTTTCATGAGTGATATCAGGCACGCCGTAGAGGCCGTGCGCGAAAGAATACACAAGGCGTGCGAAGCGGCGGGACGAGACCCGGCGGGGGTGACCCTGATCGCCGTCACGAAGAAGGTCGAGGCCGCCCGCGTAATCGAGGCCATCGAAGCGGGCGTCCGGGACATCGGCGAAAATTACGTACAGGAAGCGAAAGGGAAGATAGAGATGATCGGTGCCGCGCGGGCCCGCTGGCATATGATAGGTCACATCCAGAGCAATAAGGTCAAATATATACCGAAGCTTTTCGACTGCGTCCATACCGTCGACAGCGGGGAAACGCTCGACAGCCTCGAACGTTGCGAAAAGCCGATTGACATCCTTTTCGAAGTAAACCTTGCCGGGGAGGCCACCAAGAGCGGGACCGACGTTGAGGGATTGCGCCGCATGCTTGACCGGGCCGCAACACTCACGTTCCTGAAACCGGCCGGTCTCATGACGATGCCTCCCTACATGGAAGATCCCGAAAAGGTCCGGGGCATATTCAGGAAGCTTAAAACGATCCTTGACGCGGTGAACAGCGAGTTCGGCCTTTCCATGAAGGAGCTTTCCATGGGTATGTCTTCCGATTTCGAGGTAGCCGTGCAGGAAGGCGCCACAATGGTGAGGGTTGGAACGGCGCTTTTCGGGGAGAGACTATGAAACCATGGGGTGGAAGGTTCAAGGGCGGCACGAACCCGCTTCTCGAGAGGTTCAGCGCATCCATTGATTTCGATCGGGAGCTCTATCGCCAGGACATCGCAGGCAGCAAAGCCCACGCCGGCATGCTTGAGAAGATCGGCATTCTCAACGCCGCGGAGAAGAGAGAGATCCTGAGGGGTCTCACCGAGATCGAAAAGGAGATCGCCTCAGGATCATTCCAGTTCTCCGAAGCGCTTGAGGATATCCACATGCATATTGAGGCCCGGCTCATCGAAAAGACCGGTGAGGCGGGCAAAAAGCTCCATACGGGGCGCAGCCGCAACGATCAGGTTTCCCTGGACATGCGCCTTTTCCTGAAGGAGGAGCTCCGCGTGATCGAGTCGAACCTGGTGGGGCTTCTGGCGTCGCTCGTCAGGAAAGCCGAAAAGGAAAAAAAGGTGATCATGCCGGGCTATACGCACCTTCAGCGTGCCCAGGTGGTGCCCTTTTCCCACTACCTCCTGGGACATTATTATGCGTTGAAAAGGGACAGGACAAGGCTTCGGGGGGCGCAGGCGACGGTCGATGTCCTGCCACTGGGAAGCGGCGCCCTTGCCGGCTCGACGATACCGCTCGACCGGGAATGGGTTGGAAGAAAGCTCGGGTTCGCACGGGTCTCGGAGAACAGCATGGACGGCGTTGCGGACAGGGATTTCGTCATCGACGCCCTTTATGCGGCCGCCACTATCATGGTGCACCTCAGCAGATTGTCGGAGGACCTCATCCTTTTTGCGACACAGGAGTTCTCCTTCATATCCCTGCCCGACGAGCTGTGCACCGGTTCAAGCCTCATGCCCCACAAGAAGAACCCCGATGCGCTGGAACTTATCAGGGGGAAGACCGGCAGGGTGCTTGCCGATCTTTTCGGACTCCTCACGATATTGAAAGGCCTGCCTTTCACGTATAACCGGGATCTTCAGGAAGATAAGGAGCCCCTCTTCCATGCGGTCCGGACGGTGAGCGATGCCCTGGCGATCATGGAACTGTGCATACAGGGCCTGGTGGTGAAGAAAGGGAACATGGAAAAGGCGGCCGAGGAAAGTTATATGCCCGCCGTGGAGTTGGCGGAATACCTTACCATGAAGGGAATGCCTTTCAGGCAGGCCCACGGCGTTGCCGGAGCAGCGGTCCGCGAGTGCGAGGACAAAGGAAGGCTCCTCGGCCGGATGCCGCTGGCAGACCTGAAAAAACTATCCGCTCTCTTCGAAAGGGATGTATTCGACTATATTGAACCGCGCAGTGCCCTGCACATGCGAAAATCAACGGGCAGCGCCTCTTTTGAAGAGGTGCAGAAGGCAATCGATGCTGAAAAGAAATATCTCGGTTTGTAATGTTCTTTGTGTCGCGTTCTGTCTTGTGCTTGCCCTTTCATCCTGCGGGAAGAAAGACAACCCCATGCCGGTGGCGGTCGCAAAGGCCGGGGTCATAGGGGACCTCCGGGGCGAGGTTAAAGACGGTGTTCTCTTTCTCTCGTTTACCCCGCTCGCGACCATCAAGCCCGAGAAGAAGGAACCGGGCGAAGGTGAAGCGAAAATAGCGGGTTACAGGATATTCAAGGGATGCGGCACCTGTCTCGGGGACCTGCAGCCCTTCAGGACGATCAGCCTCGATGAGCGGAAGGGGTATACCCTGGCCGGAAACAGGCTCTACTTCTATGATGACGACCTTGTGCCCGGCAATGAATATGCCTACCGGGTCTATCCCGTAACCACACGAGGGACGCGCGGCGAGGCATCAAATGCCGCCGTCGTGGCCTGGGAGGAACCCCCGGGGCCTCCCGGCTCCGTGAAAGCGACGGAAAGCGACGCCAGGGTGGAGATCTCATGGACAAAGGAAGACGGATACCTTTATAACATTTACCGCTATGATAACGACATGTACCCGGTTATCCCATTGAACCCGCGGCCCGTCTCGACGTCCCTGTACATGGATGCGGGCTTGACGAACGGCCGCACCTATGTCTATGAAGTCAGAAAAGTGATTCAAACAGGCGAGATGCCCCGGGAAGGCGAAGGAGTGAAAGTCAGCGCCACACCAGGCGACAAGACCCCTCCGGGTGCACCGATGCTCGTCAGGGCCGAGAAGAAGGGGAATACGATCGTTATCACCTGGGAGGCAAATACGGAAACAGACCTCGCGGGATACAACGTCTATCGCATCATGGGTTCCCAGGCAGTAAAGCTCAACAGTGTTCCCGTGAAGGAAAATACGTTCATCGACAAGAACGCTCCGGATCACCGCTTCATCGCCTACCACGTTACCGCGGTCGATACCGTGGGAAACGAGAGCCAGACGTCGCAGGAATCGATCGTAATCATGAAAGAGTGAGGGCATGGACTATTTCGAATATCGCAATGGAGAACTGTTTTGTGAGGATGTCCCCGTCAAGGCGGTGGCCGGGAAGGTGGGAACCCCCTTCTATCTTTACAGCTACGGAACCTTTGAAAGGCATTTCCGGGTTTTTGACGGAGCTTTCGCGGGTATGCCCCACCTTGTCTGCTATTCCCTGAAGGCCAATTCCAATGGAGCCCTCGTCAGAACGGTGGCGAAACTGGGAGGCGGGGCGGATATCGTTTCCGGCGGTGAGCTTTACAGGGCCCTTGAGGCGGGGATACCGGCAGACAGGATTGTCTACTCCGGCGTGGGAAAGAGTGCCGGGGAACTCCGGTATGCCATCGAAGCAGGCATTCGCATGATCAATATCGAGTCGGAAGGGGAGCTGCTGGTTTTGAAAAAGCTTTCCCGGAAAATGAAAAAGAAAGTCCCCGTTTCCATACGGGTCAACCCCGAGATAGACCCCAAGACCCACCCTTACATTACAACGGGGCTCAAGAAAAACAAGTTCGGTATACTCTGGGGCGAGGCCGCGCGGCTCTATAGGGAAATAGCCGCCGAGGATTACCTTGCGCCCGTCGGCATATCGTCGCATATCGGCTCCCAGATCCTTGAACTGGGGCCCTTCATCGAAGCCGTAACATCCCTGAAATCAATGATCCTTGAGCTTAGGGGACAGGGCATTGCCATCGAGATGCTTGATATCGGCGGGGGTCTGGGCATCTCTTACAAGGATGAACTGCCGCCGCATCCGGATGAATACGCCAGGGCCGTCAAGGAAAATCTTGGCGACACGGGCATTACGCTCATCATGGAGCCCGGCAGGGTCATCGTCGGGAACAGCGGCATCTTTGTTGCCAGGATGCTCTATGTCAAACGGACCGCGGGTAAGACGTTCTACATCGTCGATGGGGCGATGAACGACCTGGTGCGGCCATCCCTGTACAATGCGTACCACGAGATTCTCCCCGTAGACGAAAATAAGGGAAAGACACTGGTTGTCGATCTTGTGGGGCCCATCTGCGAATCGGGCGATTTCTTTGCAAAGGATAGAGAACTGGCGGACCTGAAAGAAGGCTCGCTTGTGGCCGTCAAGGGTGCCGGGGCGTATGGTTTCTCCATGTCATCCAACTATAATTCCCGGCGAAGGGTGGCGGAGGTTCTTGTAAGGGGCAGCGAGTTTTACGTGGTCAGGAAAAGAGAGACTCTTAAAGATCTCACCCGCGGTGAATCGACGCCATCTTTTTTGGAGGTATAAAAGAACGTGATTGAACTGGAATTTTCAAAAATGAGTGCAAGCGGAAACGATTTCGTGATGATCGACAACCGGGACGGGAAAGTGTACGACCGGTTTCCCGATATTCTGGGTTTTGTGGCCAAGATATGCAGGTTCCACCACTCGGTAGGCGCGGACGGCGTTATCCTGATCGAGAATTCCACGAGTCATGACTTTCGCTGGCGGTTTTTCAACGCAGACGGCTCCGAGGCTGAAATGTGCGGAAACGGGGGCCGGTGTGCGGCACGCTTTGCCGTCATGAACGGCATAGCCGGGGAAAAGATGGCCTTTGAGACCGTTGCGGGGATTATCAAGGCGGAGGTCCATGGCCAGAAGGTGAAGCTGCAGCTCACAAGGCCGGCCGATATAAAGCTCGACTACGCCGTCTGTCTCGACGACAAGGAACTCTTTGTCAGCAGCGTCAACACGGGGGTGCCCCACGCAGTCCTCCTCGTCAGCGATATCGATCTCGTGCCTGTCGATGAACTGGGCCGGATGATACGCAGCCACAAGACTTTTGGCGAGAAAGGCACGAACGTCAATTTCGTGGAGGTCCTGGACAAGGATAATGTCCGGGTGCGGACCTATGAACGGGGGGTGGAAGGGGAAACCTTCGCCTGCGGCACCGGGGCCGTGGCATCCGGCGTAATCCTCACCGAGAAGTCCCTTGTCAGGAGTCCCGTCAATATCCATACGAAGGGCGGCGAGATCCTGAAGATATATATCAATGACGAGGTTTATCTCGAGGGGGATGCCAAGTTTATCTACAAAGCCCAGCTGCATGAGGAAGCACTTTTGTGAAAGGAGAAGCCATGGAATTGAAAGGTATTTTTACGGCGCTTGTTACGCCATTTCGCGACGGCGGTCTTGACGAGAAGGCACTCAAAAACCTCATCGGTTTCCAGATAGCAGGCGGAGTCGACGGCATCGTACCCTGCGGCACCACCGGTGAGGCCCCAACGCTTTCCTACGAGGAGCACGAAAAGGTCATCGAACTTGCCGTGAAATACGCCGGCGGGAAGGTGCCTGTCATTGCCGGCACCGGTTCGAACAGCACCGCGGAGGCAATAGAGCTTACCATCTCGGCGAAGAAGCTTGGCGCAGATGCCTGTCTTCTCACAACCCCCTATTACAACAAGCCGACGCCGGAAGGGCTTTTCCGTCATTTCCAGGCCATTGCGGAAAAGACGCAGATGCCCATCATTCTTTACAACATACCGGGTCGCACCGGGATCAACATGACGCCGGAAACGATAGCCGAACTGGCAAAGATCAGGAACATCGTAGGCATCAAGGAAGCGGCCGGTTCACTGACGCAGGTCTCGGATATCTACCGGCTTACGAAAGGAAGGTTCACTATCCTGTCAGGCGACGACAATCTCTTTCTCCCCATGATGAGCGTCGGCGCGGTTGGCGTCATATCGGTGTTTTCCAACATTATGCCGAAAGAACTCAAGGCCCTGTACAAGGCTTTCATGATCGAGAAGAACATAGCGAAGGCGATCAAACTTCATACCGGATTGATGCCTCTCTTCCAGGGAATGTTTATCGAAACCAACCCCATACCGGTCAAGGAGGCGCTTTACAGGATGGGTATGATCGCGCGTGAGTACCGCCTGCCACTGTGTCCCATGTCCGATAAGAATGCAGCTTTTCTGGGAGGTCTTCTGGGAGAATACGGTCTTACGGGAAAAGGCAGGCGAAAGGCTTAAACCCCGGGCACAACGCGAAGAGGTGCGCATTATGGTAAGAGTTGTCATAACGGGTGCATGCGGAAAGATGGGCCGCGCAATACTGAACCTCGCCCTCGAAGACGGCGACCTTGATATTGCCGGCCTCGTGGAGATGAAAGGCCATCCCATGGCTGGAAAGGCGCACGATCTCATGGGCGGGAAGCCGCCTCATGTGGTCGACGATCCGGCAGAGGCCATAAGCGGCGCGGACGTTGTTATCGATTTCTCCGAGGCGGCCGCCTCGGTGAGCCATTTCAAAACAGCGGTGGAGAAAGGCGTGGCCCACGTCATCGGCACAACGGGTCTCAAGGATGACGATCTGCGGTTCATTAGAGAAACGAAGGGCGCGCGCGTCGTCATCTCTCCCAATATGAGCATCGGGATGAACATCCTCTTCGACCTTGCGCAAAGGGTCTCCGCCATCATGGGAGACGCCTACGACGCCGAGATCGTCGAGTTGCATCATCACTGGAAGAAGGATGCACCGAGCGGTTCGGCGCTCAAGATCAAGGACGCCGTCGAGGCGGGGCAGAAGGGCCGCGACTGGATAGAGGTTTTCGGGCGCGAGGGCATGACAGGCGAGCGAAGAAAAGACGAAATCGGGGTCATGAGTATCCGGGGCGGCGATATTGTGGGCGAACACACCCTGTTCTTCGCCGGTATCGGCGAGCGGCTCGAGCTTACCCACAGGGCGTGGTCTCGGGACAACTTTGCCCGGGGAGCGCTCCTCGCCGCAAAATGGCTTGTGAACCAGCCTCAGGGCATCTATTCCATGAAGGATGTGTTGGGACTTTGAAAAGAGTCCAAAATTTCTATTTCCCCTTTCACGTTCGAGATGCGAACATGGGTTTGTCTCCTGAACCCCTGCCATCTTTTGATTCCTGAAACTCTAAAACCCCATGCGTGGAGCCCGCTTACCGAGCTTGTTAAATTTTTCTCTTGAAAAACATACCCGGAATTGTTAGACATATGAAAAACAAAGGGAAAATCACGGATATAGAAGGTAGAAAGATGGCAAAATTTTCAAAGATTCCCGAAGCGACGATACGCAGGCTTTCCAGCTACCTGAAATGTATGGTCGATCTGGAGGGCAAGAACGAAAAGGTCGCGTCGAGCGCGGTGATCGCAAGCATCTGCAACGTCAACGCTGCTCAGGTGAGAAAGGATTTCGCCTATTTCGGTGAATTCGGAATTCGCGGTATGGGTTACAATGTCAAAGACCTGAAGAGACATATTAAAGAGATACTGGGCATAAACAGGGAATGGCGTATAGCCGTTGTAGGTGTCGGAAACATGGGGAGCGCCCTCCTCGTATACAAGGATTTCCTGAAGCAGAATTATAAGATCGTCGCCGCCTTCGATCTCTATCCCGAGATGGTCATCGGGCGTATTTCGGAGCGTGTCGGCAAACCGGTGGAGATCCTCCACGTCGACCGTCTCAAGGAAGTCGTAAGCGCCCGCAATATAGAGATCGGGATCATAACGACGCCTCCCCAGGAGGCGCAAAAAGTTGCGGACCAGCTCATCGAGGCGAATATCAAAGGCATACTCAACTTCTCGCCTGCGCCCGTACGGACATCGGAGAATGTAAAGCTGAGAAATCTTTTCTTCACATCGGCGCTCGACAATCTGGTATATTATCTGTCAAATTAGTTAGGGGCAATCATGTGGAAGGTGCTGGCTACTGCGGTGGAGATGCTTATATATGCGGCGGTGTATATAATCCTTGCCCTCGTTGCCGTGAAGATAGTCGGCGCCACTTTCACTGCCGATTTTGAGAAAAAGATTTCCGATGAGAACAACACAGGGCTTGCACTCATATGTGCATCGCTCTTCATAAGCCTCGCGATTCTTCTCGCGTCAATAGTGAGATAATGAAAAGCATTTTCGTAACGGGTACCGATACCGGTGTTGGGAAGACCATCATCTCTTCGGGCCTCAGTGCCTATCTGTCGATCAAAAAGCGTCTCGATGTCGGAGTCATGAAACCCTTTGAAAGCGGTATCGAGTCGACGGGCGAACGAAATACCGGGGATACATGGATCTTGAGGGAAGCTTCCGGCAGCCGCGATGATGCAAGCGAAATTAATCCGTATCTCTTCAAGGCGCCGCTGGCGCCCGAAGCGGCGGCCTTCATGGAAAAAGCGACCATCGACATGGGCCGTGTCACCGCCGTGTACAACAGCCTTGCGGCCCGTCACGACGTGGTCATTGTCGAGGGTGCGGGTGGGCTCCTTGTGCCGATTACCGAAGGTTTCTTTTATGCCGACCTCATCCGTGCCTGGGAAACGCCCGTCATTGTCGTATCAAGGCTCACCCTCGGGACCATCAACCATACCCTCCTGACATGCGGCCATCTCAAATCCATCGGAGTCAAGATTCTCGGAGTTATCCTCAATGACATGGAGGGCGAAAACGACATGGCATCACGGACAAACCCCGGTATGCTCGAAAAATACCTCGACGCCCCCCTCCTGGGAGTTTTCCCCCACACGCCGAATCTCTTTGAAAAAGGCGTGGACAGGCAGAGACTCGCCGACCTCTTCGAAAAACACATAGACTGCAGCTTATTCTAAGGAGGGTGTGAAATAGCCCTTACGCTTTTTCGCCTTTCAATCCCAGCTCCAGGAACGATTTCCGCGACCGTTCTATGACGTCCATCGGGATGCAGTAGGCAAGACGGAAATGGCCAGGTGTGCCGAAACCGACGCCGGGTACTGCCAGAACGCGGTGTTTCTGGAGTTCCCTGACGAAGGCGATGTCGTCGGGGATGGGCGATTTCGGGAAGATATAGAAGGCTCCCATGGGTTTTACAACGCTCAGGCCGGCATCGATGAGGATATTGTACAGTGTGTCTCTCTTCTTCTGGTAGTCGAGGACGTCGACGCTGTTCTTCTGAAACCTTCCCACAAGGCGCTGCATGAGGGCCGGGGCGTTGATGAAACCCAGAATCCTGTTCGAGAAGATCATGGCATCCATGAGCGGCTTCAGATTTGTGACGCGCGGCGAGGCGGTTATGTAGCCTATGCGTTCGCCGGGCAGGGCGAGATCCTTCGAATGGGAGGTCACTGAAAGGGTGTCTTCGTATATACTGAATACGTCGGGAAGTACGATCCCGTCGTAGAGTATCTTTCTGTAGGCCTCGTCGGAGAGAAGGAATATCCTCTGGCCCTTCTGTCTGCGTTTGTGAAGCACCGCCGCCAGTTCCCTCAATTCGTTCTCGCTGTATACGACGCCGGTGGGGTTGTTCGGGGAATTGATGATGATTGCCTTGGTCTTTCTCGTTATCGCCTCCTCGATCCTGCCGATATCGAGATGGAAATCATCCGTCGTTGCGACGAGCTTCATCACTCCGCCGTGGTTCTCGATGTAGAACTTGAATTCCACGAAGAAGGGGGTGAGGACGATGACTTCATTGCCCGGATCGAGGAGAGATTTCAGGATGACATTCATCCCGCCGGCCGATCCGACGGTCATGACAATATGGTCTTTGGTGAAGGGCAGACCCGTTCTCTGATGATGGAATTCGGCGATCTCGGCACGGACGTCCTCATAACCGCTGTTCGTCATATAGCGATGCATACCGGGAGTTCCGGAGGTGACGAGCCTCGCGAGTTCTTCCTTGAGTTGGGCGGGAGGCTCCATGACAGGGTTGCCGAGTGTGAAATCGAGTATGTTTTCAGCCCCGTGCACCTTCTTCATTTTTTCGCCTTCCTCGAACATGGCCCGTATCCAGGAAGAGTCCCGCATGGACTTGCTTATAGCTTTTGAGATACCCATTTTGTTCACCTCTTTATAAAACGTTTTCCGATTCTGATAAATCCTTCGGTACTTTTTTGGATCGTCTCCAAGGGGACGCAGTAAGCGATTCGGAAATAGCCTCTCTTTCCGAAGCCCCTTCCGGGTACGACCATTATCCGTTCGTCCTGCTGCAGCATTCGGACGAATTGAAGCTCGTCGGCAATGGGTGATCGGGGAAACATGTAGAAGGCTCCCTCCGGCTTTATACACTCAAAACCGCCCTCCATCAACGCGTCGTAGAGCACGTCCCTTTTGCGCTGATATTCCCCGATATCAACGGACGTCCGCTGAAACCGCGAGACGATCCGTTGAAACAACGCCGGCGCATTGACGAAACCGAGCGTTCTCTGAGTGATCATGAGACCCGATACGAGCAGATCGGAATCGGGCATGCGTGGAGAAATGGCAATATAGCCGATGCGTTCCCCCGGCAGCGCCAGGTCCTTCGAGTGTGAAGTAATGGAGAAGGTCAAGTCGTAGGCGCTGAAAACGTTGGGCAGGGTTATGCCATCGTACACGATCTTGCGGTAAGCGTCGTCCGCTATAAGGTAGATATCCTGCCCTTCGGAGCGCTTCTGATTAAGAAGAGCCGTGAGGTCCGTGATGCTCCGCTGCGAGTACACGGCGCCCGTCGGATTGTTGGGACTGTTGAGGAGGACGACCCGTGTTTTTCGGCTGATGGCGGCGGCCATCCTGTCCATGTCGAGCTGGAAGTCGTCTTGCGACCTGACGGTTTTGAGGGTACCACCGTGATTGTGGACATAATTCCTGAACTCCCAGAAAAAAGGGGTCGGAACTATAACTTCATCACCCCTGTTAAGCATACTCTTCAGAAGAATGTTGAGGCCGCCCGCACTCCCGTTGGTCATGAAAACATGCGAGGCAGTGAACGGCAGGCCATAGGTTTCTTCGAGGTAATCCGCGATCTCCCCGCGTACCTCCTCATAGCCGCTGTTGGTCATGTAACGGTGCATACCCTTCGCGGGATTGAGCAATGACTCGGCGATCATTTTCTGCAATTCCCGGGGGGGCTCCGTGTCGGGATTGCCGAGGGAGAAATCATAAACGTTCTCTTCGCCGTAAAGCTTCTTTATCTTGAGGCCTTCCTCGAACATCCTGCGTGTCCACCCTTCCTGGTCGGCTATCAATTTTTGTATCTGTCGGGAAACGATCACCGGTTCTCCTTTCCATAAAAAAAGCCATGGGTTCATTGACCCATGGCCTCCAAACAAAAAAGCCATGGGTTCCTTGCACCCATGGCTCTCTGCTTTCTTAAGGCAAAGTTATGCCCGGGTGCAGGCTTCTAAAGAAAAAAAAGTCGTAAAAAGATACGAATAACCTTGTCATGTCAACATTAAAAAGGAAACAAAGGCCTTTGTCAAGGAAAACATTCTGCCATGACGCCTCGAGCCGAGCACACCCCGGATGGCTGTCCATGGTCCTTTGGCGCAAAGCGGCCGGTGCCGCAGTATGCGTTGACATTAGGGGGCGTAATCCTTATAATATAGCGATATTTTTTCACTTTCTTAAGGAGGCCACATTATGGCAGGCGGTTCACAGGGATATAACGGCAGCGACGACTACATAGCATCCAAACCACTTATGGAGATTGTAAACGTTTCTGTAATTCTTAAAAAGCCCCTCGTGGTTAAGGGGGAGCCGGGAACAGGGAAAACACTTCTTGCCCACAGCATTGCCCGGGCGTTGAATAAAAAGCTTTTGATCTGGAACATAAAGTCGACCACCAAGGCACGTGATGGGCTTTATGTCTACGATACCGTACAAAGACTCAACGACGCACGGTTCAAAGACAAGGATATCAGTGATATCAGGCAGTATATCAAGATGGGAAAACTCGGCCAGGCCTTCAACACCGACGAACAGGTCATCCTGCTTATCGACGAGATCGACAAGGCAGATATCGAATTCCCGAACGATCTTCTCAATGAACTTGACGAGATGAGCTTCCATGTCAATGAACTCGACGAAGAAGTCTCGGCGAAGCACAGACCCATCGTCATAATCACGAGCAACTCGGAGAAGGAGCTTCCCGATGCCTTTCTCAGGAGATGCCTTTTCTACTACATCGAATTCCCCGACGGAGAGATGATGGAGAAGATCATCAAGGTCCATTATCCCGACATCGAAGACAAGCTTGTTCGAGAGGCATTGAAGAAATTCTACTGGATACGGGAAATGGACGGACTCAAGAAGAGGCCATCCACGAGCGAACTCCTCGACTGGATAAAGGCCCTCGCTCTCGGCGGCATCAGGATTGACAAGATCAATAACGAGATCCCTTTTCTGGGCACGCTCCTGAAAAACGAACAGGACACTGATAGATTTGTGCGTATTTCCACCAACCAGGGCGGGTTCGGTTTCAAGAGAAGGTAATCAATGTTCATCGATTTTTTTTACGTTTTGCGAAAGAAGGGCGTTCCGGTATCCATCAAGGAGTGGATGTCCTTTATGGAGGCATTATACAACGGCCATTTTCAGTCTAGCCTCAATCATCTCTATCATATCGGAAGGGCCTTTCTCGTGAAGAGCGAGGCATTCTATGATGCTTACGATCTTGCCTTTCAGGAATTCTTTGGCGGGATCGTGACGGAAAACGTCGATCTGGACAAGGTTCTCGGTTGGCTGGAAAATCCGCTCAACAGATTGCCGAAGATGAGCCCTGAAGAGATAATGGAATTTCAGAGGCAGCTCGAGGAATTCAGACGCACACACGACCTGGAAGAACTGATGCGTCAGTTCAGGGAACGGTTGAAAGAGCAGAAAGAGCGCCATGACGGTGGGAGTAAATGGGTTGGCACGGGAGGTAAATCTCCCTTTGGCGCCTACGGGTATCATCCCGGAGGGATCAGGGTCGGGGGTGAGTCATGGATGCAGTCAGCATCCAAGGTTGCCACGGAGCGCAGGTTCCGCAACTATCGCAACGATATCATCCTCGATGTGCGACAGACGAAGATGGCCCTTAAGAAGCTGCGCGAACTCAAGCGCGAGGGTTCCGAGGAAGAACTCGACATCGATGAGACTATCGACAAGACGGCAAAGGAAGGCGGCGAAATCGAGCTCGTCTTCAACAAGTCGCGGGAAAATTCGGTACGCATTATTCTCCTCATGGACACGGGCGGATCCATGCTGCCCTACACGGAATTGTGCGAAAAGCTCTTCTCCGCCGCAACCCAGGCAAACCACTTCAAGGAGTTCCGCTACTACTTCTTTCACAACTGCATCTACCAGGATCTCTATGAAGACATGGGGAACTACAAGAACGTGCCGACGGAAAAGCTCTTTTCCCTCTACAACAAGAACTACAAACTGATACTTGTCGGCGATGCGCGGATGGCTTATTCGGAGCTTTTCGAGGTAAACGGCTGCATAGACTATTTTTCAACCAACGAGAAACCCGGCCTTGACTGGCTGTCGAGAATTCGTGACCATTTTCCCCACTCCGTATGGCTTAACCCGACTCACAAAACTTTTTGGGGACATTACACCGTCGATACGATCGGCAAGCTCTTCCCCATGTATGAGCTTACGATAGACGGTCTCAAAGATGCGATCAAGGCATTGACATCGAAGACGAAGAATCTTCTTCATCAATAGAAAATCCGTTCTCCGGCCTGCCTGCAAGGCGGCGCCGGCGATCGAAAATAACTGTTACTATTTTTAAAAATATCCTTTATAATTTTCACTAGGCCGGTTCACGCCGGCCTGGCAAACTCAATATCCGGTGAGGCTCAGGGACGGATGAAACACTGCGGCTCAGGACTCCTGAAGGCACCTTTATGAGTGCTGTAATGGACAGGGTTTCGTCGCTCAAGAACACGGAACTTTTTCGGGCTCTCGAAGACGGCGATCTGGAAAAACTTTCAACGAAATTACGGGAAAGAGTCTATCCCCCGAACACGGCCATCGTTCGCGAAGGGGCTTCCGGCGATGCCATGTTTATCATCAAGAACGGCCAGGTTGAGGTAAAGAAACGGGAACAGGATCTCGGCGTCGACCTCACTATCGCCACCCTCGGTATGGGGGCCTGCTTCGGCGAGATGGCGCTCTTAACCGGCAAACCTCGCACGGCTACGGTCATCGCCATCGCGGCCACGGAACTTTTCGTCCTCGAAAAGAAGGACTTTGACGCCCTGTTGCTCGAACATCCCAGCATATCCATCTCCATCAATAAGATAGTGGCGGAGCGGATCGAGGAGATGAACACGCAAAAAACGATGGGCGTCGTGTCCATGCAGACGCTCAGGCTCGACCCCGATTTCATCACTGTCATACCGGAGCCGATTGCCGTGAAGTACAAGATGCTGGCCACCTCGTACGGCAACGGAAGCCTGACGCTTGCCATGGTGAATCCCCAGGACATTCTCGCCCTCGATGAGGCACGCAAACTCATAAAGGCGAAGTTTACGAAAAGTGTGGCCATCGACCAGGTCATCGTCACCGATGACGACTTCAAACAGTTCATGGAGGGTGAGTACAAGAGCATTACCAAACCGTTCGTCGAAGAGAAACCCGAGGTCAACCTCGATGATTTTCTCGATTCCATGGACCACATCCAATCAGACATCATGAAAGACGTCGAGTTCGACGATGGCCAGGAAGATGATTCGGGCATCACCGATCTGGCCCGCGAAGCCGAGGGTGCTCCAATAATCCGACTTACCAATAACATCATTGCCATGGCCTTGAAGAAGGGGGCCAGCGATATACATATCGAGCCGATGGAACGGGGGCTGCGTGTGAGATATCGCATCGACGGCATTCTCCGCGAGGAGATGATGCTCCCGAAAAAGGTGCAGCTGCCGCTGATCAGCAGGGTCAAGATCATTTCAAAACTGGACATAACGGAGCGCAGGCTTCCCCAGGACGGCAGGATCACCATCAAGCTCGGCAGCAAGTCCGTCGACTTTCGTGTGTCTACCGTCCCCACGAAATTCGGCGAAAAGATCTGTACCAGGATCCTCGACAAAACCAATACAACGATGGGTCTCGACAAGCTCATTTCGCACGTGCCGGTTCTCGACCTGGTGCGTGACATGATCAAGAAGCCTTACGGTATCATATACGTCACCGGTCCGACGGGATCGGGGAAAAGCACCACACTTTATAGTTCTCTCGCCGAGATCAACGATATCGGCGTCAACATCTCCACAGTTGAAGATCCTGTCGAATACGACCTTGAAGGTGTCAACCAGGTGCAGGTGAACTCCGACATCGGGCTGGACTTTGCACGCGTACTCAGGGCATTTTTAAGGCAGGACCCCGACATAATTCTCGTCGGTGAAACGAGGGACACGGAGACCGCGAAGATCGCCGTCGAGGCGGCGCTTACAGGCCATCTTGTCTTCACCACCCTTCACGCGAATGATGCTCCCAGCACATTCATGCGGCTTACTGAAATGGGTATCGAGCCTTTTCTTATCTCCACCTCCGTCATCGGCATCGTAGCCCAGCGTCTCGTCCGGAGGATCTGCGGAAAGTGCAAGGAATCCTACACGCCCGACCCCATGATCCTGAAATACCTGGGCCTCGGTGAGGACACGATTCTCCACAAGGGAAAAGGGTGCGATGTATGCTCGGGGACGGGATATAAGGGAAGGGTCGGGGTTTATGAAGTCCTCATGATCAACGAGGAACTCAGGCACCTTATCGCAGAGGGCGCGGATACCCTGGCAATCAGGGACGCGGCGATCAGGAGCGGCATGAAGGCCCTCAAGGAGTATTGCCTCATTCTTCTCACTGAAGGGCATACAACCGTTGATGAAGTTTTGCGGACGGTCGCGGTTCAAAATTGATCAGAACTTCACTCGTTAAATCAAAAATAGTTTCCCGCGTGTTGCGCTCCATCCTCGCATTGCTCACACTCCTCCTCGTTTTTCTCATCTTTTATTCCTATCAGGAGGGGGGTTGGAAGGAAATATTTACCTATTACCGTTTCTTTTTCGATTATAAAAAATTGCGTCTCTTCATCCTTTCCTTCGGTCCTTTTGCCGCGGTCGTCTTCATGGCGATTCAAGCTCTTCAAGTTGTTTTTGCGCCGGTACCCGGAGAGATAACCGGTTTCGTGGGGGGCCTCATCTTCGGTAACACATTGGGTACGATCTATTCCACCATGGGTCTCACCGTCGGTTCTCTGGCTGCGTTTGCAATATCGCGAATGCTGGGCTTACGATTTGTGGAGAAGGTCGTCAAAAAAGCTTACATAGACAAGTTTAATTTTTTTGTCACACACAAAGGGCTCAACGTTTCTTTTATTCTCTTTCTCATCCCGGGTTTTCCAAAAGATTCTTTATGTTATCTTCTGGGGCTTACCCATATCAGGTTAATCGATTTTATCCTTATAAACATTTTTGCAAGATTGCCGGGAACGCTGATGCTTACGATGCAGGGCACCGCATTGCATTCGCATCAATACCGCCTGTTCTTTATCCTCCTGTGTGCAAGCATCGTCCTCACGTTTGTTCTCTACCTGGCCAGAAGTTTCTTAATTAAAGCATTCGTAGAGAGCGTTCATAAGATTCGTTACCTCTTTCGCCGCAACTAAATTGAAATAAATACCTTTTTTTCACATTCTTTCTTGACAGAATGTTTAATTGATATACAATAAAAAATAAATAGTTTTGCGCTACAAAAAACTAAGCAAGGGGGAATCATGGCGACAAAATGCTCCACTACAAAAAGTAAGGCGGCGACAGCTACAAAGGCAGAGACAAAGAAACCGGTAAAGGCACCGGCGAAGAAGGCAGCCCCCGCAAAAGCAAAACCGGCGGCGGCAAAACCGGCAGTAAAGAAAGCAGCTCCCGCAAAAGCAAAACCGG
>DIFE01000117.1 GCA_002418985.1 Deltaproteobacteria bacterium UBA5756
CACTGTCCGAATTTATTGTACCAGCTCTCAACGTCACCAATCAGGTGGCAAAGGTAAGGGCGTCAGACGGTGAGGTACTTGGGGTGTTCGCCGCCAATGTGTCACCTCGTGGTGTCACCTTTGATGGGGAGTTGATATGGATTGCTGGCAGCGGGTCCAACAACGTCATATGTATGGATCAGGATGGGACTATCAAGGGGACATACCAAGCCGGATCTGAACCACGGGGAGTCTGTTTCGATGGTCTGAGCGTATGGGCGGCAAATAGCGGGAGAAGCTATCTCTATAAATATTAAAGGCAGCTGGAATGGTATCTAAGAAACTTGAGCACCGGAATGATATGACTAAACAACGGCTTTAAAATTGCAATCTCTTGTGCCAACTCTATAGCTCCTGAGAACGCCGATTTCTCTCATCAAAATGCAATTTGTCTCTCACTTTTTTTGCAATTTACTTGCCGCAAGGGTACCTGGGTGGAATGACTAATATTTGAGCTATTGCCTGAAACTTGAAACGATTTTTTTGGTGAATTGGCGCGCCCGAGAGGGATCGAACCTCTAACCTTTGGATTCGTAGTCCAACACTCTATCCAATTGAGCTACGGGCGCGTGGTGTGTAATTATAGCCGGTTTGCCCTGTATTTTCAACTGCCATTTGCCGATAACATATGTACGGAGACGTCGGAGGTGCGGGATGTGACGCGGAACCTGCGTTTTCGTTGCTTTTTGCCGTGAAAAAGATTTACTTTTTACGGCAAACAGTAAATTCAGCAGCCAATACTAATTCTGCACCAAAGATAATAGCGAATGGGGGTCCGGGTTGGAAAGACGCAGAGGGCTGTCGCAAACTCATCTTATCTTTATCGGAATGCTCGCCGGACTGATTATCGGATTTGCCTTTCCGGGGCTCGGAACTAAACTCGAACCGCTCAGCACGATATTCATCCGCCTTGTGAAGACGATCATTGTGCCCATCATATTCGCGACACTGGTCGTGGGCATTGCAGGCCACGCCGACCTGAAGGCCGTCGGCAGGATGGGCATCAAGGCGATCGTCTATTTCGAGATCGTGACGACACTGGCACTCTTTCTTGGTCTCGTTGTCGTCAACATAACAAAGCCGGGCGTTGGTATTCAGCTGGGCAGTGCGGGGGACCTGCAGGGTCTCTCCACGGCAAAGCATATGACGATCAGGGAGATCGTCATCAATATATTCCGGGAGAACTTTTTCGACTCGGCGGCACGGGGCGATGTGTTGGAGGTGGTGATTTTTACCATACTCTTCGCCATTGCGCTGAGCCTCATCAAGGAAAAGAAAAAGCCGATCATTGAATTCTGCGAGGCCCTGTCGGAAACGATGTTCAAGTATACGAATATCGTTATGCGTTTTGCGCCCATCGGGGTGGGGGCGGCCATCGCTGTGGTCGTCGCCAGCAAGGGCATGAACGTCCTTCTCAACCTCTGCCTTCTTATCGCCAGCTTCTACGGGGCCATCATCGTGTTCGTGCTTGCCGTGCTCTTGCCTGCCGCGCTGGTCTTCAAGGTCCCCATAAAGAAATTCATCTCCGCCGTAAAAGAGCCTGCCGTTATCGCCTTTTCCACATCCAGTTCGGAGGCGGCAGGAGTACCCAGGGCGTCCCTTGTTGTCCTTGCCGGCACTCTGGCCTCCTTTGGCCTTCCCGTCGAGGCTGTGGCTGTGATCCTTGGCGTGGATACGGTCATGGATATGGGCAGAACGGCGGTCAACGTAACCGGCAATTGCCTCGCCACGGTTGTAGTTGCAAAATGGGAAGGCGTATTTGGCGAAAAAGAGGTTCCCGATACGGAAACGGAGCCGCAGGATGATGACGAAACTTTACGGGAGGCTTCATTATGAGTAATGATGTGAGAAGAGAGCACGACCTTCTTGGCGAACGGGATATTCCCGCCGGGGCCTACTATGGTGTCCAGACGCTGCGCGGTGTGGAGAATTTCCATATCACGGGGATCCCGCTTTCTACGTATCCATCCTTCGTCAAGTCCCTGGCCTATGTAAAAAAAGCGGCCGCCCTGGCTAACGGCCAGCTGGGACTTTTGCCGATGAATGTGGCGGACGCTATAAGCCGGGCGTGCGACGCGGTGCTTGCCGGGAAACATGGGGAACATTTCGTTGTCGACATGATACAGGGAGGTGCCGGGACTTCGACGAACATGAACGCCAATGAGGTCATCGCCAACGCGGCCCTCGAGATCCTGGGCTACGAGAAGGGACGCTATGATATAGTCCATCCGAATAATCACGTGAATCTTTGCCAGTCAACAAACGACGTCTATCCGACCGCCATCAGGCTGACACTGATCCTCAAGATAAGGGCGCTCATGGAGGCCATGGAGCATCTTCGCGCGGCCTTCGAGAAGAAATCCGATGAATTCAGTGACGTCATCAAGATGGGCAGGACACAGCTGCAGGATGCCGTTCCCATGACGTTGGGCCAGGAATTCGGTGCCTATGCCATCATGCTCGGTGAGGATATAGAACGCATGAAGGAGGCGCAGGCATTGGTGCGCGAGATCAACCTCGGCGCAACCGCCATTGGAACAGGTCTCAACGCCCACCCCGACTACGCCCCGCTCGTGGCGGAAAAACTCAGGGAACTGACGGGTATGGATGTCCTCACATCGCCCAACCTGGTGGAAGCGACCCAGGATTCCGGTGTCTATGTCCAGTTGTCGGGCGTCTTAAAACGCGTTGCCGTAAAGCTTTCAAAGATCTGCAACGATCTCAGGCTGCTGGCTTCCGGTCCCCGGTGCGGCCTCAACGAAATAAATCTTCCCGCCATGGCGCCGGGTTCAACCATCATGCCCGGCAAGGTCAATCCCATCATCCCCGAGGTTGTGAACCAGGTGGCCTATCTCGTTATCGGCAATGACGTGACGGTCAGCTTTGCCGCCGAAGCAGGTCAACTGGAGCTCAACGTCATGGAGCCCGTCATTGCCTTCAGCCTCTTTAATTCGCTCGTGGCGCTGAGGCGCGCCTGCAAGACACTGGCCGACCGCTGCATAACGGGTATTACGGCGAACCGGGACAAATGCCGGGAATACGTGGAATGCAGTATCGGCCTTGTAACGGCCTTGAACCCCTACATCGTTTACGAACGCTCAACCGAAATCGCCCACGAAGCCCTCGAAACCAACCGCACCGTCTGCGAGATCGTCCTCGAAAAAGGATACCTGAAAAAGGAAGAACTCGACGACATCCTCTCCCCGGAAAACATGGTCAAACCGAAATGGATGGGGAAGAAAAAAGAGGGGTAAGGGGTAATAGGTTATAGGTTATAGGGAAAGGCAAATGCTGTCCAGAAGGATCTAGCTTCTGGACAGCATTCTTTATAAAGCAATGATTCAGGACAGGCGAATCCCGCGTTTCAAAACCAGGTTGCCTTATCTCGCATTTCGTCATTCCGCCTTCCTCTATACGTCATTCCGGCGCAGGCCGGAAACTAGGAAAACCTCTCATACAACAGGAAGCATACGGATGCAGAGCAGCACGCAGTGTTTAAAGAGAACAGTTGGATGTCCCTTCGTCCGGTAATTCCTTATCCATGATCTCTCCTGGTTTCCGGCCTGCGCCGGAAT
>DIFE01000125.1 GCA_002418985.1 Deltaproteobacteria bacterium UBA5756
GGAAGGTAGTGGTGGAATGACGGAGGAAGAATATAGGGAACTATGCGTTAGTTTGTGACTGTCCGGAAAGAGGTTGACCGTTATATTATTTTGGACAGATGTGTGCGTGGATCAAATGATATGCTGGCGACAATGTAATAAATGCGGGGAAGGAAATCAAGAAAAGAGTGCCTCCGGAAAAGGGGGTTCTAAGCCCCCGGTCTCCGGCCTTCCCCGGGATGCGCTACAGTAAAGCTGCTCACGCAGAGTCCTGACTCTCCTTCGTAGTCGCGGTTTATAAGTCCTATAGGTCGTATAAGACCTATAAAAAGACTTCTTTCTCCCGGCTCCGGGCTTTTCTCTTCTGCGTCATCCCTTTATCGTCTTCCTCCATATCCTGTATCAGGCAGAGTTTCGCGTAGACGCCTCCGAGGTTCAGCAATTCTTCATGATTGCCGCGCTCAACGATCTCGCCGTGGTGCATGACAAGGATCTGATCGGCATTTCTAATGGTGCTTAAGCGGTGGGCTATGACGAAGCTGGTCCGGTTGGCTATGAGCCGGGAGAGGGCCTCCTGGATCAGCCTCTCCGTTACGGTATCGACGCTCGCCGTGGCCTCGTCCAGGATAAGGATGGGCGCATCCTTGAGGAGCGCCCGCGCGATGGAAATCCTCTGCTTTTCCCCGACGCTGAGCTTGACGCCGCGCTCGCCCACGCGGGAATCGTACCCCCCGGGCAGTGACATTATGAACTCATGGCAGTTTGCCGCGCGCGACGCCGCCAGCATCTGATCCCCGGTGGCGTCGAGTCGTCCGTACAGAATATTTTCGCGCACGGTGCCGTTGAAGAGGAAGGCCTCCTGGCTGACGACGCTGATTCGGGAACGCAGCGATTCCAGTGAAACGCCGGCAATGTCCTGGGAATCGATGAAAATACCCCCCGAGGCCGCTTCATAGAATGCGGGCAGCAGGTTGACAAGGGTGGACTTGCCCGAGCCGGTAGGCCCGACGAGGGCGATCATCTCACCGGGACGGGCGTGGAGGGAGATGTCCTTCAGGGTCCGGCCGCTGCCGTTATAGCTGAAATTCACCCTGTCGTAGCGTACCTCCCCCCGGACAGGTGTCTTCAACGGGGCGATGCGGTCCCGTCCTTGCTGCTCATCCGCGGCATCGAGGATATCGAAGACCCGGTCGCTCGCGGCCCTCGCCGACTGCAGCATCTGGTTCAAACCGTCCAGCCTGCCGATGGGTTGATAAAAAAGGGTAAGATAGAAAATGAAACCGACGAGCCCACCCAGGGTCATCGTCCCTTCCGCCACCATGGGGCCGCCAGCCCACAGGACAAGCACAATCCCCAGCGATCCGGCGAAGGTCATCGCCGGCGAGTAGGCCGCCCACACCTTCATGACGCTCAAGGTGCTGCGCCTGAGGCCATCGGCACGTTCCCGAAAGCGCCCGTCTTCGTGGTCCTGCCGGCCGAAGGCCTTGATCTGGCGAACACCCTGGAGGTTGTCCATGAGAAGGGCGTTCATGGCGCCGATGGCCTCTCTTTGCTTACGGTACCGCCGATGGGCCGTCATGGTGTACCAGAGGGTGCCCGCTATCAGGATTGCCAGCGGGATAAGGGCGAGCAGCGTCAGGTTAACATTCTTGAATAACAGGATAACGAAAACTACGATGATGCTCAGAAAAGTGGTCGCCGTCCTTTCGACGCCATCGATGAGGACACGGTGAACGGACGCTACGTCGTCTATCACCCGCGTCATCAGATCCCCGGAGGCGCGGTGATCGAAAAAATGCACGGGCAGCCGCTGCAGCCGCGCGTAGACATCCCGGCGCATGTCATAGATGACGTTCTGCCCGAAATGGGTGTTAACGATGATCCTCAGCGCGTTGCAGAACTCACACAGGAGAAAGGTCCCGAGCAGGCACAGGGCGGCCGGCAGCAAAAGGTCCATTTTCCTGCCGCCGATGACGGTGTCGATGATGTATTGCATTACGTAGGGAAATACAAAGTAGAAGCCTATCGTGAGGAATGCCAGGATGATGTTCCCCGCCGCGGCCCATTTGTACGGCCTCAGGTAAACGACGGTGCGGCGCAGGAACTCCATGGTGGAACGGGACCGGGAAGAAAACTCGGAAGAGGAATCCATATATGCCGGTTATTCCTTGTCCTCGAGATCCACCACGACGCAGCATTGCTCCTTCAATCGTGTCAGCATTTTGGGGTCTGTCCTGTAAATCTGCCGGAGCAGCTCCTTGACGGGAAGATCTTCCAGCGGCTTCGAAAGCAGCTGCGCAAAATGCCTTTCCCTCTCCTCGGGACTTACCGACCGGTTGGTGATGACGTCGAAGGGGTCGAGATAATCGAGCTTCGGGATCGGTGGCACCCTGTCGTTTATGCCGATGTCCGCACCGACACGTTCCAGGAATCTCCGTGACGCTTCGCGCTCCAGGTGGGCAAGGACACATTGCTGATGTGATGGCGTGTTCAATTCCGACGTCACTGCATCGTTAAGCCAGACGCACCTCTTGCAATGCCAGGCATCGCAGCTGCGGCAGATCGGCGCGTATTCCAGCTCCAGCAGTCGGGCGTTCTTTATCTCGACCCTGTCGTCAATGCCCCCCAGGCTGTTGTTCTCATTTTCATAATAGAAGGCGGGGCATATATAGAATTTGCCGTTCGGCGCGACCGTCAGATGTCTGGTCCCCGCGTTGCAGTTGTTCATGTTCGTGAGGAAGACCCTGTCGGTAAGGACATTCACCTCTATGAAATTGCCCTTTCGGTATTCTTCCCCGACGATTGCCCCGACATCTTCCAGTTGACCCTCATACACCGAAAAAGCTTCTTCCGTAAACCTGTAGACATCCCTT
The DNA here is from genome assembly GCA_002418985.1 of Deltaproteobacteria bacterium UBA5756. Taxonomy (GTDB): domain Bacteria; phylum Desulfobacterota; class Syntrophorhabdia; order Syntrophorhabdales; family Syntrophorhabdaceae; genus Delta-02. Next base: position 2,853 of record DIFE01000125.1, read on the forward strand.
ACTATGACATTGAGCCTCTTGAACCTTCCGATAAGACTTTTTACGGTGGCCCCAAGCGAGCCCAGGTCATCCCTGCCGACACGCAGTATGACGTTGTTGAAATCGCCCCCGTCCAATGCGTACACATGCCGCAGGTCTTCTTCGCCGTTTATTACGAAGACGGCATTTTCATGGGAGCGGGCTCGACCGAGGGGCACCATCTTCATATGCTCGACTTCCCCGATCACCTTCTCGTATTCAGGCGGCAGCGGCGTGCCGCCATAGAGGAAGTTGACGGACAGGCGGTCCCTTATTGCATGATCGGCGATCTTTTTCAGCAGGTCGAGGGAGATCAGCTCGTTTCTGCTTCTGTCCTTTACATCGTAGCAGCAGAAGGAAGCGCAGTTATGTTCCAGGATGACGATGAGGTAATCTATCATCACAGCTTCCTCATGAACCGATCAACGCGTTAAGTTTATGCCAATAATAATTGTTGGACCGCACCCTCGCTTTGTGCATCTTGCACAGGTACGTCGCTCTCTGGTAGATGGTATCCGTCCGGGCAAAGTCGTAATTGGCGCCCTGGCACCAGGCGCAGCCCGTCGCAACCTCACAGTCGATGCATTCGCGGGGGCTCTGCGTCACAAGGTCCAACGACAGAAAGGGACGCAGTTTATTACGGTCAACCCCCTCGAAACAGTTGCCCACGGCAGGGGCCTTCCTGTTGACGAGGGCGAAGGGCGTAAACCTGTGGCAGGGGTAGAAATCACCCTTGTAGTCGATGGCCAGCATCTTCCCGGCCCCGCACCAGTTGTTGTTGTCCGTCCGCGGGCGGCCTATCGTTTCCGAAAAAAAGGAACAGGTATGGTCCGTGTAGAGCTCTTCGTCGATTATCCTGTCCGCGAGCCCCACAAGCTGTTCTTCAAGAATGGCATCGTCGCCATCTTTCCAGACATCTTCAAAAACAACGTTAATGCTGATGTGCTTGATGCCGATACCGTAAAGATGCAAAACGCTTTCCCTGATATACGGCAGGTCGTCGCTCGCGACGGTGACCTTCGTACTGGCAACGGGGAACTGATCAAGCCACAGCGGAATGTTAGTGACGGTGTCATTGTACGATCCTTTCCCGGAAGGATAGACCCTGTGCATGTCGTGTTTCTGCGGCGTCCCGTCAATGGTCACCCCAATGCTCAGGTCGGGCCCGTTCTTCCTTATGAAGTTCTGGACCTTCTCGCTGCCGTACAGTATCCCGTTGGTCGTGAAGCTGAACCGGTGGCTTTCAAGCCATGGATGCCCCTCCGATCGGAGCCTGGCCTTGATGTAGTCGCATGTTTCGTCGATAAGATCGATCTCCAGGAAGGGTTCGCCGCCAATGAAATCCCAGATAATGGATTTCTCGGGAAATACATCCCGGTTTCCCGTTATGTAATCGACTGACCGTTTGGCTATGTCAAAGCTCATTTTGTTCCTGGAGTTCTTGCCGATGAGATAGCAATAGTGGCAACGCAGCTGGCAATCCTCCGTGACTACGAACGTTACCGTCTTTGCGACGGATTCCTGCCATATGACAGGTGGTTTTGCAATGTCCTTCTTCATGTCGCCTCAGTCGTCATTCCGGCTTCAGGCCGGCATCAGGGGCTCCATATGACGCCACCGGGCCTCCCGGATAAGGGCCCGAACCGGAATGACGGAAAATACCGGGGTGCCGATGGCACCTACTTGCTAACCGTGATGCATGCGTCCTTGCAACCCGACAGACACTGTCCTCCGCAGCCGCCTTCGCAGTCCGCTGAGGCTGTATGTGCGCCTGAAACTCCTCGTGATGCCCCCGAGCATACAAACCCGAAGGAAGGCACCGTCCTTTTTGCCATGCTGTTCATCAGGTCCTTTCGCTGCTTGCTTGTTGAATCCATTATTACCTCCTCTTTGTTTTGTGTGCTGCATGGATCGCAATCGTTACATTACTAAGACACCATCTCCGTCACTATTGTTCCCTACTTTTTTGTGAACATCTGTAAATAGCAAAACCCCCGTTTAGTCAATCTCATGCCAGCCCTTATTTGCGGAATTATAGACGAGCCTGGCGAAGGGGGCCTCGTTAACGAAGATCAACCTGTAATTGTCCGTGGAAGGCCCGTGATCCCGGTAATAGTGGAACCCGCCGGAGATGAGCGTGTATCGCGCAACGGGGATCTTTGGCAGGTAGGCGGGAACGAGGTCGCTCAACCACGCAGGATATTCGCCGGTCTTCCCCTTGTACTTCTCGCATGCCGCGATAATGGTCTCTGCGTTGCTGTGCGACACGCGATAATTGACGCTCTTCATGCCGAAGACCATCACGAGCATGAGGGTGTAAATGCCGATGACAACAAGCCGCGCTTTCCTTGTGTACCCGGCCCCCTTGCGTGTTGCGGCCCATATAACCGCAACCAGAAAGGACAACAGCGCGAAACTTAAGGAATCCATGACCACGGCGGCGATCAGGAACAGGACAAGCGCGATCGATGCGTGCACATACATATTCACAGGCTTCGCCCGGGAAGGGTCGGCATTCTGTCGTCTCGTCCCCCGTATCAGCATGAAGACAAGGCCGACGAGGGGAACGAGGATGGGGAAGAAAACCGCGATCAGAACCCAGGCGGGGACACTGCGTCCCGTCTTTCCGGCGCGAAGCCCCAGACCGGTCGCGCCGAGGGCCACCCCGGCAACGATAAAATACACAAATAAATCCACAAATTGAATGGAAAGGATTATCGACGCCTGGCCTGCAATAACCAGAACGATATCCAGGCATCTGTATATGAGCTTGGTCTTAAGGGAAGTTTGATCTCCCATACGTTTACTCGCGGTTCCTCAAAGACCTCTTTTTTGATGCATGCTCAACCTGGCCTTTTGATCTTTTGCTTCCTGCCGATGAAGGCGTAAAGCACTACGCCCAGAGTATATAACAGGATAACAACAAGAAGCCATACGATCTTGGCGTTATCCCGGAAATCGCTTCTCACGATATTGATGACGGCCCAGATCCAGAATGGGATCGTAAAGACCCACACAAGCATTACCAGAACTATTAACTCAGGTACTCCAATTCCCGCCATACCATCTCCCTTCATCCCCTGTCGTGACGGGGCCGCCGGGGAAGTTCCGTACAAAAACCCCTTGTCCGGCCGCATCTTTGCCATGTGCATCACCTCATACTAACACTGTTGAGACACAGTCCGGGCATTAATTGTTCCCGTTTGTCCCGATAATATTTGTAAGTGAGAGTATAACGGCCTTTCGAGGTCAGAGATTCCGCTTAAACCGCGGTTTCTTTAATCTTCCTGATGGCGCATTTTTCGCATCTGAAAGAATTCCCTTCCGCCATCTGCCCTGGCGCGCAGCACTTTTCCCCCGGCATCCGGTAGCACTTTCCGACGTGTCCGCACTCGGCGCAGACCCCCCGCGGCTTTATCTCCCAGGGGATCGGAACCGCCCCCGACGTAAAGATGAGCCTGTCCACAAAGTAGACCATTGCCCCCATGATCGCCTGGCTGATGATCATGGCAAGATATACGCTGTCAATACCGAACAGTTCCCTGACCTTGTTGAAGAAAAGTGCGCCCGGTATGGCAAGAACGGTCCAGCGCAAGATATAGAGAATATACTTGATCATGTTGCCTCCCCGCCTTAAACGGCTATAGTTCCATTATGGAGCAGATATCTTTGTTATGCAACAAAGACAGGTAATGGGTAATAGGTGATGGGTCACGGGCAAAATAATGAAACCAATAATACAAATATTTTTTCCCTATTACCCATTACCCATCCTTTTTACCCGCCACCGGAGGTGGTAAAAACCGGCGGAAGGTGATAAAGTATAAGAAATTACGGGCGATTGGGAAGACCGATTGATGGATATTACAGGCAGCCGCATATTACTCCACATCTGCTGCGCACCATGCAGCATCTATAGCGTCAGGGAGCTTCGCCGCGAAGGGGCCGAGGTCTCGGGGTATTTCTACAACCCCAATATCCATCCCTACACGGAATTCTCGAAACGCCTGGCCACTCTCAGGGAATTCGCCGGGATCAGCCTTCTTCCTCTTGACGTTGACACATCGTACGATCTTGAAAGCTTCCTTGCCGGGACACTGCCCCTTGGGAAGGACCGCTGCCTTTTTTGTTACCGTATGCGTCTTGAAAGGACGTTCGAAAAGGCGGCCCGGGAGCGTTTCGACACGGTCACCACGACGCTCCTCTACAGCAGATATCAGCGGCATGACGACATAAAAAAGATAGGCGAGGAGCTGTCGGCAACCCACGGCGTCCCTTTCGTTTACCGTGATTTCCGTACCGGCTGGCAGGAAGGGATCAACGAATCGAAGCGGCTTAACATGTACCGTCAGCAGTACTGCGGATGTATATTCAGCGAAAAGGAGCGGTACGGGGGGAAATGATGCCTTCGATGGGAAAGATGCTCATCATCCTCGGGGTCGTCCTCATTGTCATCGGGCTGGCCCTCACCTATGGGCCGAAGATACCCTGGCTTGGGAAGCTCCCCGGCGACATCTCCATCAAGAAGGACAATTTCAGCTTTTACTTTCCGATCACAACGAGCATAATCATCAGCATCATCCTGACGATACTGTTCTCCATATTCAGAAAGTAGGGATCCGACATGAACAAGACAGAAGGTAAGAAGACAGTGGTTCTCCTGAGCGGCGGTGTCGACTCGACGACGACCCTTGCCATAGCCATGAACGATGATTTCGAAGCCTGCGCCCTGACCTTTCGCTATGGCCAGCGACACACGCACGAGATCGAGGCCGCAACCCGGATCGCCAGATCCTTTGGCGCGGCGCACCACATCATTCTCGACATCGATTTGCGCAGCTTCGGTGGTTCCGCCCTGACGGCAGACATCGAGGTCCCCAAGGGGCGGGCTGTGTCCGACATCTCCCGGGACATCCCGGTTACCTATGTGCCGGCCAGGAATACGATCTTCCTCTCCTTCGCCCTTGCCTACGCTGAAACGCTGGGCGCCCGGGACATCTTCATCGGGGTCAACGCCCTCGACTACAGCGGCTATCCCGATTGCAGGCCCGAATACATCGCCGCGTTCGAACACATGGCCAACCTTGCCACAAAGGCCGGTGTCGAGGGAAGGTCCTTCACGATCCATGCACCACTTATCGCCATGACGAAGGCACAGATCATCCGCACGGGGATTCTTCTCGGCGTCGACTATTCACTGACCACGACGTGCTACGACCCCTCCCCCGAGGGCAAGTCCTGCGGCCGGTGCGATGCGTGCCTCCTTCGCCTCCAGGGTTTCAAAGAGGCGGGTATCGACGACCCGGTCGCCTATATAAATAAAGGTTGAATCTCTCATGGCCTACCTCATAAAGGAAATCTTCTATTCCCTCCAGGGTGAAGGCGTCAACAGCGGAAGGCCTGCCGTATTCGTCAGGTTCTCCGGCTGCAACCTCTGGTCCGGCCGCAAAGACGACCGAACGGGCATACCGTGCCCTTTCTGCGATACCGATTTTGTCGGCTCCGGCGGCTCCGGCGGCGGAACGTACGACGATGCGGAGGGGGTCGCTTCGGCCATGGCCCATATCCTGCCTCCCGCGCGGGAAAAAGACCGCAGGTCTTTTGCCGTCCTTACGGGAGGCGAGCCGGCGCTCCAGGTCGACAACCGCCTGATCGACGAACTCCACCGCCGCAACTGGGAGATCGCCATCGAAACGAACGGAACGCTCCCGATCCCCGACGGCATGGACTGGATAACCGTCAGCCCCAAAGCAGGCACTCCCATCGTAATCACCAGCGGTGACGAGCTGAAACTTCTCCATCCCCAGGACGGGCTGGACCCGGCAGCCTTCGGAGCCCTGAATTTTAGCCATTTCATCCTGCAACCCGTCGATAATCAGTTTCTGGACGAAAACACCCGTCTGTGCCTCGAATACTGTCTCACCCATCCCGCGTGGCGCCTCGGCCTGCAGATGCATAAAGTGCTGGGGATAAGGTAGAGAAAAGGGGTTATGGGTTATAGGTAATAGGTTATAGGAATGCCCAAAAAAAGGCTTTTCCTATTACCCATCACCTATTACCTATAACCTGTTTTTTATTGACAATACGGGGCTTTATGGCTTATATCAAGAGGCAAGGCGGTGTAGCTCAGGTGGTCAGAGCATNNCATATCCGCAGTGTCCGGGGTTCAAATCCCTGCACCGCCATTTTCCAGCAAGCAAAAGGGGGGCACAGGTTCCTATGAAATGTGACGCAATGGTCTTGAAAAATCGAGGCCGGAAGACGACATGTGCAGCCGCCGCCATATTCATGGTCGCGGTATTTTTTGTCTCCGGTCTGTTCTTCTGTGCTGTCGCCGCCCCTCCGGAGAAGAAGGCGAAGCCTGCCCCTCAGAAAGACGCTGGTGTCATTAACGACGCCAACCTTCAGGCCAGCCAGAAACGCGTGGATGAGCTTCTCAAGAAAAATGAATATGACACATCGCTGCGTACAACGCTGAAAATACACGATTATACGAAAGAAGTGCTCACGACGGTAAAATTTATCAAGGGTCAGTATGAAAAGGCCGTCAACGACCCCGCCGGTCCCACGAAAGACAAGGAACAGCTCTATCTGAAGCTAAAGGGACTGAACCAGCTCATCCCGAGGTATACAGCGGCATACGAGGTCTCTCTGTATAACCTTGGTTATATCTATGCCAAACGCAACGAATCGGAACGGGCCCGGAAATACCTTACGGAATACCTCCAGACAACACCCTTCTCAACCAATCGTGATTCCAAATGGATGAAAGCGAAAACTCTCCTTCTTGAGCTATACAGCCTTGAAGGCGAATTTTAAGTGCAAGAGAAGAAAGCCCTCGTCCAATCGGTCATCGAGAACCTCGGTATTTCGCAACAGATCAATAATGTCGTCATAGAGGGGACCGACTCGCCCTGGCTGGAAAAGGCCCTGATCAAGCGAAAAAAGGGCGCACTCGATGTCAAGACGTATGTCTGGATGGACGAAGCCTTTCTCTATGGCCGCATTTACCGGCTGTTTATCTACATCGCCGACGTACTCGACCCCGCTTTTCTCTACAATCCCGGCATCACCCCCAACGAGGAAAAAGAGCCTTTCATTCGGGACCGCTATAATCAGATCTGGAGCCTTTATGTCGACAGCAGGATGGAGCGGCTGGGCATCGAAAGCTTCTTTGACAGGGCGCTTCGGAGAAACCTCTTTATCGACATCGAAAGTTCCCTTGGCTGGAACAGGGCAGAGGATATCTTTGACTCCCTCTGGTCAAAAGAGTCTTTCACGTATCCCGAGATCGTCGACCTCAGCTATCACCTGGAGGAAAGGTTCGCCGAAACGGGGCAATATGGCGACCGGCCGTGCATAGAAAGGGAGCTTGCGGGTTGCCTGCACCGCCCTTCCGTCACCAAACACATGGAGCGGTTCGATTCACCGGAAATGGCGGCGATACTGAACGACCTTCTCAGCTTCGCGGCTTATTCATGCAGGGACAGCCTCATCGTTCCCCGTCATTACGGCATCGTTATTTTTTTCGAGAGCAAGATCTTCATGGAACTAATCCCATCGGACGGCAACATCCTTATCCTCACGATCCTCGACCCCCACCGGGACCGGTACCAAACCGTGGAGATTACCGGGGATACGAATATAGAGGAAATTCAAAAGAACATCCGCAATCAGTTCGCGGCTATGTCCACGCACACCCGAGCCGGACTAACCGGATAAAGGCTGCCTTACCTTTATTTCGCGTCCCTGCGCAGGCGCTGCAGGGCAAACCCGAAGGTGTATTCGTACAGGTGGAGCCCCTTGCTGACAGCGGTGATCGTTCCGTCTTCGATGCCTATCTCCTGGCACATGTACTCCTTCAGAAGCTGGATGGCGGCCAGGTTCGACGGGAAACCGGCCCAGAGATCCCAGCTGCGGAAATAGAGGACAAAATGCAGCTTGCCGTCGGTGACCCGCGTATCGATGAGTCTCAGGCACGGAGGGTCTTCGAGGATGATGTCCGAAGGCATGCCTATTTCCATTATTGCCTGATTGGTCCCGTAATTCCCCTTTTTGTAGATGTCGATCACCTCGTTCACGGGGTTGATGCCGCATGCAACCTCCCGTCCGTCCACGAACACCTTGGGGTTGGTAAGTCTCTCTCCATATGTATAGAGCTCGTTGGGGGCCTTCTTGTCGGTCATGAGGTATTGGAGGTATTCCTCCACGTAATCCATCGATGTCGGGGCGGGGATGCCGAGCTCGGCCGGAATGTCGGGGATGAGAGGCACGGCCCCGGGGTACTTTATGTGAACCATGACAAGGTCGAACTCCCGGCGCTTGTTGCCTTCGAAAGAACCGCGGTCTATTACGTACTCATGGACCCCGTCATCCTCGAATATGCGGTATATGCACTGGAACCACGCGTCCGGCAGATCACGCGCCTCAATGAACACTGGCCTCATTTTTCCTCCCTTCCGTGAATGATCGACAGTTGTGCAAGATATTACCAAAAAATTTGATAAACGGCACCAAAAAGTATTAAATTTAGACTACATAAAAGGAGGTTTTCATGTTCGTGAAACAAATGGAAGTAGGCAGTTTTGCCATATTTACATACATAGTGGCCTGCAAAGAGACGAAGGAGGCCCTTGTCATCGACCCGGCCGCTGATTGCGATCGCATATTCGACGAGGCGAAGACGCGGGGCTATACCATTAGATATATAGTGAACACCCACTGTCATGTGGACCACATCATGGGCAACAAGCGGATGAAGGACCTCACCGGGGCACAGATCATCATCCACCAGATAGAGGCCCCGGCCCTTATCCACCAGTCGCCGCATTCGTTTCAAATGTTCGGCGGGGAGCCGTCGCCGCCCGCCGACAAGACCGTCAGTGACGGCGACAGCGTCACCATCGGCAATACATCCCTTTCGGTGATCCACACACCCGGACATTCACCGGGCAGCATATCCCTGTACCACACGGGCATGGTATTCACCGGCGACACGCTTTTCGTGGGAAGCGTGGGCAGAACAGACCTTGACGGGGGCTCGTGGGAAACGCTCCTGGCTTCGGTCCAGAAAAAGCTTTTCGCACTTCCCGACGATACCGTGGTCGCGCCGGGACACAACTATGGCGATTCGACGCGCAGCACCATCGGGCGGGAAAAGCTCTATAACCCCTTCGTTGGAATGAGAGGTGGGTATTAAACGGTTCATTCTCTGCCTGGCCGTCCTCTTCATCGTCTGTTCCTGCCAGAGCGCGCCCGTCGTCAAGAAGGCGGAACCGAAGGTAGCCCTCGTTCTCGGGGGCGGCTCAGCCAAGGGTTTCGCGCACGTGGGTGTGCTTCGGGCCCTGGAAAAAGAGAAAATCCCCATCCATATGATCGTGGGCACAAGCGTCGGCAGCCTGATCGGCGGGATATACGCGTCAAATCCCGACAGCTTCCAGCTTGAATGGACCGCCTTTAAGATCAACAGGGGCGACATCCTCGACTACTCCGTCGTTTCCTCGAAGATGGGCCCCGTCCAGGGCGCCAAGCTCGAAGCCTTCGTCGAACAGAACGCAAAGGTAAAACTCGTGGAGGCGACGAAAATACCCTTTTATCCCGTTGCCACGGACCTCAACACCGGTGAAACCGTCACGCTGGAGAAAGGTTCTCTCGCCAAAGCCATCCATGCCTCCTCCGCCATACCCGGGATCTTCGTACCCGTTGCCTTCGGAAACCGGACCCTCGTGGACGGCGGCGTGACAAGCAACATCGCATGCGAGGTCGCCCGGTCCAAGGGCGCCGACATCATCATTGCCGTCAACCTGCAAAAGGACATAAGGGACGGAGACATAACCTCCGTCATAGATGTCATCGCCCAATCCATAGCGATCATGATGCATGTAAATTCGAAAACGAAACTCTCCTATGCCGACATCATCCTCGAACCGGACACGAAGGGCATCTCCATGTTCGATTTTTCCCAGAAAAAGATCCTCATGGAAGAAGGCATAAAGGCAACGGAAAGAGCGATGCCGAGGATCAAGGCCCTCGTAGGAAAACAGTAGAGAACAATTTGGCGAAAGTATGCGGCAAGCATCCGGACTCATCTTGTCTTGAATGCAAGATTCTTCCATTAAACCTGTTTTTGTATTTAACCTGAAACGCGATGGGCGGAACTTTGAGCTGTTTTTTGAATGGCGGAGAGGCAGGGATTTGAACCCTGGGTACGGGTTTATCCGTACACTCGCTTAGCAGGCGAGCACCTTCGGCCTACTCGGTCACCTCTCCGTAAAGGCCACAGTTGGACAAAGTATACTTGTTTGCTGTATAAAATGCAATAACGCACTCGTCGGTCAAGCCATGAGAATAGAGGACGTGCAAGCAATGCAAAATATTATCAAAGCGCGCCACGAACTGCTTCGCGCGACGCGCTATTTTTTCTACGAGCGCGGTTACCTTGAGGTCGAGACAGCAAACCTCATGGCCACGGCGCCTCCGGATCCCCATATCGACCCGCTTACCGTCCATGTCGGGGAAAAGGGCCCTTTCTTCCTTCACACGTCCCCCGAGATGGGCATGAAGAAACTCCTTCGGGCGGACAACACCAGGATCTTCCAGGTATGCAAGGTCTGGCGGGTGGAGGATCATCAGGAGCTGCACAACACGGAATTCACCATGGTGGAATGGTACCGCGAAGGGTCATATGAAGAGGCCATGGACGAGACCTGCGATCTCGTGGAGTTCATTTCCCGCAGGCTTTCCGCCGGCCCGCCGGAGCGGTTTCGCCGACCCTATCCCCTGCATCAGCTTGACGCCCTTTTCCGGGACATAATGGGATTCGACCCCTTCCGCCTCGATCGCGACGAATTCTTTGAGGCCCTCGTACAAAAGCCCTTCCCCGGTATCGACGAAAAGGATGACTGGAACGATCTGTTTTTCAAGGTCCTCATACAGGACATCGAAGAGACCCTGAGAGGTGAAAAGCCTTATATCGTCGCCGGGTGGCCCTCTTCCATTTCGACGATGGCAAAAAAGCGTGACGACAACGACCGCATGGTGGAACGATTCGAACTCTACATCGACGGTCTGGAGATCGCCAACGGCTACACCGAACTCACCGATCCCCACCAACAACGCGAACGCTTCATCGAAGACAACGCACACCGCCGTCGCCTCGGTAAACCTTCCTTCCCCATCGACGAATTCTTCCTTGACGCCCTGGGAACAATAAGCGGCCCCATTGCCGGCGTTTCCGTGGGCCTCGACAGGCTCCTCATGGCCCTCCTTGCAAAGAAGACCATCGACGAAGTGATGGTAGACCGGCTGACCGTGTAGAAACCCCTGGTACCTTGACCAATCCCCGGGGGCATCCTATATTGTACGTACGTTTATGGGCTCAATGGAATTCGGGAAATATGTGGACATTGCGAGGAAGAAGGGGGCGGATCACGCTGTCATTGTCGATACGTATCTGGTTCGTGCGGCTCCCTGGGTGCGCCTGAAATGTGAGTTCGGGTGTGAAGGATACGGCCTCAGAAGATCATGTCCGCCCTACACCCCGGATTATGAAAGGACCCGGTCGATCCTTGATTCGTATAAACACGCCATGCTTGTCCATCGCCACTGGATAAAGGGTTACGAACTGGTGAACACGCTTAACGATCTCATCGTCGACCTGGAGGCAACGTTGTTTCTGGATGGATATTACAAGGCCTTCGGTATGGGCTGCGGGCCTTGCACGCGGTGCAAAAAATGTGACACCTCGAAAAATTGCATTCACCCGGAACGCATGAGACCCTCCATGGAATCCTGCGGTATAGACGTATTTCAGACCGCCAGGGCCCAGAGGCTTCCCATTGAAGCGGTTCGAGATCATGCACAGCAGCGGGATGTATACGGGCTTGTTCTCATCGAATGAACGGAGAAAGGAGCGATGCCATGGATGAAAAGGAACGGTTGAGCGCACTGGAAGTGGCGCTGAACAACGAAATGAAAGAACGGGAATTCTATCTCAAGAATGCCGACCGCACGAACAACCCTCTCGGGAAGGCCATGTTCGAGAGAATAGCCGAGGACGAGGTGGAGCACTATGAACGACTGAAGCAGTTGCATGTGAAATGGAAGGAAAAAGACAAATGGCCCGAAACGGTACCCCTCGTCGTAAACCAGACGAACATCAGGGATCTCCTCGTCAATACGCTCAAGAACATCGACAAGTCGGCGCAGACCGATGCGGGTGACCTGGAGGCCATCAAGACTGCCGCCGGTTTCGAGGAAAAAGGCGTTAAATTTTACAAAGACCTTGCCGCATCATCCACCGATATGCGCGAGAAAGACTTCTTCACACTCCTTTCCATGATCGAATATGAGCACTTCATGTCGTTACGCGATGCCGAAGAATATTTCGAAAACCCTGCCGCCTGGTTCTATCAAGCCGAGCATTCCATGGTGGATGGCGGATGAGAAGCAGGTGGGGATGCGCATTCGGGCAGGGAGAAATCAATTTATAAGTTTTCCTTGACAAGAACTCTTAGTAGCTTATAGACTTTACTACGTAAGGATGGTTATTACATGTCAGTTGTTTCAAACAAGAATATAAAAATGACGCCTCAGAGGATCGCCATCATGAAATACCTTGACGGAAACACGGCTCACCCCAGTGCAGCGGACATATATGCTGCCCTGCAGGAGCAATTTCCGACCATGTCTCTCGCCACCGTCTATAACACCATGGAGACCCTGAAACAACAGGGAGCGGTCATCGAACTTTCTATAGACCCGGGAAAGAAGCGTTTTGATCCCAACACCCAGCCTCACCACCACATTATATGCATCAAATGTAAGACTGTTTTGGACATATTCGTCGATTTTCCCCTCCCGCTTTCCGACAGAGAAACCGCGGGGTTCCAGATCCTCGGTAACCGCGTCGATTTTTATGGGATATGCAAAACCTGCGGCGATACGCCCCGGGAAATGATACAAACAAACCGGTAAGGAGGTGTCATATGGTCTGGACGTGTTCAGTGTGTGGATACAGATACGACGAAAAAGTCGAAAAGGTCCCTTTCGATCAATTGCCTGATGACTGGACCTGCCCCATCTGCAATGCTCCGAAAGACGCTTTCGAGAAATCAGAGTCATAATCCTCCCCCAACCCCGCCCCAAAACATTCATGTCCCCCAATTCCCTCCCGCAACGGGAGGGGCATGTCTTTTAAGGTTGACAACCGCGTCCCGCTAGTAGTAAGAACTACAGAAAAACTGGAATTTCCTCGTCACTATCTATTACGGGGGTTTGCGATTTATTTACAAGGTCCTTTCGTCCTGAACCTGGATCCCGCATTTGCAGAGGTGTTGGGAGTAAAGCTTTGGTTCTACGGACTTTCCTATGCGATCGGTTTTCTCGCCGTGTTCCTCTGGGTTATGCTGCGGCGGGGCTATCTCGGCATCTCTTCCAGGCAGGCATGGGACTTTTCGCTTGTTTTCTCCCTGATGTCCCTCATAGTAGGACGCGCCTTTCAGATCTTTTTCTATGAATGGGAGTTGTTCCGCGGCAATTATCCCGAGATGATCGCTTACTGGCATGGAGGTTTGTCCTACTATGGCGTGATTCTGGGGGCTCTTTTCGGCCTGTTGCTCTTCTGCGTCGTCCACAAGAAGAAGTTCTTCCTCGTTGCCGATGAGATAGTCATACCGGTGGCCTTCTTATTGGCCTTGAGCAGCATAGGCAGTCATCTGAACGGAGAGGTCTACGGTTACGCAACGACTGCCTGGTGGGGGGTGAAGTTTCCCCACGCACAGGGGTTCAGACACCCCGTGGCTCTCTATGACGCCGCCAGGTGTCTCGTCGTCATCATCTTTCTCATCGCCGTGGCAAAAAAGGCGATACCGGGGCAGGGAAGGATGCTGGGTCATTTCATGTTCTGGTATGGCGTCCTGGGGTTCATTGTCAATTTTTTCCAGGATCCCGGCACCATAATATTCCATCAAATCGGAATGGATCACGTTTCCAATGCCCTGGTGGCCATCGTCGGAATCCTGCTGATCGTGAGATCACCGGGAAAAACCGTGAAAAAAAGCAACCACCTCAACACGCTCCACTTCGCTCCCGCTTCTCTTATTGCCAGGATGCCCGCCGGCCTGGATCACAGGGTTTGGTTCAGGATAGGATTGTTCCTCCTGATTCTGCTCTTCTGCCTCATAATTCCCAGCGGGTCCAGTCAGGAGTGGTTCTACCATCTTTCGACTCAACAAGGGATTTGAAGAAAGAAAACAACCTGAATTATGCCCGATAACAGCCACAAAAAGGGGAAATACCGGGTACCGGCGCCGCTGGTCCGCTATTCGCAAGGCATTGAAAACACTTGACTACCCGACATTCTTCTGTTACGATGCAGAGCAAATCCGAAAGGAATTCCTCCCAATGAAAAAGCCTCCCAAAATCAAAGGCATCGACAAGGTGCTCATCATCGGTTCCGGCCCCATCATCATCGGCCAGGCATGTGAATTCGATTATTCCGGCACGCAGGCCTGCAAGGCCTTGAGGGCCGCCGGGTACAAGATCGTCCTCGTCAATTCCAATCCGGCTACGATCATGACGGACCCCGGCATGGCTGACAGGACATACGTGGAACCCTTGACCATCGATGTAATAGAAAAGATCATAGAGAAGGAGAAACCTCAGGGACTCCTCCCCAATCTCGGCGGGCAGACCGGCCTCAACCTCGCCGCGGAGCTTTCACGCCGGGGCATACTTGAGAAACACGGGGTCCGCATTATCGGCGTCCAGGCGGATGCCATCGAACGCGGCGAAGACCGCGACGAATTCAAGAAGACGATGCGGAAACTGGACATACCCATGCCCGAAAGCGCTCTTGCCTACTCAGCCGAAGAGGCCCTTGAGATCGCCGACCGACTGGGATATCCCGTCGTCATCCGCCCGGCCTATACGATGGGCGGCACCGGAGGCGGTATCGCCTTCAATAAGGAAGAGCTGAAGACCATAGCGGGAAGGGGCATCTCCGCCAGCATAATCGGACAAATCCTCATCGAGGAAGCCGTAGTAGGATGGGAAGAGCTAGAACTCGAGGTTGTCCGGGACTCGGAAAACAAGATGATCACCGTCTGCTTCATAGAAAATATCGATCCCATGGGCGTCCATACCGGTGATTCGTTCTGCTGTGCGCCGATGCTCACCATATCCGAGGACGTTCAGAAGAAGCTTCAGGATTATTCGTACCGTATCGTGGAGGCTATCCAGGTCATCGGCGGTACCAACATCCAGTTCGCCCATAACCCTGACGACGGGCGCATCGTCGTCATCGAAATCAACCCGAGAACCTCCCGTTCGTCAGCGCTCGCATCGAAGGCAACGGGCTTTCCCATTGCCTTCATCTCGGCCAAACTGGCCGGCGGGTACACCCTGAAGGACATTCCCTACTATCGCGGAGCGGGACTTGATGAGTACACCCCCTCGGGAGAGTACGTCGTCATCAAGTTTGCCCGGTGGGCTTTCGAGAAATTCAGCGAGGCGGAAGACAAATTGGGGACCCAGATGAAGGCCGTCGGCGAAGCCATGAGCATCGGCAAAACGTACAAAGAGGCCTTTCAGAAGGCGATCCGTTCGCTGGAGACAAAGCGTTACGGGCTTGGTTTCGCCAAGAACTTCAACCAGTTGCCGCTTGATGACCTCATGCGCCTTCTCAACGAACCCTCCTCGGAGAGGCAGTTCATCATGTATGAGGCCCTCCGCAAGGGGGCTTCGATCGATGAACTCTATGAAAAGACAAAGATCAAACGGTGGTTCATCGGGCAGATGAAGGAGATCCTGGACCTCGAGGAAGAGATCCTTCGCCACAAGGGCGGGGAACTTCCCGATAACCTTCTCATCAAGGCAAAAGAGGATGGTTTTTCCGACAGGTATCTCGCCATGCTTCTCGACGTCCCGGAAACCGGGATCAGGCTCAGAAGGTCCGCACTGGGAAAGAACGAAACCTGGTGCAAGGTGCCGGTCAGCGGCGCCGACGCGGCCTACTATTATTCGACGTACAACGCGCCTGACGAGGTTGCAGTAAGCGACCGCAAGAAAGTCATGATCCTCGGGGGCGGTCCCAATCGCATCGGTCAGGGCATAGAGTTCGACTACACCTGCGTCCATGCGGCTTTCACGCTTCGTGACGAGGGATACGAATCCATCATGGTCAACTGCAACCCCGAGACGGTTTCGACGGACTACGACACCTCGGATAAGCTCTACTTCGAACCCCTTACCGTCGAAGATGTCCTGAGTATTTACGGAAAGGAAAAACCCATCGGTGCCATCGTCCAGTTCGGCGGGCAAACTCCGCTCAATCTGGCACGGCAGCTCGAAGACGCCGGTGTAACGATACTCGGCACGTCTCCGGAAAGCATCGACCTCGCGGAAGACCGCAAACGATTCAGCCAGATCATCAAGAAGATCGGCATTCCTCAACCCGAGAGCGGCACAGCCGTCGTCCTTGAGGAGGCCCTGGTGGTTGCCCGCGCGATAGGCTACCCCCTCATGGTCCGCCCGTCCTATGTTCTGGGCGGCAGGGGCATGGAGGTCGTCTACGATGACGAAATGCTCAAGGCCTACGTCAACGCTGCCGTGGATATCTCTCCCGGCAGACCCATCCTTATTGACAAGTTCCTGGAGAACGCCATAGAGGTCGAGGCAGACGCCATCTCCGACGGCGAGGACGCATTTGTGCCGTCCATTATGGAGCATATAGAGCTCGCCGGAGTTCACTCGGGCGACAGCGCCTGCGCCATTCCGCCAAGGACGTTGTCGGAGAAACACATGGCGACCATCAACGAATACACGAAAAGACTCGCCATCGAGCTCAATGTCGTGGGCCTCATGAACATCCAGTACGCCATAGCTGACGACAATGTGTATATCCTCGAGGCAAACCCCCGGGCAAGCAGGACCGTACCGCTGGTCTCCAAGGTGACCGGCGTGCAGATGGCGCGGATAGCGACGCAGCTCATGTTGGGGAAAAAGCTGAAAGACATGCATCTCACTCACAAGAAATATCCCCACGTGGGTGTTAAAGAGGCCGTATTCCCCTTCAACATGTTCCCCGAGGTAGACCCGACGCTGGGCCCGGAGATGAAATCGACAGGCGAGGTCCTGGGCATGGCAAATTCCTTCGGACTTGCATTCGCCAAGTCCCAGGCGGCCGCCGGCCAGAAGCTCCCCCAATCGGGCAACGTCCTGATCACCATTTTTGACAATGACAAGAAGGACATAGTCGACGTCGCTAAACAGCTCGTCAAGCTGGGATTCACCATCTTCGCCACCGAGGGCACCCACCGGTTCCTCGGCGAAAAAGGAGTCAAGAGCGAGCATATCAAGAAGGTGCATGAAGGCAGGCCCAACATAGTCGACGCCATCCACAACAAGGAGATCAACCTCATCATCAACACGCCCTCAGGCAAGAGCAGCAAATACGACGACTCCTATATCAGAAAGGCCGCCATCAAATACAAAATACCCTACATCACCACAACGGCCGCCGCCAGGGCAACTGCGGAAGGCATCAAGGCATCGCTGGCAGCCGGGGGCCAGATAAAGGTAAAATCGCTTCAGTCCTACCACAAAGCGATAAAATAGCACCAGAGAAAAAAAGGCAGCCTCTGTTCATTCTTTCGGGATGCGCAGAGGCTGTTGCTTTCTTCTTATAGGGCCCACAGGACTTACAGGACCCATACGACCTGTTGTCCTGGCCTTTCTTCATTCTCCGATTATCTTTACAAGCACTCTCTTCTTTCTGCGCCCGTCGAATTCGCCGTAAAATATCTGCTCCCAGGGACCGAAATCGAGGCGACCCCGTGTCACGGCTACGACTACCTCCCTGCCCATGATCTGGCGCTTCAGGTGGCCGTCGGCGTTATCTTCGCCAACGTTGTGTCTGTATCTGGAGACGGGTTCATGGGGGGCAAGCTTCTCGAGCCAGACGTCGAAATCATGGTGGAGACCCGCTTCGTCGTCATTTATAAAGACGGAGGCCGTAATGTGCATGGCGTTCACCAGGACGAGGCCTTCCGTGACCCCGCTTAGCCGCAGGCATTCTTCCACCTGAGGTGTTATATTGATGAAACCCCGTCTCGCCGGGACGTTGAACCAGAGTTCCTTTCGATAGCTTTTCAGGGATTAACCTCCATGCCTAAAAATAAGTCTCATAGAACATAATACGACTTATAGGACCTATGGGAATTATCCTTTTTTCGCTGTCGCGCACTCATTCTCAAGGTATTCGTATATCTCGCTGAGGTCGGTGAATAAAGGATGGTCTTCGGTTTCGTTCCAGGGGTTTTTGAGGCCCGCGCGGACTATTCCTGCCTGCCTCGCCTTTTCCAGGGTCATGGGGCTGTCATCGACGATGGCCCAGCAGTCATCGAAAAGGACCGTTTTATCATAGCTCAGGTGGATCTCGTCAAAGGGCAGATCGTGTTTGTTCAGCCACCTGTGCGTCGAGGCGAGGGTCTCCTTTTCGCGGTGGCTGGCGATTACGATGTAGAATTTTTTCTGCCGCAGCCGTTCAAGAAAATCGCGGGATTCCCTGTAGGGTTCGAAGGTGTCCTGTTCCATGTGAACATCCCTTATGATGCGGTAGAGCCTCTCGGCGGGGATCAATCCCTTCCAGAAATTCCAGGTGCGCCACTGGGAATGGTGGGGAAAATCAGGGCTCGCTTCGTGCAGCCGTTCGTAAAGCACGGGCGCAAGATCCCATAATGTGTTGTCGATATCGACGACGATTCTTCTCATGATCGCTCATTATACCACATTACCGGTTACACCCTCAACGAAGGACGGGAATGACGAATAACGGGTGGTGTAATGCGAAAAGATGGAAGATCATAACCTCTCTACCGGCGAGCTCTTCTCTGACCCCGGTCCCCGAACTCTTGACGCTTGTGTAAGAAGAAGGGGAAGGCTTTCTCCTTCCCCTTCTTCTTGAAACACTTTTTCGGGTTTTCCGGTTGTTGGCTTGCCTATTTTGTTTCTGCAGGCTTCTCCGCCGCGGGAGCGCCTTCGGCTTTTTTCTTCGACTTCTTGGTTTTCTTTACTTTCTTGTCTTTCTTTTCCTTCTTTACGTCGGCAGGTTTTTCAGCCGGCGCCTCTACCTTCGCTGCGGGGGTTGCAGGCGTTGCCGGTGTTGCAGGTGTTGCCTTCTTGTCCTGTGCAAATCCCGTGAACGCAAAGGAAAGACCGATCACTACTGCGAAGAACAATACCATTGCTTTCTTCATACTTTTTCACCTCCTCAGTTTTTATTGAAATCATGACAGCTGGAAAGCATATTAAACCAGTCGAAAAAGAAAAGATAGAAAAAAATGGGGCTCAGAAGGAATGAATCAGGATTCACAAAATAACTTCTTCCCGGACCAATGGAGACACCGGACAGGCTCTATCCTGCCTTTTCCATTTTCCGTTCCCCGCCCTCGATGCACCTCGCGTACGTATCCCGAATCCTGTTTCGAATCTTCAGAACCATGACATGGGAGATCCCAAGCCGCGCCCCGACCTCTCTGACGGAAAGGTCTTCCATGAGGAGTTTCAGAACCTGCAGGTCTCTGTCAGAGGCGCACGCATCCCTGATCGCCTGGAGTTTGAGTTTTTGTTCAAGCCGCGCAAAAGATGACGATTCGTCGGAGGGGATGATCTCTTCCCAGGAAGTTCCGTCTTCACCCACCGGCTCGCTGAGGCTGATAAAAATGGCATTTTCACGGACCTTCCGGAGATGGTTTTTCAGGTGGTAGTAACAGCCCTGAAGGATGTAACTGTCTGTCTTGTCATCTATCGAACCCTGGCGGAAGGCTCCCCAGAGATGGCTTAAGGCCTCCTGATAGAGGTCTTCCTCGTCGAAATATGAATGATGGCCGTTTAGTCTCTTCGTTATCCTCTTCAATGTCGGTGAGAGCCGTTTTACCATAAACTCAAATTTCATTGTGAACCCTTGTATTTGTTCGTAATGGGCATTCTCCTGTCTTTGCCGAATGCCTTGGGGGTGATCTTGATCCCCGGTGGAGACTGACGGCGCTTGTATTCGCTCAGATCGACCATCCTGAGCACGCGGGTGATCTCTTCCGGAGGCATGTTCGGGAAATCCAGGGCCGTTGGCTCCTTGTCTTCTTCGACATAGCTTTTCAACACCTGATCGAGATGGTCGTAGGGAGGGAGCGTATCGCGGTCTTTCTGGTCCGCTTTCAGTTCGGCAGTCGGTTCCTTTGTGATTATCCTTTCGGGGATAACACTGCCTGAGGTATTGCGCCAGACGCAGAGCTGATATACGAGGGTTTTCGGAACGTCCTTGATGACCGCAAAGCCTCCGGCCATGTCTCCGTAGAGCGTCGCGTAGCCCACACTCATTTCGGACTTGTTGCCCGTTGTCAGGACAATCCATCCGAACTTGTTTGACAGGGCCATGAGAATATTGCCGCGAATGCGGGCCTGGAGGTTCTCCTCGGTAACATCCTCCCTGAGACCGGCGAAGAGCTTCTCAAGGCTGCTGCGGTACGCCTCAAGTATGCCGTCTATGGGCACTTCGATGAGCCTGGTCCCAAAATTCTGCGCAAGCTCGCGGGCATCCTCGGTGGATTCCCGGGACGTGAATTTCGACGGCATGAACACGCATACGATATTATCCCTGCCCAGCGCGTCGGCTGCAAGCGCAGCCACCAGTGCGGAGTCGATCCCGCCCGACAGACCGATCACCGTCCCCTTGAAACCGTTTTTCTTCACATAATCGTGAAGGCCCAGCTTCAATGCCTCGTAAACCTCGTGAACGGGTTCAAGGCGCCGGACGGGATTTATGGCGAGCGGCTTTCTGTCCTCAGGGTAAATCCGGCCGGTCCGTGCCGTGATGGTTATGACCTGTCTGCCTTCCCCGGTTGCCGGGGTCCTCTTTACAAGCTCTTTTTCCGGAATATCGACAACGAGAAGATCTTCCTGGAAGGCCTTCGCGCACGCCGTGACATTACCGGATTTGTCCATGAGAAAGCTTTGTCCGTCAAAGACCAGCTCGTCCTGACCGCCCACAAGGTTCGTGTGGGCCACCCATACCCGATTTTCCCTGACCCTGCGTCTGACAACATCTTCACGGACATATATCTTCCCGGCGTGGTACGGCGAGGCGTTTATATTGAAGATAAGTCCTGCGCCAAGGCCGGCCATCGCGGACAACGGGCCTTCCTTGAACCATACGTCCTCGCATATGCCGATGCCGAAGAGAACATTCCCGAAACGGAAAACCCGTGGTTTCCCGCCGGGGAGAAAATACCTTTTTTCATCAAAAACACCGTAGTTGGGGAGCAGTTCCTTGCGATAGATACCGCGTATCTTTCGTTTATAAATGACGGCGGCGGCGTTGTAAAGACCGGCGGAAGAGCGGTCAACGAAACCGACGATTGTGGCCGGCTTGTCGATCCGTTGCGCCAGATCGTTGACCACACTGATGTTCATATCGATAAAGCCCTGTTTCAGGAGGAGATCCTCGGGCGGATAACCCGTTATAACAAGCTCCGGCAGCGCAAGGATGTCGACAGTCTCGGCCTGCGCGCGTTCAACCCACGTGATGACCTTTTCGGCGTTGCCCTTCAAGTCTCCTACGGTTGCGTTAATTTGTCCCATGCCGATCCTTAACATTTTCTTCATATGCTTTATCGCTCCTCGTAATATAAGAAGGGCGTCCAAAGCATTTTATAGCGCCCTGGACGCCCTTGTCCGTGCATATTCATTTTTAGCGGCCCTGCTAAAAACCCGTTTAACCTGCCAATATGTTAGTTTTTCAGCTCACCTTTGTCAAGTTCTTTTCTGGATGTCGAAGGCCAGTATGATCGCCTCCGCCACTTCCTTCATCGTCTTGCGTGTATCCATGCTTTTCTTGTGGATCTTCCGGTATGCCTCATCTTCGTTGAGGCCCAATTCCCTCATCAGTATCCCCTTGGCACGCTCAACGAGCTTGCGCGATTCCAGCGCCTCCTTGGCGGCGAGTATCTCGTGGCTCAGGTTGGTGTTCTCGATGGCTACGGCCGCCTGGTTCGCCACGGCCTGAAGAATATCGATCTCCTCTTTTGTAAAGACGTGTTCCTGCCTGGTATAACTGTTGATCACGCCCACAACCTGGTCTTTTATCATCATCGGAACAGACAACAGGGAGACAAATCCCTCTTTTTTTGCCACGTCGGGAAACATGTAGCCGGGTTCGCTCGTGACATCGAGTACATTGATCGCCTTTTTCTCCAGAACCACCCTGCCGCTAATGGATTGGCCAACCTTGAGATTCGGTTTATTGACATAGGCATTGCTCAGGCTCTGCGTGGCGGCAATAACCAGTTCCTCTTTTTTTTCGTCGAGAAGCATGACGGAACAGATCTTGGAATCCATGACCTTCGCCGTCATCGTCACGATCAGCTGAAGGATCTCCTTGATGTAATGGTCTGAAACGATCGTCCGGGAAACCTCGGAGAGAAGGTCGAGCTGTTTTGCCTTCTTTACCACCTCATCATAGGTGATGGCATTCTGTATGGCACTGCCCAGGTACCTGCCGATGGTGAAGAGGAGCTTTATCTGGGTCTCGGGATAAACGTACTCCTTCTTGTTTTGCAGGTTCATAACGCCGATGATCTTGTTCTTGGATAGTATGGGAATCGAAAGAAAGGCCTCGTACTTGTCCTCTTTTAAAGACGTGAATGCCTTGAACCGCTTGTCCCGGTAGGCCTCCTTTGTGAGCACGACAGGCTGCTTCTCCTTTGCCGCCCAGCCGGTCAGACCTTCCCCCAGCCTGAGACTTATCGACCCCAGGGATTTGATTTTCGGATCGCTCGACGCCGAAAGGACAAGTTCGCTCCGGTCCTCATCGTAGAGATAAACGAGACAGGAATCGACCTTGACGAAATCCATGACCGTATCGACGATACGGTTGAGAAGTTCCGAGAGATCCAGGTTGTCGCTGATATCTTTGGCCACCTCGTGGAGGACCTTAAGCTCCTGCTCCTTTGCTTCAAGTTTCTGACTCACGGAAGCCATCTATATAACCCCATCTTGTAGTTTTAAAGATACATCTTAGAGGAGAAGCATGGCTTTGTCAATAAAAGAGGCGGGTGATGGGTAATAGGTGATGGGTAATAGGAAAGACAAAAAGACAACTCACGGGGCAGGCAAGGGGCTCTTCCCATAACCTATAACCCATCACCCATAACCTGTTTTCCTTATGGTGACGACGAAGGCAACGAAGGGAGCGTTCCCCGACTCCTGCTTCAGATCGGAGCGATACCGAGGCGACGAGGAGGACTTACCGCAGGCGTACTTATAGTACGTCGAGGACAGGTCCGACGAAGGCAACGAAGGGAGCGTTTCGATCTGAAGCAGGAGCTAGAAGGTTCGGGTGCCGGGGTATAGCGTATACTGTCTTCTCCGTACGCTTATGACGCCTTTCTTCACCAGTGACGAGACCATCCGGGAAACCGTTTCCCGGGAGCAGCCGCAGGAATTGGCTATCTCGATCTGGGAGGGGCCCCGTTCTATGATGACATAGTCCTTCATCCTGATGCCCAGTCGTGCCCCTACCTCTAGGAGGTACTTGAGGATGCGGCCTTCAACATTCAGAAAGGCAAGCCACTTGATCCGTTCGTCGGCGACACGCAATCTGCCGGCAAGGACCCTGAGAATATTGACCGAAATGGAAGGGTTTTCCATGAGGAGTTTTACAAAATCGCTCCTGCGTACCACGAGAAGATCCGACGTTTCCATGGCTATGGCGTTGGCCGAACGGGGCAGGTCGTCAATGAGGGCAAGCTCACCGAAAAAACCGTCCTTTCCGATGATATCGAGGACATACTCACGTCCCTCCTCGTCGTACAGGCAGACCTTGACCCTTCCCTTAAGCACGACAAAGAGGGCATCACCGTTCTCACCTTCCTGGAAAATGAGCTGCCCGCGTTGGTAGGAATGAACGTAGAGAATCCTGGAGATCGTCTCCAGTTCGTTGTCCTTGAGATCCGAAAAGAGGTTTACGGTTCTGAGGTTGTCCGCGTACCGCTTCATTTCTCCCCCGCTTTTTCATCAGATCATACTAGTTGTCGATAAATTGCACAACATTTTTGAGGGATTCCCGGACCGACGAACCCGGTATGCCCCCCTGCGCGATGCTGGCTCCGCCGCCGCCCTTGCCGCCATAATGCCCCGTGAGGCTTCCCACGATCTTGCCGGCGCTGTAGCGCTTCTGCAGGTCCTTGCTCACCGATGCGACGACAAGGCCCTTGTCTTCGGCCCCTGCGGTCCCGACGACAACAATGCAGTCCTTGACCTTGGACCGGACGACGTCCGTTACCTTCCTCAAGTCGTCCGCCGAGGCGTTTTCCATGAAGAGGGTCACGATCTTGACCCCATCCCGGTCGATGGCCTGGGCTATGGCGCCGTCGACCTTGTGGGCGACGATGTCCTGCTTGAAGCGCTCCAGTTCTTTTTCCTTGAGATTAAGTTCCGAAAGCAACCCTTCGACCCTTTCCTGGACGCGGTCGAATTCGGTATTCGTTCTTTTGGCGATGGCCCTCAGTGTGCCCTCCATCCTGCGCTTGTAGGAAAGAGCACCCTTGCCCGTCGTTGCCTCTATCCTGCGGACACCCGACGCCAGGGAACTTTCACCAAGAATGTAGAGGCTGCCGATCTGGCCGGTGTTGGCGACGTGAGTACCGCCGCAGAGCTCCCGCGAAAAATCGCCGATGGAGATAACGCGCACCGTCTCGCCGTATTTTTCCTCAAAGAGGGCCGTGGCCCCTCCCCGTATGGCATCCTCGCGGCTCTTCACATCTATGACGACGGGCACGCAGTCCATGATCTTCTCATTGACGATGTCCTCCACGGCCCGTATCTGATCTTCCTTCATCGCCTCGAAATGGGTGAAGTCAAAGCGCATCCTGCCGGTCTCCACCAGCGAGCCCGACTGCTTGACGTGGTCGCCGAGAACACGCCTTAGCGCATACTGGAGCAGGTGCGTAGCCGTATGGTTCCTCGACACTCCCTTGCGCTTGTCTTCATCGACCGCAAGCGACACCCTGTCGCCCAGATGCAGCGCGCCTTTTTCGACAACCACCCGGTGGGCGAAGAGGTCCTCTTTTACCTTGGCCACGCCCACGATCCGTGCCATTGAATCGCCCGTTGAAAGGGCAATTACACCCGAATCATCCACCTGTCCGCCGCTCTCGGCGTAAAAAGGCGTCCTGTCGAAAAAGAGTTCGCCTTCTTCGTCTTCGGAAACCTCATCCACCGTTTCATTGCCCACAAGGATCGCCTGGATGACGGCTTCATCCTTCAGTGTGCCGTATCCGGTGAAGGCGCTTGTCAGGCCTTGGCCGAGGATGGCAAGGTGCCCCTCGTTCCACTCTTCACCTTTGATCTTCGAGCCCGTCTTTGATCGAGCCTTCTGTTCCGCCAGGGCCTTCTCGAACCCATCCCTGTCTATTGCAAGACCGTCTTCCCCGGCCATGTCCGTGGTTATGTCCACAGGAAAGCCGTAGGTGTCGTAGAGTTTGTACACCAGTTCGCCGGGTATCACGGTGCTGCCCTTCTTTTTCAGGTCTTCGGTGAACTCCTCGTAGAGCTTCATCCCCATCCCCAGCGTTTCGATGAACCTTTCCTCCTCGCCCCGGATAACCCGTACGATATAGGAATGATTGTTCTTTACGTCGGGATAGGCGTCTTCCATGATGTCGACGACGCTCTTCGAAAGATCGTGGAGGAACTCCTTTTGTATCCCCAGCTTCCTGCCGTAACGCAGCGCCCGGCGTATGATCCTTCTCAGTACATAGCCCCTGCCGTCCTTCGAGGGGAGGGTGCCGTCATTTATGATGAATGTGGCGCCCCGTGCGTGGTCGGCGATGACCCTGATGGCGATGTCATTCTTTTCGTTTTCACCGTAGGCGCAGCCTGCGATGTCCTCGATACGCCTGATGATGGGGGCGAAGAGGTCCGTATCGTAGTTGCCGATCTTGCCCTGCATGATGGATGTGACGCGCTCGAGCCCCATGCCGGTGTCGATGGAGGGTTTCGGAAGCTTTTTCATCTGTCCGTCGGCACTGCGGTCGAACTCCATGAAGACGAGGTTCCATATCTCCAGAAAGCGGTCGCAGTCGCACCCCACGGCGCAGTCCGGCTTGCCGCACCCCACGTTCTCTCCGAGGTCGTAGAGGATCTCCGAGCAGGGTCCGCAGGGACCCTCGTCGCCCATGGACCAGAAATTGTCCTTCTCGTCGAGCCTTACTATCCGTTCCGGCCTCACACCGGTCTTTTTCCACAGTTCCTCGGCCTCGTTGTCTTCACGAAAGACCGTTATCCACATCTTCGACTCGTCGAGCCCGAGCTCTTTGGCCAGAAACTCCCAGGCATAGGCGATAGCGTCCTTCTTGAAGTAGTCCCCGAAGGAAAAGTTGCCGAGCATCTCAAAAAAGGTGTGGTGCCTCAGGGTCTTGCCGATATTGTCGAGGTCGTTATGCTTGCCCCCGGCCCTGACACACTTCTGGCATGATGTCGCCCGGATGTAAGGCCTCTTTTCGATGCCAAGAAAAAGGTTCTTGAACTGGACCATTCCGGCGTTCACAAAAAGAAGCGAGGGGTCTTTTTCCGGCAGCAGCGCCGAACTGGGCACTATCGTATGGTCGTTGCGTGCAAAGTATTCCAGGAATTTAGTTCTGATCTGTCGCGATGTCACCCGTCTCTCCCTTTTTCAGCCCCACCTGTATCATGATCTTCTCTTCGACTTCCTTCATCGTTTCGGGGTGGGCCTTCATATACTCCTTTGCGTTCTCCCGGCCCTGACCGATCCTCGAATCCCCGTAGGAGTACCATGTCCCCGCTTTCTCCACAATGCCCATCTCCACTGCGAGGTCGATAACGTCTCCCTCGCGGGATATACCTTCACCGAATATGATGTCAAACTCGACTTCTCTGAAAGGTGGTGCAAGTTTGTTTTTTACGATTTTTACCCGCGTCCTCGAGCCTATGACCTCCTGCCCATCCTTTATCGCCGCAATTCTCCTGATGTCGAGGCGCACCGAGGCATAGAACTTGAGGGCATTGCCGCCCGTCGTGGTCTCGGGATTTCCGAACATGATCCCGATCTTGTGACGGATCTGGTTTATGAAGATGACCGTGGTCATCGACTTGCTGGTGATGGCGGTGAGTTTCCGCAGGGCCTGCGACATGAGCCGCGCCTGAAGGCCCATGTGGGAATCGCCCATTTCCCCTTCGATCTCGGCCCTGGGCACCAGGGCGGCAACGGAGTCGACAACGACAATGTCCACACCGCCGCTGCGCACGAGTATCTCGCTGATCTCAAGGGCCTGCTCTCCCGTATCGGGCTGCGATATGAGAAGGTCGTCGGTGTTGACGCCGAGCCTTTTTGCGTAGCTCACATCCAGGGCATGCTCGGCATCGATGAAAGCCGCGGCACCTCCCGCCTTCTGGGTCTCGGCGACCACCTGAAGCGCCAGGGTCGTCTTGCCCGACGCCTCGGGCCCGTAGATCTCGATGACCCTGCCCCGGGGGATACCGCCGATGCCAAGTGCAAGATCGAGGGCGATGGACCCCGTGGAAACGACGGGAACAGCCTCAATGGCTTTCCCTCCGAGCTTCATGATGGCGCCTTTGCCGAAGAGCTTTTCTATCTGAGATACAGCCATGTCTATGGCCTTGCCTTTGTTCTCCTCTTCTTTCACGTCGACGCCTCCCTTCTGGGTTTTCGGGTTCATCTCTCTCCTTTATGGTGTCCCTTAACAGGGTTCTTTATTTCGTTCCGCCATCCCGCCGGTGTTTTTCGCTTCAGGTGGCCGCGCCCAGCTTTATCTCAAAAAGGGGCTCGTACACTGCGCCTTCCCTTTCGAGGATGCTTTTGAAAAGAATGATACGCTCAATTGCAAACCGTGGGCATTCCAGCGAGATGATGTCTCTGGCCAAAAGCGGTGCGGGCGTTTTCACCCTCCCGAAGGTGATATGGGGAGTGAAGCCCCTTTTCTCTCTATCGTAGCCCAGGACTGTGAGACGGTTCTCTATATCATGGTATATCGAGCGGATGATGTCAACTCCTTCGTCGATGGTCGCGACAATGACCCGGGGACGCCCTCTGTCGGGAAATGCATCGATGCTTTTCAAGGATGCCTGGATGCGATCGTAGGGTCCGCACGCCGCCAGAATGTCTTTTATCTCCTGTACCCTCGCCTCGGATATCTCTCCGAAGAATCTGATGGTTATGTGCTGTCCTTCGGGTTTTACCCACCTGACGCCGGGAAGGGTCTTCGCCATTACTTTCGAAACCCTTGACAGGCGTTCCTTGATGTCTGCGGGGATCTCAAAGGCCAGAAACGATCTCATTTCTCAACCCTCCCCTCAAGGTGATCGAGAACAAAGGCAAGAGCTTCGTCGGCCGAATGCTTTCTGATCTTCGATCTCGTCCCTGTGAAATGGTACCTGCGAACGGAAGTCTTTGTCTTCGTCGCCACCGCGATGAAGACCGTCCCCACCGGTTTATCGGGTGTGCCCCCGGTCGGCCCTGCTATGCCGGTCACCGCCACGGCTACGTCGGCCTTCAGTTTATTCAGCGCCCCCCTGGCCATTTCCGTCGCGGTTTCGCCGCTGACGGCGCCGTGCTTCTCTATGAGCCCGGCGGGGACGCCGATCAGAAGCGTCTTGGCCCTGTTGCTGTAAGTGACGAAACCACCTTCAAAGTATCCTGATGCGCCGGATACGTCCGTGATGCGGCGGGCAATGAGGCCGCCGGTGCAGGATTCAGCGGTCGCGAGACTGAGCGCCCTTGCCGCAAGCACCTTACCCAATGCCTTTTCCAGTTTCATGCAAACCTCGTCCATGCAAAAATAAAGATACTCGCGAATATCCCGGCCACAACGTCATCCGCCACGACGCCGTAGCCGCCTCGCAGTTTTTCCATCCGGTTTATCGGGAAGGGCTTGAGAATATCGAAGACGCGGAACAGAACAAAGGCGGCGATCACATTCAAGAGCGTAGCCTTGTGGCCTGCCATGGCGACGCACATCCCGGCGAATTCGTCGATGACTATATGACCGGGGTCTTCACCCTCATACCGCTCCAGGTTGACGGACACGACGGCGAAGATGACGCAGGCCACGGCGAAGATGACGTTGCCGAAGACCGCCGGAAAAAAATAGATCAGTGCCGCGGCGGCAAAGGACGCGAACGTTCCCGGCGCGAAGGGGATGCGGCCCACGAAACAGCAGGTGTTGAAGAAAGAGAGGATGCTGTCAATCAGTCTTCTTTTGACCATAGACGTCTTTTTCGTCAAAGACTTTCTTTCCGACAATCTTCCATCCATCCGCCCATGCGCGATAAAAACAGCTCCAGAAACCGGTGTGGCAGGCGGCTACCTTCTGGTTGACAACAAGAAGGATCGCGTCATTGTCGCAATCTATGAGAATCTCTTTTACGTCCTGGGTATGGCCCGAGGTCTCGCCCTTGAACCAGAGCTTCTGCCGTGACCTCGAATAGTAATGGGCCTTTTTTGTCTTTATGGTCAGTTCCAGGGCCTCTTTGTTCATATAGGCAACCATGAGAACGTCCCTTGAATTCGCGTCCTGCACGACAGCGGGCATAAGTCCTTTTTCATCCCATTTCAGATCTTCCATGGCAACTCCTTGTTTCTCATACTATTACTTTATCGTTCCCGTTTTCGGTCGATATTTTTCTGTCCTCGGGCGTCGACGCATCGATCGCAGGTCTACAATCTAACGTTGACCCCGCGGTCCCGAAGGTATCTTTTTGCATCGACGACGGTAAATTCACGGTAATGGAATATCGATGCCGCGAGGACCGCATCCGCTTTTGCAAGGGTGAGTCCGTCATAGAGGTGCTCCAGCGTCCCCACGCCGCCTGAGGCGATAACGGGGATGTTCACCGATTCGGCGATGGTCCCTGTCAGCTCGATGTCGAAACCGATTTTTGTCCCATCTCTGTCCATGCTGGTAAGCAGTATCTCGCCGGCGCCAAGTTCTTCCACTTTCTTCGCCCAGCCGACGGCGTCAATCCCCGTCGGTCTTCGGCCTCCGTAGGTATAGACCTCGAAACCGCCTCGCTGGCGCCTTTTTGCGTCAATGGCCACACAAATACACTGGCTTCCGAAGATCGCGCTCGATTCCCTGACAAATTCGGGGTTCTCGACCGCGGTCGTGTTTACGGTCACCTTGTCGGCCCCGGCGCGGAGGATCTCCCGGATATCATTTATGGAGCGTATACCGCCCCCCACGGTAAGGGGCATGAAGACCTCATGAGACACCCGTTCGACGACGTCGATGATGGTTCTTCTTTTCTCATGGGAAGCGGTGATGTCGAGAAAGCACAGTTCATCCGCCAGCTGCTCCTCGTAGGCCTTCGCATTCTCCACGGGGTCGCCGGCGTCCCTGAGCTCGAGAAAATTGGTCCCTTTTACAACCCTGCCCTCCATAACGTCAAGACAGGGTATGATTCTCTTAGTCAGCATAACCCATAGCCTCCTCGATGCTTATGAATCCCTCGTAGAAGGCCTTTCCTATGATTGTCGCCCAGACGTCCGCTTCCTTGAGACGCCTGACGTCTTCTATCTTCGATACGCCGCCGCTTGCGATGACAGGCAGCCTCGTCATATCCGATATGGCTTTGAGCCCTTCGAAATCGGGCCCCGTCAGCATGCCGTCGCGTTCGATGCTCGTGCACAGGACAGCCATGATGCCGATCCGTTCGGCGGCGGTAAGGATCGCGGAAACATCGCGGTCCACGGCGCTTTTCCATCCCCGTGCCATTGGTTTTCCCTGAAGAAGGTCAAGACCGAGGACGATATTGCCGAACCGCGAGAGACTCTCGAAAAAGTCCTCGTCCTCAAGGGCACGGGTGCCGATAATGATCCCGTCGATGCCCAGATCACTGTAATATTTAATGGTATCATCGGTGCGGATGCCGCCGCCGACTTCCATGTAGCCCTTCACCAGCGTGCGGATCTTTTTGATGATGTCGCCGTGGACAGGCTCGCCGCCCCTGGCACCGTCGAGATCGATAATATGGAAATCCCGCGCCCCGCGACGCACCATCTCTTCGATCATGGCGGGAGGATCATCGCTGTAGACCGTTACTTCTTCGAAATTGCCTTTCCTGAGACGAACGGTCCTGCCGCCCATCAGGTCCATCGCAAACAACGGCTTCACTCGGCAGACTCCGTCGTTCCCTTCGGCTCGACAAGCTCATCAAGCCCCGCATTGATACCCTCTTCGGCAAGCTCCTCCGCCGTCACCCAGCGGGCTCCCCTGCGGAAGAATTTTCCCATGGTGAAGAGGTTTTGTGTCAGGGCCTTCTGTTCTTCGGCATACGTGAAGATCTTGCCCACGACTTTGTCCTTCATGAGATGCATATGGAAAGCGATGGAGGCAGGTTTTTCAACGGCGAAGTTTCCCCCTTTTCTCTCCTGAAAGCGATAGATGAGGACATTGATGTAAGGCTGATCCTTCTTCATCCCGTCCGAGTAACCGATGCTGCGGTCGGTCAGGGCGGTCTTCAGCTTCTCCTTCACTATGGCCGGTGCATCGGTATGAACCACACCGGGGCTGATCGCCCTGCCGCAGACGGGACACCTCGTCGCCGTCTGCGGATCCTGAAGCTGCTCCACGACGATACCCAGATCACCCAAGGAGTAAACGGCGGGAACCGCAAAGGCAAGAACGAATACCGCGACGAAAAGAGTGGCAAGGAAAAACTTCGGTCGTTTTATAAACTGTAGGAACATGTTTAATTTTATAAAAAAACCGGGGTAAAAGAAAGAGAAAAGACAGTTTCGGATCTCCGGTCCAGGTAAAAGATGGGAATGAAAATAGGTCCTATAAGTCGTATAAGACCTATAGGACCTATTTTCATTGTCTTTCCCTATAACCCATAACCCGATTTAGTTTTCGCATCGAAAACTAAATCATCAGATACTTTCTCTTCACCTCTTCGTTGGCCTCCAGTTCCTGAACGGTGCCTTCGAAGCGGATCCTGCCGTTGTCTATGACGTAGGCCCTTGTGATCATCTTGAGGGCGGAGCGGACGTTCTGCTCCGACAGGAGGATACTTATCCCAACGTCCTTGAGCCGCAAGATCTGCTGTTCCAGGTCTCTGACGATGAGCGGGGCCAGACCCTCAGTGGGCTCGTCGAGCAGAAGGAGTTCGGGGCTGCCCATGAGTGCCCTGGCGATGGTCAGCATCTGCTGCTCCCCGCCGCTCAGGTGCCCGGCGCGGCGCGTCTTTATCTCCTTAAGGGCAGGGAAGAGCCCGTAGACCCTCTCCTTGTTCCAGTCCTTGCTGCGCTGATAAACGATGTCCAGATTGTCGTCGACACAGAGGTCGGCGAAGACCCTGCGGTCGTCGGGCACGTAGCCGATGCCCTGTCTGAAGAGCATAAAGGGCTTCTCCCCGGTGATCTCCTTTCCCTTCAGGGTGATCGTCCCCTTCCTCGGCGGCACGATGCCCATGATGCTCTTCATGGTGGTACTCTTCCCCGCGCCGTTGCGGCCGAGAAGGCCCACTACCTCGCCGGCGTTGACTTTCAGGGTCACGTCGAAGAGAATGTGGCTCAGTCCGTAGTACGTATCGATACCGTTTACGTCAAGCATGCGTCACTCCCGCCAAGATATGCGTCCTGTACCTCCTGACAGCATCTGACATCGTCGCAGGTACCTTCGATGATCGTCGATCCCCTCACCATGACCATGATCCGGTCCGAGATGGAGAAGACGATCTCCATGTCGTGTTCGCAGAAGAGAATGGTGATGCCCAGCTTCTCCTTGAGCTGCTTGATGAGGTCGATGCAACGCGTCGTCTCCTCGGGGGACATCCCGGCAGTCGGTTCATCAAGGATAAGGAACTCGGGGTTGCCGCCGAGCGCGATGGCGATCTCGAGTACCTTGCGCTCACCGTGAGAAAGGGCCGCGCTGGTGCCGTCCCTGATCTCCATGAGGCCCACGTCCCCGAGGATCCTGTCCGTCTCGGCGATGGCCAGCTTCGCGGAGGGGGTGAAGAGGTTCCAGGTCCTCTTCTGCCGGGAGAGGACTGAAACCTGGACGTTTTCAAAGACACTCAGTTTCGGGAAAACGTTCACCACCTGGAAGGACCGCGATATGCCCCTGCGGCAAACCTGGTAGGGGGGGAGCCCCGTGATGTCCTCGCCCTTGAAGACCACCTTCCCGCTCTCAGGCTTCAGAACACCGGTGATCAGGTTGAAAAGGGTCGTCTTGCCCGCCCCGTTGGGACCGATGACGGCGACCACCTCGCCCTCCTTCACGGAGAGGCTCGCATTATTCACCGCCTTGAACCCGTCGAACGATTTCGATAGTGATGTGACCTCTAGCACTGAAGACTCCTTGCATGCGTCATTTGTTCCTGACCTTCTTCTTCACGAACCGGTCCAGGTACCCCAGGACGCCGTTGGGGAGGAAGAAGATGACGGCCATCATGATCACCCCGAGAACAAGCGCCCAGTAGCCGGTGATGCCGCTGACGTACGTCCGCAGGAGGACTATGACGGCCGCACCCACCATGGGGCCGAGATAGGAGAGCCATCCTCCGAGCAGGCACATGATGATGAGCTCCAGCGAGAGCGTCCAGAACATCATGTCCGGGAAGACGGTGTTGTCCACGACCACAAAGAGGGAGCCCGCCACCCCGCCGAAAAATCCGGCGATGCTGAGCGCCAGAAGCTGCTGGAGCTTTGCGTTGACACCGATCATCTCGGAACGCACCGGGTTGTCCCTTATCCCCTGGAGGGCGCTGCCGAAGGGGGATTTAATCATCCGGTAGAGGATGAACATGGAGACCGCGGTAACTATGAGGGTAAAGTAGTAGGAACCGTTGGACGAAGAGATGATGTCGGGCAGGGGGACGCCGTGGATGCCGTCGTCGCCCCCGGTAAAAGAGTACCAGCGGTAGACGATGGCCCAGACCAGTGATCCGAGGGATATCTGGAGCATACCGAAATAAAGCTTGGAGAGGCGGATGCAGATGACCCCGATCACAAGCCCCACGATAGCCGCGGCAACAGGGCCCACAATGAACCCCAGCCAGGGGGAAAGTCCCGATTTCGTGATCATGAGAGCCGTGCCATAGGCCCCGACCCCATAAAAGACCGCATGGTGGAACTGGAAAACCCCTCCGTACCCGAGAACGAAGTTGAGGCTCGTCGCGCACAGGCCCGTCAGGAGAATGATCGCCGTGAGGTAGACGTAGAACCTGTCGAGGAAAAGCGGGAAGCATAGGAGAACGACAAGGGCGGCGATAACCCATGGAAGCTTCCTGCGAAAAACAGAGCTGTTCATAGACGACCCCTTACCAGGTTGATTTCAAGAGCCCCGTGGGCCTGAATATGAGGACGACGACCACCGCGAGGTAAGGAAAGACGATTCCGAACTTGGGCCACACGAGAATCCCCAGTGACTGGGTCAAACCAAAGATGAGAGCGCCCAGCAAGGCGCCCCAAACGTTGCCGAGGCCCCCCATGATGACGATGAGGAAGGCCTCTATGATGAGCGTGTGGTCCATGCCGAGGGTGACGCTTACCGTAGGGGCGACGAGTACACCTCCGAGTCCCGCCAGCAGGCAGCCGATGATGAAGACGATGGCGAAAACCCAGCTTACGTTTATGCCGACCGCTCCCACCATCTCCCGGTCAACTGCGGCGGCACGGGATATCTTGCCGATCTTTGTCTTGTTCGTCAGAAGCCACAGCAGGATTGCTATGATGGGCCCCATGACAAGGAGGAAAAAACTGTAGATGGGAAAGGGAAGCCCGCCGAAGAGGTTCATGTAGCCCTGGAAGACCTGAGGCACGGGGACCGATCGGTATTCGGCCCCCCATACCAGCTTGACAAGGTCTCCAAAGACGAGTGACATTGCAAAAGTGAGAAGGAGGAGCATGAGGTGTTCGCGCTCATAGAGGAATTGGAAAAGTGAGCGCTCGGCCGCAAAGCTTAGGGCCGCGACCCCCAGCGGCGCCAGGACGAGGGCCATCCAGAAGCCCAGGTTGCCCCCGCCGAAGAGGTGCGCCACGGTGTAGGCCATGAAGGCGCCGATCATGTAAAGGGAACCGTGCGCCACGTTGGGGATCCTCAGCACCCCCAGGATGAGGCTCAAGCCCGATGAAACGATGAAGAGGATGACCGTGCGGGAGAGGCCTACCAGTATCTGACTGAATATACCCGGACTCACGAACGAAAAGATGCTCTCCATTATCTCTCCCCGGTGCCGCTTTTATTTCTTGCGGAGCTTCAGAACCTCTTCACAGGACGGGACGTAATCCTTGCCCTGAATAGTCTCGATGTTTCCGGCGGTAAGGAAGTCGTACTTCGCATCCTTCTTTGTCACGCCGAAATACATGGGAAGCAGGAGCTGATGGTCGCATTTGCGGATCTCGAGCTTGCCGACGGGGCTGTCTATGGCCATGCCCTCAAGGGCGGTGACGAGCTTCTCCGTGTCGAGCTTGCCCGCCTTCTTGTACCCTTCGGCGATGAACTGCGCCGTCATGTACCCGTAAAGAGCCCCGATCCGGGGATTTCGATTGTAGGCCTTCTTGAAATCCGCCACGAATGCCCTGTTCTCCGGTGTGTCAGGATAGTAGAAGAAGTAGTTCGCCGTGCCGTAAACGCCTTCGGGGGCGTTCTTGCCCTGGGGGGCGAGAACGGAGAGTTCCGTCGCGGTGTGCTGATAGAAAGGGATCTTCTGGCTAAGGCCCGTAGCCTTGGCAGCCTTCTGGAAGTTGACCATGCCGGAACCTCCCGTCGCTACGATGATGAAATCGGGTTTCGCGGCAAGTATCTGGGTGATATACGGAGTGAAGTCCGCTTCGCCGACTTTCCACCAGGTCTCTCCCACCTTCTGGACGGAAGGTTTGAGCTTCTTGAGGTTGTTCCAGACGCCCTCGGCGATGGCGTGGCCGTATTCATAATCGTCGCCGGCGATCCAGTACTTGACGTAGGGTTTCTTCGCGAGCGCGATGGCGGTTGCCCTGCCTGCCATCTCGGTATTCTCGTTCATGTTGAAAATGTAGCGGTGTCCCTTTTCCCCGACGATCTTGTCGCTCTTCGCAAAGGTGACGAAGAAGGGGATCTTCTCTTTCCTGACAAAGTCGGAGATGGCGAGAGTGGTGGCGCTGTTTATGGTGCCCATGAGAATATTCACCTTTTCCTTCAGGACGAGTTCCTTGGCCATGGCCAGGCCGATATCGGGTTTGAACTTCTCGTCTCTGGTGGTATATTCGATCTTCTTCCCAAGGATGCCGCCTTTGGCATTTATCTTCTCCACGGCCAGCTTAAACCCGTCGAGCACGTCATTGGTGAAGGTCGTCGCAGGTCCCGTGTAGGTATCTACGATGCCCACCTTTATGGTGTCTGCCGCATGGGAGAGGGAAAATACGCACAGAAGGGACAACAAAACAACGGACCAGAGCGCAAAGAACGAATATTTCTTCATACCAGCACCTCCGTAAATTTTATGCGTTGATTTGATGTTTACACAGAAACCGTTTTTTGTCAAATAAAACGCCCGGCCCTGGAATTACCGATTGGCTTCCTGTCCGTCGTCGCCGTCCGTTTCGCGAAAAACGTAATAGAGGATGTCGTCCTTGGCCTGGCTCAGGTGCATTTTTACCGCGGTCAGGACCTCCGCCGTGTCGTTTCTTTCGATGGCATCAACTATTTTTTCATGTCCCTGCATCGACCGTTCGGCCGTTTCGGTCATATAGATACATTGGATCCGGTACCGCAGCATATGCCTTCGAAGTGTCTGGGTGAGTTCCAGCAGCCGGTCGCTGCCGGCAAGGCGGGCTATGATGTCATGAAACTGCGCGTCAAGTTCCACGTAACCGTTGAGATTGCCCCTGGATATCTGTTTCTTCTGGTTCGCTATGTTCCTCTTGAGGGCCTGGATAAGCCTGTCCGGCTGCTTCGCCGTGGCCCATGCGATGGCGAGGCCTTCAATGGCCGCCCTGATCTCGCACAACTGCTCCACTTCCTGCATGTCCATACCCCGCACGACATAGCCGACACGGGGAATGGAGACGACGAGTTTTTCGAGCTCAAGATTATGGAGGGCTTCGCGGACGGGCGTCCGGGAAGTTCCGATCTCGCCGGCGATCTTCGCCTCTATGAGCCTCTCCTTGGGGGCGATGGCACCTTTCAGGATTTCTTCGCGGATATGATGATAAACTTTTTGCCTGATGGTCTTGTCTTTTTTTATTACCAGTTTCTTCATTAATTTTGTATACTGTACCCTAGCCTTTGTTATCATTCAAGTTTTTTATATGAAAATAACTCTGCCCCATAACCTGTGGAATTCGGAACGCATCCTGGAGATGGAATTTCCCGACCGCTGGGAGGTCGATGTCCTTTCGATGGAGGGTGACGCCAGGCAGCCGATCGGGGGTGACGACTACCACCGGGCCATAATGCCCCTCGTGCCCCTCATGAAGGGCAAAAAAGAGGTCTGCGTCCTCTTCGACGACCTTTCACGGCCCACGCGCACCTACGAGATCGTTCCCCACCTCCTCGAAGCCTTTGAAGCCGCCGGTATCGCCGACAGCCAGGTCCGGTTCCTGTGTGCCCTCGGGACCCACTCCCCCCACAACAACGCCGACTTCCGCAAGAAGCTGGGCAAAGAGGCCCTCGAACGCTTTCCCGTTTACAACCACAACTGCTACGAGAACTGCGAAACGATCGGCGAGACGTCCCTCGGGACACCCGTTACCATTAATAAAGAATATTTGAGCTGCGATCTCAGGATCGGTATCGGGTCCTTTATCCCCCACCAGTTCTGCGGCTTTGGCGGCGGGTACAAGATCGTATTCCCGGGGATCGCCCACATCGACGCCATTGAGTACCATCACGGGCTGCTCCTCCAAGAAAACCTGAATAGTTGCTGGGGTCTCGGCAACCACTCATGCAACGCAATCCTTTCCGACATACGGGAATCGGGGAGGATGGCGGCCCTGGACATCAAGATCGACGTCTTCGTAAACAGCTCCGCCCGCGCCACAGACGTCTTCGCCGGCTACCCCGACGGTCTCTATCCCGCCATGATAGGGGGCGCGCTCAGGCATTACGGAACGAAAGCGGCCGGTCAGTACGACATCGTCTTTGCCAACACCTTCGGCAAGGGCAACGAGGCCATCATAGCCGCCTCCATATCGGAAGCGATCCTTTCCGCCGCCGGGGGCCATCTGGTTCTTCTGTGCGACATCGAAGAAGGGCAGGTCATCCACTATCTCATGGGAAGGTTCGGAAGAGACCACTGGGGCAGGCTCGCCCGCGGGGAGAGGGTCGCCCATGAAAGACTCAAGAAGCTCTTCCTCTATTCCCGTCACAAGGACCATGCAGGCTCGTACTGGTTCGGAAGGAAGGAAGACATCACCTGGGTCGACGATCTCGACGGCCTCATCGGGCAACTCGACGGGGAATTCCAGAATAGAAAAGTCCGCGTGGCAGTGATACCCGACGGAACGGTACAGATGATAGTCTAGAAAAAACTTCCGGATTCGAAGGCGTCCCGCTGCCTGGTCCCTTTTATCGCTCATTCCACCCCCGGAAAGTCCGTAAGGCTTGTATCGCCCGTCCAAATGGTGTATAAATAAGCCAAGATGCGCTTTGTACTTGTCCTCTGCCTCCTCATGTGTCTTTCCCTTACACCTTCCATTCTTCCGGCCGCAGAAAACGGCGGCATAACGGCGGCGTCATACATACTCGTCGAGAAGGACACCTTTCGGGTCATTACAGGCAGGGACTATCATCGCAGGCTACCGCCGGCAAGCACGACCAAGGTCATGACGACCCTTATTGCCATAGAGCAGCTCGGCGGCGACGAGATCGTTGTCCCCGACAAACAGGTGGTAAAGATACCCCGCTCGAAGATGAATCTCGTGCCCGGGAACAAATACCGGTCGGCGGATCTGATGAAAGGCGCGATGGTGGAATCGGCCAACGACGCCGCGTATGCGCTTGCCACGCATGTCGGCGGATCCGAGAGCGCCTTTGCGCGCATGATGACGGAACGCGCCCGGGACCTGGGTGCCATCGACACGAACTTTGAAAACGCATCGGGCCTCCCCTCAGACAATCAATACACCACCCCTTACGACCTGGCCCTTATCTTCAGACAGGCCCTCGCCAACGAGCGCTTTCTCGAACTGGTCTCCACGAAATACTTCCTCTTCGAGGACAGCGCGCGCAAGATCCGGTACAAGAACCACAACAGGCTCCTGTTCTGCTTCGAACCGGCCATCGGCGGGAAAACGGGATATACCCGGGCGGCCCGGCATTGCTATGTCGGGGCTTTTGAAAAGAACGGCAAGGTCTATATCCTCGCCATGCTTGGAAGCCGGAATCTCTGGGGCGACAGCGTCCAGATACTCAAGACGGTCTACGATGACGTGCCCACCGACGAGCAGCTTCGTCTCGCACGGTCCTCCACCACGACTGTCGCCTTCTGTTCGGCCAAGACTGTGAAAACCAAAAAATCCGCGACCAGAAAAAAAGTCACCCGGCACAACACATCAAAATCAAAGAAGAAAATAGCCGAAAAACGATGAAAAGATGTATCGCATTCCTGGTAGTCCTCGCGTTCCTGGCCGCGTCCGTGCCTGCTTTCGCTCTGACAAACGATGAGGAGCGCAAGTACGGCAAGGAGGTATTTCTGGAGATCGCCCGGGCGGTCCCGATCAACAACGATCCATACGTATCGCTCTACGTGAACGAGATACGAAGCAGGCTTGAAAGCAAAACCACCATGCCTTTTCCCGTGGTCCTCACTGTCATTGATACTCCCACCATCGATGCCTTCGCGACGATCGGCGGCTATGTCTATATCGCATCAGGGCTCATCGCCAATTGCGATAACGAAGAGGAACTGGCGGGCGTCATGGCCCACGAGTTCGCCCACATCAAGAAACGACATATAGCCAAGAGAATGGACAAGCAAAAATATCTCAACGCCACTGTCATCGCCACTATGCTCGCGGCAATGCTCGTTGGCGATTCCGCCCGCGACGCGGTCCTCGTGACCGGCATGGGCACGGCGCAAAGTATGGCGCTGAGGTATTCCCGGGAGGATGAGGAAGAGGCCGATCGTGAAGGTTCCATCCTCGCCAACGATGCGGGCTACGGCGGTCTGGGCATCGCCGATTTCCTGAAGAAGCTCAGGGCCGGTGGCGGCGACAAACTCTATCCCCAGTATTTGCTCACCCACCCCTACCATGAAAGCCGTATCATCAACCTTGAAAAGACCTGGACGAGAAGGCCGCCATCGGCGGGCACCTCTTTGTTCCCCTATATAATAGCCAGGGCCAGGGTCTATCAGAGCTATCGCTCTTCCGGTCTTGCGGACAACGTCTGGCTTTCGCGCTATAACCGCGACAGGAAGGATCCGGTGGCGGCGTACGGGGCATCGCTTTACTATTCCCTGAAAGGTAACTTCGAGAAG
The DNA here is from genome assembly GCA_002418985.1 of Deltaproteobacteria bacterium UBA5756. Classification (GTDB taxonomy): domain Bacteria; phylum Desulfobacterota; class Syntrophorhabdia; order Syntrophorhabdales; family Syntrophorhabdaceae; genus Delta-02. The sequence goes on from DIFE01000125.1 coordinate 43,362, forward strand.
GCCGTCGAAGTCGCCCGCAAGAACCCGTCCCCTTACCGGGATCTGTTCCTGGGCGAGATATACATTGCCGCCAACAAGTTTCCCGAGGCGGCCGCGGTCCTCAGGAACGCGAATGAAAGAGTGGGGCGCTACTATCTTGCCAGGGCATATGAGGGTATGGGCAGAATCGATATGGCGGTGAGCACATACAACTCGCTCATCCCCTATGCATCAACCTATCCGGAGATATATTACCGTCTCGGCATGATTCTCGGCAGGACGGGCGATGAGGCCGGGGGCCACGCATACCTCGGCCGCTACTACATGTCCAAGGGAAACATCATGCTGGCAAAGACAAATTTCGAAAAGGCCATCTCCCGCTACGGCATCAACTCCCGCGAAGGCATGGAAGTAATGCGCCTCCTCGACAGCCTCGAAGACAAGGAAAAGAAGTAAGACCGGGTTACTGCAGGATCATTTCCGCAAGCGAAGCCACTTCCACCTCGTCCATTCCCGCCTTCAGCGAGATATTCCGCCCCATGGGGTGCCAGATTGCGGGGTTGAAGGTCGTGAAGATGGTTATTGTGGAGAGTCCGCAGGCGGCGGCAAGATGGGCCATGCCGGAATCGTTGGATACAAAAAGACCGCCTTCACCGAAAAACCTCTTCACTTCGGAGAGGTCTTCGAAAGACAGGGCACCTTCCACGGGCAACGAAAGCTCCGGGGGCCTCAGCAACAACGTGTTCGCCCCTCTTCCCCTCAGCAGACGGAAGAGGGCGATAAAGTCCTCGACGGGCCACTTTTCCTTTGAAAAGCCCTCCTCGGGGTAGAGAATGACCCTGTTAACCTTCTTCGCAGGTATATTCACCCTTGCCGGTTTGATTCCATACGCGGGGAGCTGGTGAAGCTGATAGGCCTCAATATGCATCGTCTCACGGACGGACCCCCGGGCATCCGGCGGTTCCGCGGGACCGAATGCGCCATCGGGGTACATGTCGATAAACAGGGGTTCTTCCGCTGAATGCGCTCTCCATCGCTTCCTGATGGATCCCTGCCTGTCCTTACCGATAAAAACGATTCTCTTCCAGCGCGGCCCGGTGAGTTTTTCTGAAAAAAGGTACAGCCAGTGCCGCGACTCCACACCGTGCGTTCTTGTGAAGTATTCGCTGAAGAGATCGAGAAACCGCCTGTTCCCCAGGGCCACCAGGCAGTCCCCGAAGTGCTCCCGCAGAGACAGGAACAGGGACTCGGCGAGACAAACATCGCCCAACCCGCCGAGGTGAACAACAAGGACTTCGTCATTATGCGGCATTTTTGGGGGGGATGGCGATACCTTCCTCGGCATATCTCCTGTGGAGGGCCTTTATCAGGTGGTGCCTGACAACATGGAGGGAGCTGGAATCCATTATCTTGATATTGACGGAGAACCCTACGCCGTTGTCGGCGAAGGTGTGAAATCGCACCGACGGTTCTTCACCCGGGACGGCTCCGGGGACTTCATTCGTGACCCCCCGGGCGACTTCGCGGGTGATGGCCTCTATCCTGTCCAGATCCTCCCCGTTGGGGGCGATGACCTGGACGCCCACAGACATCTGCCTGTCGGGAAGCTCGTAATTTGTGATCGTGGCCGAGGCTACATGGGCATTGGGAACGATTATGATGTTGTTTGCCGCGGACGTGATCGTCGTGGACCGCCAGGTAATATCGGTGACAACCCCTTCTTCGCCGGAGTTCAGCTTGATGTAGTCGCCGGGGCGCACCTGTTTCGAGGCGATGATGTGGAGCCCGGCAAAGAGATTGGAGAGCGTGTCCTTAAGGGCAAGGGCAACAGCAAGACCGCCGACCCCAAGTGCCGTCAGCAGCGGCGCGATGGAAACACCGAGGATGTTGAGAATGACAAGGATGCCCGCGATGATGATGGTGGCCTTGAAGACACCGAAGAGTATTCCCGTTGCCGGTATGCTGATGTCGGAGCGCCGGGCATAGTTTTCGAAGGCTTTGACGGCGAGATTCGCCAGCGCGATCGTGGCCGAAAAGACGATGAGGATATAGATGGTCCGGTCAACGATGAAAACGTACTTTCGCGGCAGTTCGGAAAGTTCGATGGCAATGTAAAGCCCTATGGCGATACACCAGTAGATGGACGGAACCCTGAAAGACTCAAGTATCACGCCATTCACCCCGGTTTCACAACGCCGCATCCATTTCTTGATAAGATGAACGGTTATCCCGCGGGCAATGAACAGAACGGCCATAGCGACCGCCGCGACAATGCAGGGATAGAAGAGGCTGTTCACGAAAAAGCGCGCGTTTCCCATAATTGGCTTCATTGTAACGGAAAATACCGCCGCATTAAAGAAAAAAGAGAGCCAGAAGTAATGTATGGATCCCCGCTGTGATCCATACATTACTTCTGGCTCTTCAGCATTTGTTCCATTGCCTCATAGTCTCCCAGGTGGGCCTTCATGAGGCTTTTCCAGAGCTTGCCGTGGTTTGGTATGGAAAAATGAAGGAGTTCATGGACGATCACGTAATCCGCCACTTCCGAGTCCATATCGAGAAGCTGGCTGTTGAACGTCAGCCTTCCGTCGGTAGAGCACGATGCCCATTTGGTTTTCATGGGTCTGACGGTCAGCAATCGGATCTTTACGTCAAGCTTTGCCGCCCAGGATCTTACATGCTCCTTGAACTCATCTTTATCCCGCCACTTCGCCTTCATATTTTGTGAGCTTTCTCCAAAAGCCTGATAATGGTATCCACGATCTGCACCACCTTGTTCAGATCGTCTTCCTCCGAATAGATTACGAAGGTCATCATCTTCCTCAGTTCCCGCAGTTCCTTTTCGCTCTGTCTCCAGTGGGGATATTCCCCAAAAGCCTCCCGTACTTTCTTGCTTGTCTCTTCGGGATTTTCCAGGGCGGCATCGAGAAGCGTCCGGTACACAAAGTATGTCAGCCCGTCGAGTCCTTTCGCGGCCTGCTCCTTCTTCCTCTCCTCGTTCTTCTCAATCTCCCTCGCCAGTTCGGCGAGGCAGTCGGCGGTGCTCTTCTGCCGGTCTTCGAATCCTTCCTGAACGGCACGCGCCCGCTCGGCCATTGCGATGAGATAGGGATCGCCGCTTTCGTCTTCGGCTGCCTTCTCGATGCTCTTCACAAGGTTGATAATCTTTGTCGTATCCCCGCCTTTCTTCTCCCGTATAAGATCTATCGTCCTGTTGTCAATCTCCACAAATTCCGTCACCTCGGGAATGGGCAGGGAACCGATCTGCTTGCGGACCAGTTCATTCGTCTTTTTCTGGAAAAGCCTGTCGACGTAAACGGTCTTCGCATAGGCCTTGCGTACCACCTCGTATATGGCGCTCAGCGTGGCGTAATCATCAAGGAAGGGGTGGAGGAACTTGTCCGGCGAAATGATCTCGTAGAGCATCTGGATCTCTTTATACTCTTTAAAGAACTCCTTGCGCCTGTCTTTTTCGCGGAAGGATTCAATAAGACCGTCAACATCCCTGTCGTCGAAGTTGTGCTTTATGAGCTTGATGTATTGAGGCACTTTTTCACCCATTTTGGTCTGAAAAAGAGTCTTCAGAAGGTCAATATCTTTGATGACAGCCTTAACTTCATCACTGTCGAAGGCGAGTGCCTTTTCAAGCTTCTCGAATATGCCTACAAAATCGAGGACAAACCCGTGGGGTTTGACCATCTCTTCCTTTTCATTCTCGTAAGGACGGTTCACGCGCGCGATGGCCTGGAGGAGAGTGTGGTCCCGCATGGGCTTGTCGAGGTACATGGCGTAGAGGATGGGCGCGTCGTACCCGGTGAGAAGCTTTTCCGTAACGATGAGCATCTTCGGAAACTGACCGAATTTGGTGAAATCCTTCCTGATCTGCCTTTCCTTCTTCGGATCGAGGTGGAACTCTTTGAGAAATGGAGAATCGTTGTTGTTGCCGGTGAAGACCACCTCCGAGTATTCGGCGGGCAGATACCGGTCGAGGGCCTTCTTGTACAGGGCGCAGGCCTCGCGGTCCACCCCCACCAGAAAGGCCTTGTACCCGAGGGGCTCCACATTTTCCCGGTAGTGGTCCGCCACGTATCGCGCAACCATTTCGATGCGCTTTTCCCCCTTGAGGAAGTTCTTCAGTTTGACCGCCCGCTCCAGGATGCGGTTCAGTTCTTCGATGTCGGAAACCCCCTGCGCCTCGGCCAGGGCGAGGAACTCCTTTTCGAGTACCTCATGGGGAACCAGCATCTCGTTGGGCGCAAGGTTGTAAAAAAGCGGCAGTGTCGTGCCGTCCTCGATGCTTTCCGATATGGAATACTTGTGCAGGTAGCCCCTGTCATCTTCCATGCCGAAGGTTTTGAAGGTGCCTCTGCCGTAAGCGGTCTTGTCGATGGGCGTCCCGGTGAATCCGATGTATGTGGCATTGGGCAGTCCCGCCATGAGGTAGTTGCCCAGGTCTCCGCCCGTGGTACGGTGGGCCTCGTCGACAAGAACGTAGATGTTGGCCCGCTCGTTGATGTCTGCCGGCATATCCCGGAACTTGTGTATGGTCGTCACGATGATGCCGCGATAGTCACTCTTCAGAAGTGCGGCGAGCCCCGGAATGCTGTCCGCCTGCTCCACGTTGCCGATCCCCAGCGAGGCGAGATTTTTGAGCATCTGGTCTTCCAGCTCGTTGCGGTCGATCATAATGAGAATCGTCGGCTTGTCCGATTCAGGCGCCTTGAACAGCAGTTCCGACGCCTTGATCATGGTGAAGGTCTTCCCGCTGCCCTGGGTGTGCCAGATAAGGCCCCGCGTCTTCTTCGGATCGTGGGCGCGCTCGACAATGCGACCGATGGCGGCCGCCTGGTGCTGGGCCATGATATATTTCTGCAGTTCCTCTTCCTTCTCGGCAAAGATAATGTAGTCCTTGAGGAACATAAGGATGTGGGGGATGTGAAAAAAGCTCTTTACCTTGTCTTCAAGCTTCCCTATCTGCCATGATTTCCAGTTAAAGATATTCCGGCGAACCGTGTTCCAGGTGACGCCATAGGAGAAGCCTATGGCCTCCGTGGCGGTAAAGACCTGCTGGGGAACGAAAAACTCCGGCGTTTCGTCGTGATACCGCCGTAACTGGTCGACGGCAAGTGCGATGGCCTCATCCTTGTTGGCGTTCTTGCACTCAATGACAACCACCGGAATGCCGTTGACGAGAAAGACCACATCCTCCCTGTTGCCGTAGTGCCCGTTGTGCCAGTAAAACTCCTCGGTGACCTCATAGACATTCCGCGAAGGGTCGAGATAATCGATAACCATAAGATCAAGCTCGCGCGCATCCTCCGCACAGAAGAACTTTCCCCGGTTCCGCAGGATGCCCACAAAGTCCCGGTTTCCGTAAATATCGGCATGGATATGCCGGAACTGCCCCAGAAGTGCGCCCGCAGTCTCCCTGTATTTCGGGTTGAATTCCCCGACTTTGGCAAAGAGGAGCTCCTCAAAATAGAGCGAGGCATTTCGAGCCTGCTCTTCCGGCGCGGCCCCACCCCCGTTGAACCCCCGCCGCCTTTGTGCCTCCTCACGGGGCACAAAGGTCCACCCGATCTCCTGCGCATACTTCAGGATGCGTCCCTGGACGGTCTTATGTTCGGTGGGCTTTGCCATCGTCTCAAATTACTGAAAAAATACTTGTTTTATCCAATAACCAGTGTTGCTAAATACCCAATCCGTTTCAACGGAGGTGGATCATCCGCAAAGATGAGCGTAATGGGGTCTCGGAAGAGGCCTTTTTGTCTTTTTGGATAGAGCGCGATCCCATACCTTCCAGGTCTGCCGTCGCATCAATACCGGTTCGCTTGTTCCCTACTCGTCGAGCGTAACCACGAATTCAATTATCGAAATGCCAGAGTTTTCTTCTCCGCCGGAATCAGAAACTTCTTCCGGCACTTTCGGAACATTGCCATCCGGTGGCTGTATCTTATCTTTAAAATCCTTCAAGTTACCATCCAGAATACGGAAGGCATCGCCCGACAGGAAGCATAGGTACTGCCCCCTTTCTGTCCCCTGCAACCCCGAAGCTTTCCCCATGTAAACCGATGCGCTTTTTGCTGTGACAGTCGTCAAGTCCTCAATCACTTTGTTCCAGCCAACGTCTGCATCCGGTGGCGGTGCTGTGCAGTCCTTGCCGGCGTTTCCAAGAATGAAGTCTACCATCTCGCCCACAAAACAACGGTAGTGAGTTAAACTCGGAAAAGTCGGATGTGCTGTTAGCGCGCAACAGTGGTTAGAGAGAATATAACGGGGGCAACAATAACGACAATTGGCCGAGAAATACGGCTGGTTCTTCCCGATTAGAAGATACTTGCTTGCGCTATACAAATCGAGGCCTGTTATCTGACGCTTCTGACCATTAAGCAGTCTCGTTGCGTATGCGTATTCGAACAGTGGCCAGCGTGCATAAAGATAGTGTTGGTTCGTATTGTCGGGACGATGCAAAAGAAGCCTGGCAGACTTTTTTGCTTGAAGCAAGAATGCGGAGCTAGAGACTATCCTGCCGTTGCGGCGTTCTGTTCTCAGAAGCAAGAGGTCGCCGATTTCTACGCTCCCAAGTTTTGGCTTAGGGAAATTGGCGCATTTTGCCTGCGGGTGTTGATGAACAAATACCCCGCCGGATTGAATCGCCGTTAGTTGGAGGGCGTTTACTGCTCTTGGTATCTGGAAAACCATGTTTGCCACGAGTTGCGGTTCACTCTGAGAAAAATCTTGTAAGGCAACGGAAACACTCTCGGCGATCGTTCGCCAAAGGCTTCGTCGGTTAATATAGGCTCTGAGATTCATCCCGTTCCCCTCAAACCTTCGAGATCTAAGTCCTGCACTTTAATCTGCGCGGTCATCAACTGATGAAGCAACGCATGAAAAAGATCCGCGACTATGGTGCGCTTCTTTTCCTCCAGTCTCAGTCTCTGTTCAATCATATCTAGTACCTACTTGCATTAATAC